>JAKEFD010000104.1 GCA_022616245.1 Gemmataceae bacterium
GCCACTTTGCTGTCGCCGGCGACCATCTCGAGAATCACCTGCGGATTGGTCTCGTGGATTTTCCGAACGACCGCTTCAACGTCCGCGCTCTCCAGCGGCAAATACTCCTCGCCGACGATCTCCCCGCCCCATTCCGCCACGAGGTCGCGGATGACTTCACTGGTCGCCCGCGGCCAGAGGTAGTCGGAGCCGACGATGAAAAAGCGCTTGCCCAGGTGACTCAAACACCAACACACCGCAGGCGTCACTTGTTGGTTGGGGACGGCCCCCGTGTACACGATATTGGGCGAGAGCTCCAACCCTTCGTACTGCATGGGATAAATGAGCAGGTGATCGCGCTTCTGGACAACCGGAGTGACGGCCTTGCGGCTCGCCGAGGTCCAGCAGCCGAAGATGGTACACACCCGTTCGGCGGTGATGAGCCGCTCGGCTTCGCGAGCGTAAGTCGGCCAATCGGACATGCCGTCGACCACGACGGGTTCAATCGGGCGCCCGAGCAGGCCGCCGCTCTGGTTGATCTCATCGATGGCCAAGAGGGTGGCGTCGATGGCCGCCGATTCGCTGGCGCCCATGGTGCCGGTTTGTGAATGCAAAATGCCCACGCGGATGGGCCCGGCGACTGCGGGCGCCCCCGTTGGGTTGCGGAAGATGAGGTAGCCGGCGAGGCTGCCGAACACCAGTAGCAGAAAGAGGACCAACGGTCGGACGAGCCGCCCGCGCGTGCTTGCGCCGTGGTCTGCGATGCTCGATTTTCCGGTTGCCGCAAGAGGCGGCGCGCTCCAGTTCGGTTGTTGCAACTTTGTCAAGTGGTGACTGAGCAAGTCGGCCACTTCGGCAGCCGTCTGAAAACGGTCGCTCGGATCTTTGGCGTGCAACTGGTTCAGCAGCGTTTCCAACCATGCGGGCACGTCGGCGTTGATTTCGTGCGCCGGCTGGGGGCTGTCCGCCCCCACGCGCTTGAGGACCGCCAGCGTGCTGCCCGCGCGAAACGGCGAGCGTCCCGTGCAAAGGGCATAAAGGACGCTGCCCAGGCTGAACAAGTCCGAGCGGTGATCCACCGGCTGGCCGTTGGCCTGCTCCGGCGACATGTAATCGGGCGTCCCAGCAACGATGCGGCACTGGGACTGGTTGACGTCATCGACGGCGCGGGCCAGGCCGAAGTCGGTGATCTTGACGCGCTCAACGCCGTTGGCCAAGAGGATGTTGGCCGGCTTGACGTCGCGGTGAATCAGCCCCTGCCTGTGGGCGGCGGCCAAGCCGGCGGCGATCTGCATGCCGATGCGCAAGACCTCCTTGACTTCCAGCGGTCCGTCCCTGCGGAGCTTGGCTTCGAGCGAGGGCCCGTCGATGAACTCCATCACCAGGTATGGAACCGGGCCGGCGTCTTCCACGGCGTGGATGGCGATCACGTGGTCGTGCGAAACCGCGGCGGCGGCCTGCGCTTCGCGGATAAAGCGCTTGCGGGCCGTGCCGCTGGCAGCCAAGTGCCGGGCCAACACCTTGACGGCAACTACGCGCTGAAGCTTCTCATCGAACGCCTTGAGGACGATGCCCATGCCGCCCATGCCCACCACGGCCAGGACCTCGAAATGATCAAGCCGGCCCAGCGAGCCCGGCTTCTGTGACGGCGTGAGGAAGTCGAGTGCCTGACCGTCCAGCGTCTGGCCGCCATGGTCCCCGAGCTGTTCGACGACCGGCACGTCCATGAAGTCGCCCGCCGTCTCGTGGGAGCCCAGCAGGGCATCGACGCGCCGGCGCAAGGCCGTGTCGCCGGCGCAGGCCTGGGCGAGATAAGTCATCCGTTCGGCCGTATCGCCTCTATCCAGCGCGGCAAAAAAAATCTCGCGTTCGGTCATAGCTTCCTCAGACGCCGGGCCCCGCGCGCACGCAGACTGTCTGTTTACCAATGCGAAATCAAGGACGGGATCACGCCACGATTCCTGGCGACGGATTTCTGGCGTCCGGCGTGGTTAGCCGCCTTCAATCTCCTGGTGCAGCCACGCCCGGGCGAAAGCCCAAAGGCGATCGGCCGTGCGCGGGGAAATGCCAAGAATCTGAGCGACTTCGGGGAGCGCGAGGCCCGCGAAGTAACGCAGTTGCACGAGCTTCGCCGCCTGCGGATCGGCGGCGGCGAGCTTGGCTAAGGCCTCGTCCAGCGCCAGCAGGTCCTCCCGGACTTCGGGGGCCGTCACCGGATTTTCTTCGACATTGACGTGCACACGATCACCGCCGCGCTTAAGGGTCCCACGCTGGCGGGCGTTCTCAACCAGTATACGGCGCATAGCCTCAGCGGCGGCCGCGAAGAAGTGGCCGCGGTTGTCCCAGGTCGGCTCTGGGCTGTTGGCGACTAGCCGCAGGTAGGCCTCGTGAACCAATGCTGTGGGTGGGAGGGTATTGCCCGGCGACTCCTGAGCTAACTTCTGCGCGGCCAGTCTGCGCAACTCGTCGTAGACCAGAGGCAACAATTGTTCGGCGCCGGTTGACTCGTCTTGCTCGGCAGCACAGAGTATCCGAGTGAGCTCGTTCATGCAAACAACTGCCGGTCAAGCGCCGAGCCCAGCTGACGCCAAGCAAGGGGGTAGGTTTAGAAGCTTCCGCGCGACTTAAGGAGATTGAGCGCGCCGACCCTGCTATCTACAAAGTCATTCAGCGTCGCGACGAGCTTTGTCGGTTTCCGTTTACGGAATCAACTACTCGGCTTATGGTTGGGCTCGAACCCGCGAAGCTAGTTGTAGTAAAGCGAAGCTTCCGCGACAAAACCTGGCATTCTCGCTGCAAACCACAACTTGATCACAGAAAAAGCGCACATGCCCTTATGATGAAAGGCGGATTATCTTGGCGGACCGTAGCAAAAAACTCAGGGATCGGAGAATTTTGACGCAAGTTAGCAACCGGCAACCGCAGAGACGATTCGACTCCGATTCCGTTCTCGGCTCATTAAGCCCCACCCACAGCGCAAGCACAGCCCCCTCGGCGTGAATCGATGCGTGCAAAACGGCCGTTTTGGTCAAAGACCTCCAATTGGTATTTCCGGAGTTTTTGAATTCTTTTTGCCCTATGAGTCCCCTGCTTTGCCGTTGAGCTACAGGCCCCACGTGCAGCTTACTGTACCACGCGATTGAGCAAAAAGCCGCGCCGCTGTTTATTTCAAACGCTCAGGTTGTGGCTGCGCGCGAAGGCTTCAAACGTCCGAAGCAGCTGGCGGCCGGATTGAAATCGGTCCTCGGGGCGCTTGGCCAGCATGCGCAAAGTGATGAGTTCGAGCGCGTCGGGCACGCCCAGCTGGTGCGAGCGTAGGCTAATGGGTGATTCGAGACGGATCATGCGGATCAGTTCTTCAACCGTGGAGGCTTGCAGCGGCGGATGGCCCGTGAACATCGCATAAAGTGTGGCGCCCAAGCTGTAGACGTCGGCGCGGCTGTCAAAGGGGCTGGCCGGACCGTGGGTGCGCTCGGGGGGCATGTACGAAAGCTGTTCGGAAGGGACGCCGGCCGCGGAAATGGGCTTGGTCGGATCGTCTTCGACGGCGGCGGCGAGCCTGAGATCGGTAAGCTTCGTCTGGGACAAGTCGGGGCCGACGAGAATGTTCTGCGGCGTCACGCTGCCGTGAAAAAGCTTTTTGGCATGCGCATATTCCAAAGCCCGCGCTAAATGGATGCCGAACTTGAGCACTTGCCGCCAATCGAGCATGCCTGCGGTTTCAATGCGGGCGATCACGGCGGCCAGGCTTTCGCCGCGGACATACTCCATAGCAACCCAGCAATGGGGACCGGTCTTGCCCGCGCCGAAAACCTTGACGAGGTTTGGGTGCCTGAGCGGCAACACCGATTTCAGCGCTTGCACGAAGCGCTCGACCGCTTCTTCTTTCTCGGAGTAGGAAGGGTCCAGAACTTTGAGCGCGACGGCGAGATTGCGGCGCGTATCGCGGGCGTGAAATACATAGCCGGATTTGCCTTTGGCCAGCAGCGCGCCGACTTTGTAGTGCGAGACCGAATTGCCCGGTAGTTCCTGTGCCCAAGGAGCGGTCACCTTGGCGCCCACAGGCTGGGCGATGGGCACGCCTTGAGGAGTCGCCGGCGGCGGCTCAGAAAGATCGACAACGTATTGCAGCCGCGTGTTGCCGATGCGGATGATGTCGCCGGGCAGGAGGTTGTGTTTGGCGACACGTTTGCCGTTGACATACGTGCCGCCGGCGCTGTCGAAATCCTCCAACCGTAATAAGTCTCCGTCCGGCTGTAACTGGCAATGGACGCGTGAAGAATGCGGATCGATGAGGTGGACGTCGGCGGCCCGGCTACGGCCGATGTGCATTACTTCGGAGCCGACTTCGAAAACGCTCCCTTCGTCCGGTCCGGCCAACACGACCAGTTTTTTGGACATGCCGAATTGCTCCACGTGTGACGAGGAATGCCAAGGGCAGGATACGGGTTGGCCGGCGCGCCGTGAAGGGGTGAGATCGGGCACGCTGGCGCATGCACGCTACTTGCTATCGGTCCGGCTGTGTCGCTGTTCCCGTTTGTGAATCCGCCGGTGCCGCAATGCCAGAGGCAAGCCGGCGACCATGGCGGCAGCAGCGTGATACAGAATGACGAACAGCACCTCCCGGCCGATATGCGGATTGCCGGCGAAAAGCGAAGCGTAGAGCAGAAGAGCGAGATTCATGTTGCGCATCGTCGCTTCCATGCCGGCGGCCATGCGGTCCACGCGCGACCAGCGCATGACGTAGAACGGGACTTGTACGAGTTGTTGGCCCAGCACGCAGAAAACGATTATGGCGAACTGCGCGCGCCAGCCATAGGCGCCGGGCTCGATGCGGCCGCTGCCCAGGGAGCCGACGACCATGATGACCACGATGACGAGGCCAAGGCGCACGCCCCACGTCGCAAACAGTTCGCGCAAGAAAGGAAAACGCGGGCAAAGAAGCATGCTGACGCCTAATGGCAACAAGAGGAAGAGGATCACTTCGCGAATGATCGTCTCGATTGGCAAATCGAGATCTTCGGCGAGTCCCGCGGTCAAAAGCCGTAGGAGCAGCGGCACGGTGACAATGGTCAAGAGAGTGGAGACGACGCTGAGCACGATGGCAAGAGCAACGTTGCCGTGTCCGAAATAGGTGAAGATCTTGGCGAGGGTGCCGCCGGGCATGGCGGCGACAAGAATGAGGCCGACGGCGATGCCGGCTTCGAGTTGGAAGAGGCGACTGACCGCAAGAGCGACGAGCGGCATGACGAACAAGTGGCCGGCCAGGGCGACGAGAAAGGAACGCGGCTGGCGCAAGACGTGCTTGAATTGGGCCAAATGCAGCTTGGCGCCCATGGCGAGCATGAAGGCGACGAGCTGAACGGCGGCGAAGGTGTATTCGTAGTCGGGATAAAAGTCGAACATGGACTCTGGAACCGCAGATGAACGCAAATGAACGCGGATAAGAGATCAGTCTACAAAGTCGTAGCCGAACTCGTGAGAGTTCGGTTGGCAGCGCCTTCTTGCCAACCTGCGTTCATCCGCGACCATCTGCGGTTCCGCGCATTCGCTATAAACGAAAAAACCCGCAGGATTGCTCCTGCGGGCGGGAGGAGTCGTCGCTTCTTGCCAAGGGAGCGATCGATCCTTTAGGGCTTGTGGGACGCAGGCAGGGCCGTGGGCAGGGCGGCGACGGCGGCGCCGCGCACGGCGTTGGCGGCGGCCGCTTCGATCCGTCCGGCCAGGTCTTGCAGTTCTTTGCCGAATTGCACGAGCTGCGCGTGCATGCCGTCGCGTTCTTGGGTGCGCGTCGTAAGCTGTTTTTTCAGTTCGTCGCGCTCTTTCACCGCGGTCTGGAGTTCGTCCACTTTCTGATTCAGCTCCGCGCGTTGGGTTTCAAGCAGGCTGATCTTCTTGCGGTTGGCGTCGTTGGCGCTGGTGATGACGCGATAGTCCTCCTCCAGCTTGCTGTAACGCGCTTCCAATTCTCGGATCTTGGCGTTGTTGGCGCCGTTTCGTTGGTGCGTGCAGCCCCACAAGCCCAAGGTGCAAAGAAGCATGGCCACGAGCAGCGCGGTGCTGGTTTTCGGCATGGGAGGAACTCCTTGAATAATCGTGTTATCAAGTGCGCTGGGTAGAGGAGGAGAAGTCGCCTGCGGCCGAGGGGAGTTGTGGTGTGTCATATTGCCCTACTTGCCTACCCCCCGCCGTGGACAGACTTTATTTCGGCAGAAGAGTCAGCCGGACTTGATGAGCTTGCCCAGGTTTCGCACATAGAAGAGTCTTTGGAATCGCGTCGGCTTTCGCAAATTGCGCACAATCCACTAAGCCGATTCGACGCGCTTGGCAGGTTCATTTGACAAAGGTGAATGGGCTTTGCGCAGTTGATGAGCAACGCTCGATGGATTGCATCGTTGATGTGTGCGTCTGCACGCAGTCCATTCGCAGGGCGATCAAGAAGGCTTCAGTGCAAACACTCTCACACTGGCCGCGTATTCGTTGACGTTGTAACGGCTTAGCAGTTCCGCCAGCCGTTGGTGCAGTGAGGGCTCTCCCAGGACTGGCCGTGCACAACAACTTGCCTCCGTCAGCGGCAGTGCGGAAGAAGTCGAAGGCGCGCAACAGCCGCTTTGATTTTCGATCTTGGCATAGGCATTAAGATCGGCGCCCGAGTCCAATACCTCGACAGCGGCGAATCCGGCTTCAAGCAGTCCGTTGCGATATTCTTCGATCAGAATGGCCCCCGCGATGCAGCC
>JAKEFD010000493.1 GCA_022616245.1 Gemmataceae bacterium
AACGCCGCGCCGGCCGAGCGGATCACCTGCGCGATGTATCGCGCGGCGCAGTTTGACAAGCTGGCGGCGCGACAGGCAGCCGACGGCAGTTGGCCAGGCAGCGTCATCGGTCCCGTCTATGCAACCGCATGCAACCTGACAATCCTCCAACTCGACAACGGTTTTCTGCCCATTTACCAGAGATCACAAGCCGCCGTCGCTGCAGACAAGAAGGAGTGACGGCTCGGTTCCAGGCGGTCGCGCATGTCCGGCGTCATCCACGGCGCCTCCGACGAACTCGGCTTCGACGTTGGCCAAAACCCCGTCCAAGTCCACGACCTGCAAGCCACCTGGCTGCACCTTCTGGGCTTCGACTACACCCGCCTCACCTACCGCTTCCAGGGCCGCGATTACCGTTTGACCGACGTGCACGGCAACGTGGTGCGCGAAGTGCTGGCATGAAAAGTACTGAATCCAGTAAAAAATAAAAGATAGGTCGCGCTAGTGTGTCATGAATCTCATCTCCCCGGGTGAGCCCTTACCCCCTCCTGTCCCGAATCGTCAACCGGTTTCGATCTGTCTGGGTGGTGAACCCGATTAGCGCCATTGTCGAAAGCCCTTGAGCGCGCGCAACACGTCATTGCGGCGTTTCTCGAATAATCCGAACAGCGACAAGATGGCAGCGCCCAGAACGATGCCGCTGGCCCACCAGACCCATGTTTGACCGCGATCCACCGCGGCGTGCCAGATTTGCGCGAACACCACCAGGAACAAGAAGGCGACGCCTTGCAACAGGAACGCGCGCACGCGCAAGAGGATGCCGAGCAAGACGCCGGCAATCGCCAACAGCGCCAGCACGATCGGCAGCAGCACTGACTGGCCCACGCCGGTGATGAACATGTCGGCGCTGGACGAGAGGAAGATCGTGAGGAGGCCGAGGTAGCGGACTGCCTGTGCCTGGGAATCCGACAAGCGCTCGCGATAGAGATTTTCCGCGGCCAACAGGATGACGCCCACGGGAACGAGCCAGATCTGCGGATGCACAAGGAACGCGAGCGCTTCGGTGTTGGCGAAGATCACCCACAGTCCGAAATTAGCGGTGAGGGCGGCCACCAAAGACCAGCCGGCGGAGCGTTTGAAAACGGCCAAAAGCGCGAACAGTCCGCCGACGAGAAACCACAAAAGCGCGTGCTGGCCGTAGTGCGGCGACAAGCGGTCCAGGTAGCGCAACAGCGGCTGCACCCCGGGCAGCGCTTCGCGCAAAGCATGGAATGACGCCAACGGACGCAAAAGATACGCCGCCAACGGCACCAGCGGCAACACGATGCCCGTTCGCTCCAGCGGCAAGGCCAAAACGTCCAAGCCGCGCTTTCGAAACCAATGAGCGAAGCCGATGCCGGCAAAACCCAGCGTCAACATCACGAACGGCCAGCGCTCGCCGAAGTAAGTGAGGTTGATGTCCGGAAGATTGAGCCTTAGATGCACGAACAACAGTGCGACCAATCCTTCCGCCGTCCAGACACAGGCGTGCCGCCTGCGCGCTGTCCATTCCAGGTGGCTACCGAGCGACAGCGCGAGCCATAAAGCGCCGGCGACAAGCGCGGCGAGCAATCCGGCCACGAGAGCGACGGCCGGCCAGGCCATCGGCGTCGTCCGCGCCGCCGGATCGTAAAGGAGAAACTCTTCAATCAAAACGAGGCCGAGCACCGCCGCCGCCATGCCGAAACACGAAAAGGAGATTTGCCGGCAGCCGTCGATCCAGGGATTGGCGGCGGACGATTTCGACAGGGCAATGCCGAAGCAGGCCGAGCCGCACAGGATCAGGCCGGCGAGCAAGAGTACGTGACGGTGCAACCAGGGCGCCGCCGTTTGCGGATCGAGCAGCGCCCAGCCGATTTCGACGACGGCGACAACCAATAGAGTCAACGTCGCCAAAACGGCGATCCTGTTCTTTCCATCCGCGTGCGCTCGCGCGGGATAGCACGTAGCCAGACATGCGCCCGCGAGCAGGACGAGCGCCAGCGGTCCGCCCAACCGCAGCCAGGCGCTGTTGAAATCCAGGCACATCCAAACGCTGAATCCCAAGACGAGGACGGCGAGCAGCGCTTGAGAGGGAAGGAACCAGCCGTCGAGCCAGCCTTGGACGCGCGGCGGAATGCGTAGAGTGCGCGCGATCCTGGAACAGCGCGGCCCCTGTCGCGCGAGCACGCTCCAACCCAGAGCGTACGCGGCAAGGCCCAGCGCTGCCGACCATGCCAGCATGCGCGCGCTCAGGCCCATTTGGTGCAATCCTAGCGCCAAGGCCGAGACGCCCAGGACATACAACGGCGCGGCCGGCAATCCCCACGCTTGTGCTTCGGGGTCCCAGGCACAAACGGCGAGCGCCGCCGCCGTCGTCAACATCGCCCACCAGACCATCGCGCCGTGAACATAATCTCGAGAGAAACGATGTTTCCCAATAGCGCCGCCAGAATGAATATTGCGAGGAGCTGGACGACCGCCAGCGCCGCCGCGTGCGCATACGGGATGAAGCGCGCCCGAAGGTCCACGGGCGGCTCGCGTCGCCCCAGATGAATCTCGACCAGCGACCAGATGCACGAACCAATCGCCAGCGCGAGTATCTGCAAAAACACGAAACGATCGAAGACTTCCGGACCAAGCACGAACCACGCCGCGATGCCGATGTGATCGACGAGCCACGCTTGCCAGATCAGGTAAGCGACAAGGGTGAGCAAAAGACCGGAGGCATAGACATAACCGGGCCGGCGCGTCCAGACGGCGCTCGCGCCATACAAGACGCTGATTGCCAAGGTGGCCGCACACGACCAATACGGCCGCACGGGATCGGCCCACGCGCCGCCCAACGCCATTAATACTACGACGAGGCCGAGCGCTTCAACCCAGCGGCGCGTGGCGGCCGCGGGGAAGAATTCGCGCAGGACTGCGACGACGCGCTCGCGTTGTTCCGCCGGCCAGAACACAGGGCCCAGGCCCGTTGCGCTCGCGCCGGCCCACGAGGTTCCCAGCAAGAACAGGGCGGCCAGGGTCCAGCCCAGGGTCAAGACATGATAACTGCGCCAGCCCTGAACATCGCCTCGGGCCATTGCGCAAGCAGCCAATATGGCGAGGGCGGTGGCGACGCTGCCCACGACGTGAATTGCGCTGCGCGCGAACCAGAGCCGCGCCACCCAAAGAGCCGAAGCGCCGGCAAGCCCCAGTGCGAGCCAGCCGGCAATTCCGCTCGCTTGGCGCACGAGCGCGGACCAAGGAGGCGCACCCCAAATGACTTCCATGGCGGCGGGAACGAGAACGCCCGCCAACGCAGCCAATGTGATTGCCAATTGGACGATTTGCAGGTGCGCTTGCCGCCAGCGCCCGCTCCACAGCCAAACTAGCTCCCAGCCGGCCAACGTCAGAATGCCGAGCTGCACGGCGAAAACACTTTCCGGCGGGCTCAACATCCCGGGCGCCAATACAACTCCCAGCGCATAGCCGCCGGCCACCGTAACTGTCAAAACCAAACCCGCCCAAAAAATGTAACCGGCTTTGTCTTCGCGGAGCGCATGGCCCACAAGTCCGGCGACGATCATGCCCAGTGGCACAACCATCGACGCAACCCAGCCGATTTGCGCGAACCAGGAATCGGCCGCCGGTCCGGCGGGAGAGTGGCCGGCGAAGCCCAGAACTGCTACCCATCCGGTCAGAATCAAAACAGGCGCGACGGTGCCTAGAAACAGCAACCATCGAAAATCGCCGATGCCTTGTTCCATTTTGAGCCAATCGCCGCCATGTCGCACGTACCACGGGCGCAGTTTCTCCCTCGACCAAAGCAGCGCCGAACCGGCGAGAAACCAAAGCGCCAGGCCCCAACGCAGAGCCGACGCCGTCGCCTGTAATTCGCTCCAGGCATGGGCGAGCAAGAGGAAAAACGTCTCCGCCAATACCCACAGTTCGAAAGTCATTTTCCAGGGCCGGGCGAGGGAAAACGCGAATAACCACGCCAGCGTCAAGACGCCGGCGAGAAGCCAGGCTTTGGACAGATCCAAGGATGCGCCCGGATCGAGTGGAACTCCGACCGGCGTCAGCTCGCGCAGCACCTCCGGCACAATCATCACGCCCGAAAGCAGCAGTTGACCGGCGATAAGAACCGACAACACAACTTGATCCAATGTCGGAAACCCAGGGCTCAAGAGTTGCCCCATGCTCTGTCGGCCCTGTCCAAGCTGCCGCGCCACTGGCCAAAACAAGCCGAGACTGCCAAGACCCAATCCGTAACTCAGCAAGCTGCTGTGGTGAACCAGCCCGTGCGGATCGCGCAGCACCCAGGGCTGATCGCGCAGCCAGAAAGTGACGCCCAAGAGAACCGCAACCATCAGCATTGCCTGACCCGCCGCGAACAACGCATGTTGAATAATCGCCACGACGTGACCAGCCACAAAAGCGCAAACCCCACGCTGAAAGCGGCGCAGGCCGGCAGCGTGTCCCACGAGACATACCCTGCGAGCGGCAGGAGCGCGACGAAGGACACGACCAGTCCGCACAGGCGCATCGGCACAACAATGGCGCTCATGTATTCCGCGCAAAGAGGCGACTCCTCTGACTTCTCGGGCGTACTTGGGCGAAGGAAGTACTTGCCGGTCAGCAGCGCATCGAGCGCGAAACTGGCCAGCAGCATCGTGCCGGCGTGTAAAAGGAATACCCAGAGCCAAAAATGATCCGGCGTCCAGGCGACGGCGACACAGCGTAAGCCCTTGGCCAGGGCGCCCAGGAGCATGAGCGACCCTGCCGCACTGCCCGCGGGATGTCGCCAGCGGACGTTGACCGCGAATGTGAGCACGGTGCAGCCGCCGTAGACAAGCGCGGCGCGTAACGGCGCGGCGCCCGGCGCACTGACCAGGGCCAAGGCGAGCACAACCAACGCCGCCGCCCCGGCCGCGTGGATCAACGCGTCGGCGCGACGTTCACGTCGAAGCAGCATTTCCGCGGACAGAGTCAAGAGCCCAGCCAGTATCGCTAAAAGACTCCCACTCGGCGGTGAGGCAAACAGGGTGACGAGTTGGCCGCCGTCCGCTGCGTCCGGCCATGCGCCGCGCAAGGCATGAAACGCTGTGAGCGCGCCGGCCACGAGAAAGACAATGCCGCCGGCGTGCAGCGCGGGCAACCGGAAGCCGAGCGCAATGCCGCTCAAGGCCGCCGCACTGCCAAATCCGACGAGTACGAGCGGTATGGTCCGCGGCCAGGCCAATGCCAAAGCGAGTGCGAAGATGCCAAGGCCCGCGAGCGCGATCACGCCCCCCACCAGACGCGCTAAACCGGGCGAGAGGCCCTGCGCTTCCGCTTCCGAACCATGCGAGGTTGGAGCGCCGGGCGACTGGGCAGTGTCCGCCACCTTCTGCTGCACGAGCGCGCCGACCAGCACGAGCGGCAACGCGGCGAGGTTCAGGGGCACGGCCAAATGCTGCAGCGTGCGCAGCGGTTCTTCGCTCCAATAGACCAAGAAACCAAGCGCGGTCGCGACCGCGAAAGAGGTCACGCCCAGAAAAAGCAGCAACTGGTTGGCGCTTTCCGCTTCGAGCCTGTTCGCGCGGAGGCATTTGGGCAACTCCCACGCGAGCGCCGCGCCTTGACAGAAAACCGGCGTCATGCTCAGCAATACGAACACCAGAAGGTTGGGCTGTTCCAGTTCAAGCCAATGGTGGGCGAACAACTGCATTGCCGACGCCCCAACTACCGCGAGCGCGAACAAGCCGGCACGAACGCCGGCTTGCTCTTGCTTGTGCAGGAGGATGCCGCCGATGCGATACACCATGGCCGCGAACCCAATCAGGGCCAGGGCTTCCGTGGCCCAATTCAACGGTCCCATGACGCGGCCGTGCGAGAGTCCGGCCAGTACTAAAAAGTCGAGCGGCACAAGCAACGAGGCAATTACCAAGAGGCCGCGGCTGGTCGCCTCGAGTTTCCAGTGACCGAGCGTGTACAAGCCGGCGCCGAACAAGGCGGAGGTAATGCCGGCGAACAACAAGAATGGAAAATACGGGATTTGTTCCAACGTCTGCCAAAGACTGATGACGAGTGCGATGGAGCAACCGACGATCAAGAGGCCGCCGACCAATTCGCCCCAAAGAATGTTTCGCTCTTCCATGAATCCGGCAAGCAATTGTCCCCAGGTTCGCCGCGGCGGCGCGGGCACAGGCGGAGGGGCGGGTTCGCCTGGCTCTGGAACGGGGATCGTCGCTGCTTGTTGATTCCGCGCGGGACGATGCACAGGCGTTGCGACGATCACTTCCGAGCCGAGCCGTTGCAACGCTGCTTCTGCTTGCTCGCGATCGCTCTTGGTGATCTCCATCCCGAGCGCCATTTCAAAAAAGTGTTGGGCTGCGCTGTCACGCTGTTCTTGGGCGGCGAATCGGCCTGCTTCCTGCGCGACTTCGGCCGCCTGTGCATCGCGCGGATGGTTCTTCAGAAAAAGGTCATACAGTTGCAGAGTCCGGCTGCACAGGCCAGCCGCGCGGACCAGGCGCGCCAGACTGAGCAGACTCCCAGGTTGCAGATATGCCAGCTCGCGTTCCGGCAGCTGCCGATACCAGGTCAGCGCTTGCCGGCGCTGTTCGGCCGTGAACTTTTGTCTTTCAGTCCCATGCAAAAGTAGATGATCTAGCCGCTGCCACAAAGGACGGGCAGCGACGGGGGTCGCGCCAGCGCCTTGCAGCAATTGTCCTTGCCGCTTCTCGATTGCCTGATAGACTTGCTCGCCCGCGGTGGCGTCCACGAGCTCGGCCTTCACCAAGACTTGAATCTCACGCGCGGCAGCCTCCAGGTCGCGTAGCTCTTTGGACACGGCACCCGCGGGATCCATGCCGCAACTGGGACAGAATGCCGCGCTGTGCGCGAAGGCGGTGCCGCAACCGGCGCAGCGCTGACGAGCTTGCGGTCCCCGATCTTGATCCAGGGCGCGTTCACCGGCAGTTTCGAACAACTTGGCGAAGAAGAGCCACAAGCCGTGACCGAACACGGCCATCATGAACAAGAGAACCGCGAGCAGGATCAGGCCGCCGCACAAATCCATGGAACCGCCTCCCGCCGTAAAGGCACGGAAGTGGCGCAAAGATAACGCGCAACGGCGATGGGTTCAAAGGTTCACCTCGTTCCCAAACTCCTGTTTGGGAACGCACTTCCTTGAAACTCCGTTTCGAGGCACCGGCGGCGCGTCACAATCTCCGGTTGGATTCCGCCCGCGGCGATTTCTTGGCCTTGCCATTCGCTTTACCGTTTTTTTTTTGGCGGCCTTTTGGTAGGCGTCGATCTCAGCCTTGAGTTCGGCAATTTGATCGACATAGGCTTCCGAAAAAACCGCGAAGTTTCGCTCGTTGGTAATCTCGCTGCGTAACGAAGCGAGGGCCCGCTCGGCGCGTCCGAGTTGCTCGCGCATGACTTTTAGTTCTTCGTCATTACAGATCATACCGATACCCTGACGATCACCCTCCAGAATAAGCGGCGGTCCTTCCGTCTATTCCCTACCGCCGGTGCGTATTCGCGCTGCAATTACGATGCTTTTCGTCCGCGGCGTCTTTTGTCCTTGCCGTTTTTCTTGGCGGCCTTTTGGTAGGCGTCGATCTCGGCCTTGAGTTCGGCGATCTGGTCGACGTAGCCTTCGGAGTAAATCGCGAAGTTGCGTTCGTTTTTGAGCCTTGCGCGCAAGGATACCAATGCATCTTCGATCCGCGATAGCTGCTTACGAACGAGCGTGAGTTCTTCCTGGTTTTGTATCACAATGCTACCCTCACCACTCCTTTAATGATGTCAGGAGGCCAGCCGAATTCCCGACACCACCTCGCGCTCCCAATGCCCGGGCAGTGTCCCTTCATTATACCTTGCCGCCATTTGCCGTTGAATCGAATACGCGCATGAAAAACACGGCAACGTGTCGGGCTTCTATGCGAAACCGCGATTCGCGTTTTTTGGTCCGGGCGACCCGCACGCCGCCCTCGCTAGCGCGTCGGGCTAGTGTTTGGCTTCTATCTCGAAGATCGCTTCAACCTCGACCGCCGCGTTGCCGGGGAGCGAACTCATGCCCACCGCGCTGCGCGCTCCGGTGCCGCGCTCCTTGCCGAAGACGTCGATCATGAGTTCGCTGAAGCCGTTGATGACCGCGGGCTGGTCCTTGAAGCCGGGCGGGCAATTGACCATGCCGAACGCCTTGACGACGCGGCGGACGCGCTTGAGGTCGCCCAGTTCCTCGCGCAGCGCGGACAGGATGCGGACGCCGACGTCTTTGGCCGCCGCCTTGCCCGCGGCGACGTCGAGATCTTCGCCGACCCGGCCAATCCAGTTCTTTCCCGACGGCGTGTGGCCGGAAACAAACGCCAGGTTGCCGACCACGACGACGGGCGCGATCGGGATGTTGGGGCGGACGTACTTGGGCAGTTCAATGCCGAGTTCGCGCAAGCGCGCTTCGGGATCGTGCTTGCCGGCTTGGTTAGGTCGGGCCGCTGCAACGGAAGGCAACGCCTCACCATTCGGCATGCTTAGGAATCCAACGACAATAGCGCACAGGCCAACGACAGCCAACATCTTCATGATCGTCTCCTTTGGTTAGGAATAGGTTGCGCTGGTCTGTTTTGAATTTGAACACTCCCTTCAGACCCGCACACTTCGAAATTTGGAAACAACGACTTTCCATAGCGAATTGCCAACTGCCAACAGGACGAGTATCTCGCCCAACAGCAACAGCGACAAGGCCGCGACGTTGGCGTCGATGCCGTAGTGCATGCGGTCGAAGATCAGCTTAGCGAAGTTTTCCCAGCCGGGCGTTTCTACGCGTGCGCTGGCGCCGATTTCGCCCAGGGACAGCGCGACCACTACTGCGACGGCGGCGCAGAAGGCGCGGGCAGTATAGGGCCAGAGCACGTGACGCAGCTCCGTCCACAGGCCGCAGCGCTCCAAGCGGACCAGGTCACGCAATTCTTGCGGGACCAGGCGCACGGCCGGCCAGACGATCGCCAACGCTACCGGGAAAAAGCGAATGCAATGCGCCCATATCAATGGCAGCGGCGATGGGCCGTTGTAAAGGAGCCTCGCCCAAAGGCCCGGCTCAGACGCCTCGGCCGGACTAGCAGTTCCAAACCAGCGCTGGACGAGATCGAAAATGGTTTCCTTTAGGCCAATGCCGGCGACCGGCGCCGGCGTGGCCAACGCCAGGCCGCACAAAGCCAGGAGCAGGATGCCAAAAATCGGGCTGCTTTGGGCCAGGCGCGCCGCCAGCCACGCCAATGCGACGGTCACAAACGCGGTGAGCGCGGCAACGCAGATGTGCAAAAGCACGTCGAGTCCATAAAGGCGGACAACACTCGCAAACTGCTGTGCGGCATGCCCGAGCGACCACGCGCGTCCGGCGAATCCCAATTTCCACAGGAGCCCGAATAGCGGTAACACGAAGACGATAACGCAGAGGAAACTAGCGACGGTGAACCACAAGGCGCGACGTCGCAAAGGAAAACGCGCCGGCTCGGCGAATGACAGTTGCAAGGATGGTATGTGTTTGGAGAAGCTCGGCACCAGCCAAAACAACAGTCCCAACACGCCGACCAGGTAAGGAACGGACAGGATCAGCGCCTGCGCCAGTCCAGTGCCGCCCCCAAGCGTGAAGCGCGTGTGGATTTCTTCCGCGAACGTCGGCACCAGGAACATGTCGGTGACGCTGACATCTGCCGCAGTGTAGAGGGCGAGCCACAGCGCCGCGGCGAGAATGCTGCCGCGACAGCGTGGCAACGTCACATGCCAAAGCGCCCAGCTATAGGAATGTGACAGCAATGCGTCCTCTTCCAGCTCGCGCTCGACGTTGCGCAGGCCGGCGCCGACGATGAGCACCACCCAAGGCAGGCCGGCGCAAGCATGCACCCAAACGGCGGGGATTAGACCCGCGGTCCACGCCCGGCCGGGAGCATTGCCCCACCACCAGAGCGGCAGCAACCCGTCGTTGCCGAAGATGGCCTGCCAAGCGGAGACCTGCAAGGGAACGGGCAGAAACAGGTAGACCAGAACCGCGCCCAAAAACACTCGGCGCAACGTCAGATCGGTTCGAACCAGCAGCACAGCGAGAAACACGCCAAGAGGAAGAGCGCTTGCCGAGACGCCGACAACAAGCAACGACGTGTGAAGAAAAAGTTGAGCAAGACGTGGTGCATCATCTGCCGACCAATCGGCGGTCAAGGCGTCGCCCGCATCGGCAAAGGGCCGCACTAACGGCAAGGCGATCAGCAGGATCAGCCCAACCGCCAGCGCCCAGCGCCACAGTGTCACTCCTAACCCCCAACTCCACTCCCTAAGGGAGAGGAGAGATTTTGGAACCGACCAGCCCCAACCTTTCGATCCCAGTTTGTTGGCAATACCGTCGGCGCGGCGACAACATAGCAGCGCGTCGCGCCAGGGTCCATCATAAGCCGGCCGACTTTATCGTCCTTCGCCTTGTCTTTTTCCTTGTTCTTGGGCTTTTCCTCTTCCTTCTCCTTTTCTTTTTCCGGCTCTTTCACTGGTTCCATCGGCTCCTTCATCTCTTCTTCCTTCTTAAGGACAATCTTCGGCGCGAAAGTCTTGTTCTTCTGCGGCGTGGCCAGGTCGCGATGATGCAGGCAGAGGATTTGGCCGTCATGGCTCGCGAGATAGAAGCGATCGGTCAATTCATTAGGGACAGCGATCGTCCAATCACGCATATCGTAAGCGGCCAACGTGGTGCCGCGGGCATAGTCCAGCACCAGCAGGCGACCGGTCCGGTCTCGGGCGTAGACGAATTTCTGGTTTGCCGACAGGAAGCGCTCGGCCTGCTTGTTCAGCCAAACTTCGCGCCCGGAAGCGCGGTCCACCCGGTACAGACCAGCGCGATCGCTGACTAAGAACACGTCCTTGTCGGTCACTTCCGGTTTAGTCATAATGGGGCCGCCGCTTACAAATCGCCAATCCAAGCCTTCGCTCACGATGTTCCAAGCATAGAGATTGGCGTCCTGCGAGCCGACGTACAAGACGCGACCGTGCTGTCCCATGGCAACGCTAACGCCGCCGCTCAACTTGTAGTCCAGATAGGCGAGTCCTTGAGTTCGCTCCAAGAACACCATCAGCCCGGAATGAGATACTGCCGCGATCGCACCGTTCGCCAACGCCGGGGGTTGTTCGAACTTGTTGCCTGGTTCCGTGTGGGCCCATTTGTGCACCGGTCGGAATCGTTCCAGGCGCTCCGTCAAGGACAGCCGTTCCTCATCTCCCTGGATCTTGATTTCGCGAACGGCGCCTTTCAGCTCCGCCTCCGCCTTTTCCCAGTCGGGCATATCGTAGGCGACCAGCCTATCGCCCAAGCACGTGACGAGGATCTTGTCGTCCGCAACTGGGGCCGCGCTCGGCGCGAAATCCAGCAACACGCCGTCGTAGGTGAACTTCGTAAACTCGTTTCGCGTGGACAATCGATGCTTGCCGTTGGCCCGGTTGAGGACAAAGAGCATGGCACGCTTTAGCACGAACAAGTTGGTGTCGTTCCAGGCGACGGGTTGACCTTGCCAATAGGGGTCTGCCACGCTGGTGCGCCATAAGGTGTCTCCGGTTTCGGCATCAAGCAACACGACGCTGCCGGCAAGCGTTTGCACTACAAGCTGCGGCTGGTCGTTGCCCGGCAGTAATTGCAGGGTGAAAAAGCCGTCGCGCATGCCCTCAACCGGCACCCGCGCTTTCCAGCCGAGTGTGAGTCCAAGACGGTCCAATACCTCGCGCGAGGGCGTGCTGGGGCGCGTGAAGAGACGAACGCCGTCCTGCGGCCATGCAATCGTCACCGTCAGCACGATCAAGCCAATCGCCGCGAGATGCTTTTTCATGACAGGCCTCAACGTCGTCGCCGCGCTACGGATGGGGCGGGGAACCTCCACGCGGAGCGTGTGGGTCTACTCCTGCAAGTCTACCATGGTTTCTGCCCTGTTCCCACGGCCAAGTCGGCGCCAGCAAACGCAACGGACGGAAGCAGCACTGGTTTTCCGGATTTCTCCGAAAAGCCTGCGCGGATCGTCATCTCCCCAATGCGTTCGTCTTTGATAAAACGTTGACTATCGATAATGTGGGAACAATTCCTCAATTTCCGATTGAGGAACGCCGCCGCCTTGGGGGGGTTGCCTTGTCGTATATCCTCAACACGGCCGACGACCAAAAGGCCATGCTAGAGGCCGTCGGCGCCCGTACGCTCGACGACCTTTTCTACAACATTCCCGAAGAACTGCGCCTCAAGCGGCCTCTGAAAGTCCCCGAGGCGCTTGCGGAAATGGAGCTGCAACAGCTGGTCGCTGAGCATGCCCAAAAGAACCAGGTCGACGACAAAGCCGTTTGCTTTCTGGGCGGCGGCAGTTACGACCACTTTATCCCCGCTGTGGTTGACGCGGTCGCGTCGCGCAGCGAATACTACACTGCTTACACTCCTTACCAGGCGGAAGCAAGCCAGGGCAGCTTACAGGCATTTTTCGAATATCAGACGCTGATCTGCCAACTCACGGGCCTGGATGTCGCCAATGCCAGTCTGTATGAAGGGGGCAGCGCCGTCGCCGAGAGCGTGCTGATGGCGCACAGCATCCACCAGAATCGCACCAAGGTGCTGATTGCGGAAAGCGTACATCCGGAATATCGCCAAGTGCTCCAGACCTATGCTGCCAACTTGCCGCTGCAAGTCCAAACCTTGCCGACCCCTGACGGCTTCCTCGACCCGGACGACTTGAAAAAGCATCTCGACGAAAACACATTGTGCGTGATCGTGCAACATCCCAATTTCTTTGGCTGCCTCGAAGAAGTTGAAGCGGTCGGCAAGCTTACAAAATCGAGCGGCGCTCTCTACGTGGTGAGTTTCGACCCTATCAGCCTCGGCTTACTAAAACGGCCTGGACAGTACGGCGCCGACATCGCAGTTGCCGAGGGGCAGTGCTTGGGCAACCCGATGGTTTATGGCGGACCCTACTTGGGCATCATGGCTTGCCGCGAAGAATATGTTCGCAAGATGCCGGGCAGGCTCGTAGGACAAACCGTGGACCGAAACGGCAAGCGCTGCTGGGTGCTTACCTTGCAAACCCGAGAACAACACATCCGCCGCGCCAAAGCGACCAGCAATATTTGCACGAATCAGGGCTTGTTCGCGCTTCGGGCGGCTGTGTATCTCGCCGCGCTGGGACCACAAGGATTGCGCGAGACGGCGGAGCTTTGCCTGCAGAAGGCGCATTACCTGGCCGATCAGTTACAGCAAATCCCGGGCGTCGCACTGAAGTTCCATCGACCATTCTTGAAGGAGTTTACGGTCCAGCTTCCTGGCAATGCCGCGAAGACGCTCGAGCGCTTGTTGCGCGACGGTTACCACGCGGGCTTGCCCTTGGGCCGTTGGTACAAGTCACTTGGAACTTGCTTAACTCTGGCGGTGACGGAAAAACGCACGAAAAAGGAAATGGACGGACTAGCATCCGCATTGCGCAAAGCTCTGTAGCCGCACCCTTCAGGGTGCGGACACAGCCGGAGGCCGCAGGCTAAAGCCTGCGGCTACAATTGGAGACCAATGCAAGCCAATCAATCGACCGAGCTTTTGTTCGAAATCAGTCACGCTGGGCGGCGCTGCCACCGACTGTCCGCCGCGGACGTGCCGGTGAAGAACGTTGCCGCTCTATTGCCCAAGGAGCAGATAAAGGACACCCCGCCGCCCTTGCCGGAAGTCGGCGAGATTGACCTCATTCGCCATTTCGTCAATCTCTCCAAGCGCAACATGTCCATCGACACGAACTTCTATCCCTTGGGTTCGTGCACGATGAAGTACAACCCCAAGCGGCACGAACGGCTTGCCGCCTTGCCCGGTTTGGCTAACGTTCATCCATTGCAGCTCGATGCGTCGTGCCAAGGGATGTTGCGAATCTTGTGGGAAATGCAGAGTATCCTGGGCGAAATCGCAGGGTTGGACGCAGTGTCGCTGCAACCCGCGGCCGGCGCGCAGGGAGAGCTGACCGCGCTTTTGGTCGCCGCCGCGTACTTTCGCGACAAAGGCGAACAGCGGACCAAAGTGCTCATTCCCGACAGCGCCCACGGCACCAATCCCGCGAGCGCCGCCATTGCCGGCTTCGATACCGTCGATATCAAGAGCAACGACAAGGGCATCGTCGACTTGGCCGACCTCAATGCCAAGCTCGATGAGCGCACCGCGGTGTTCATGATCACCAATCCGAACACGCTCGGCCTTTTCGATACGCAGATCGCACAAATCACCAAATTGTTGCACGAGAAGGGCGCTCTCGTTTATCTCGATGGCGCCAACATGAACGCCATCGTCGGTGTCACTCGGCCCGGCGATTTCGGCGCGGACATGATGCACTACAACGTGCACAAGACTTTCACCGGCCCCCACGGCGCGGGCGGTCCGGGTTCCGGCCCCATCGCAGTCCGGTCATTCTTGGCCCCTTTCTTGCCGGCGCCACTCGTCGCGAAGGACGGCGACCAATTCCGCCTCGATTATGACAGGCCCAAATCCATCGGCCGCGTCCGCAGCTTTTTCGGCAACGTGGGCATCCTCTTGCGCGGCTACTTCTACATCCGTACGCTGGGTCCCGACGGACTGCGGGCCATGACGCAAAACGCGGTGCTCAATGCTAACTACCTCTTGGCCCGGATAAATGGCGGCTACGAAGTCCCACACGGCCACCGCTGCATGCACGAGTTCGTCGCCAGCGCTCGCGCCCTTAAGCGCGAAAAACGCATCAGCGCGATGGACATCGCCAAGCGCTTGCTCGATTTCGGCTATCACGCGCCGACCGTGTATTTTCCGTTGGTGGTGCCCGAAGCGATCATGATCGAGCCGACGGAGACCGAAAGCAAGGAGACGCTCGACGCTTTTGCCGACACGCTGCTTAGAATTTGTGACGAGGATGCGGAGTGTCTGCACCAAGCGCCGCACGCGCTTGACATTAGCCGGCCCGATGAGATCAAGGCGGCCAAGGAGCCGATACTGCGGTGGAAGCCGTAACGCACAAGAATGTTTGCCGCCTTGTGCCGTTCCAAAGCGCGGACGGCTTTTTTCAAATGGCAGCGGACGAAACCATGCTCCTGTCCGCGGCGCAAGGGATCGCATCTTTTCGCTGTTACGTTTGGTCCCAAGCCACGGTCAGTCTGGGTTACTTCCAGCCCGTCGACAATCTAACCCCGCGTCTTTGCGCCTTGCCTCGTGTGCGCCGTGCCACCGGCGGAAAGACGTTGGTTCACCATCACGAACTCACCTACGCGTTAGCATTGCCCGCTTCCTTTGTCGGACCCAGATTGCAGGATTGGCTCGCACGCTTTCACGCTAACGTGTTATTGCCGGCTTTGAAGCAACTCGGCGTTTGCGCTTCGCTCAGCCTTGCGCAGCGGCCCGATGTCGCGGAAGGTATGCTTTGTTTCGAGCAATGGTCGCCGGGCGATCTCTTATGCGCGGGCCATAAGATTGCCGGCAGTGCGCAGAGAAAACATCACGGCTGTGTGCTGCAACACGGATCGCTCTTGCTGGCGAAGAGCGCGCACGCACCGCAACTGCTAGGTGTTCAAGATCTCGACGGCGTTGAGATCCTCCCGAAAGAGGCTGCCGCCGCGGTGGTGAACATGCTGCGGCAGGCGACGAATTGGGAGATCAAAGAGGAACAGTGGTCAGAAGGAGAGCGCAGCAGCATCGAGACGTTGCGAAGGAACAAGTACGAAAGCCCGGAGTGGAACGAGAAACGGTAAACTGTTAGAGTTACAACAATGCGGCGAGAGGGGGCATTTATTGCAAACTTGTCCAACGGAGTGCCGCCATGAGCAAGACCGTTACGGAGCTATGCACGGAGTATGGGCTGGATATTCCGGGGCTGGCCGAGAAAGCGCGACTTGACGAGCGCCGTGTCTTGGCGATCGTGGAGTCGCGCTGGACGCCGAGCCCAGAGGAGCGGGCCCGCATCGCCAAGGCATTTGACCTGGAGCCTGCGGACATCGCTTGGGGTCACCGCACGCAAGTCAGCCACGTTTACGGCCACGGCCCGCAGTTTGGCAGGAGCCCTTAGCGATGGAAAACCAGAGCATCAGGAGCGTGGATGAGTTGTGCGCCGAGCACAAGCTGGACTATCGCGCGCTCGCGGAAAAGGCGGGCTTGGACGAGCAGCGCGTGCTTGCGATTGTGCTCGGCCGCTGGACTCCCAGCCCTGAGGAGAGGGACAAAGTCGCGGCCGTCTTCGGTCTCACGCGTGAGCGCATTCTCTGGGGGCACAAGACGCCGATTCAGCACATCTACGGATCTGGACCGGCGTGACGCGCGGAGAGTGGAGCGCTCAACACTCAGCGCTTCACTCTCCACTCTCCACGTCCCGCGCTCCGCGCTTACTTCTTTTCGCGCTTCAATGTCAGCGTCAAGTGGTCACCGCTGTCGCCGTCTTTTTCAGGAAATGCCGTTGGCCGTGCATCCTTGCCCGGCTCGTTGGCGCTCCACCTTAAAGTATCGCCCTTGAGTTCATAGATAGCGACGGACGTCTTGCCGGCGTATTTCTCGAATTCGCCGTCACCCTCCTTGATCGTAAAGTCGATGTGCTTTGGGTTTTTGGCTGGATCGATGGTCACCGTGCCTTTGGCAACTCCTTTCTTGCCTTCAGCGGTCATTGTGAAAGTGAAGTCCTTTTTCGAGATAACCATAGAGGCCGATTTGCCGTCCTTTTCGGTTGACCAGGTGCCCTGCAACTCCTTGAGTTCTTTGCGCAGGTCCGCGCCGCCGCCGAGAACTACGCCGCCGGCCAGCCACAGGGTGAATGCCGCAAACGCCAAACGTGTTTTCATGATGCAACTCCTTTGGTAGAAACGTAAAGCGCGAAGGGTGAAGCGCGGAGCGCACCGCGCTCCACTCACCGCGCATTTGGCTCCACGATTACTTCTTGTCCCGTTTGAGAGTGACCAGCATGTAGCGCGCGTCGCCGTCGCCTTTTTCCGTGAACTCAGGCGGCCGGCCTTCCCGGCCCGGCTCGTTGGCGCACCACTTCAGCTCGTCACCCTTCAGCTCGAAGATGCCGAAAGAAGTCTTGCCCGCAAACTTCTCGCCATCGCCGGTGCCTTCCTTGACAATCATGTCGATGTGTTTTGGATCTTTCGAAGCGTCAATCTTGACCATGCCTTTCACCGTGGCCTGTTTGCCGTCCCCTTCCATCTCGACGGTGAAGTCCTTGCCCTTGAAGGTCAAGACCAGCGTTTTGCCGTTCTTGTCGGCCTTCCAGACGCCTTGCAGGGCCTTGAGCTCCTTTCTCTCGTCGCCGCCGGCCAAGACGATGCCGCCGGCCAGCCACAGTGCGAACGCCACGAACAAAAGACGTGTCCTCATGAAGCGACTCCTTTGGAAGTGAGGTGGAAGACTCGCCGAACATCTTAGTGCGAGGGGAGTGTGGAGAGTAGAGCGCGGAGTGCGAAGCGCGGAGTGCTCCACTCGCTCCAGGCTACATGACCCGGTCCGCCGCCCATGGGTAGCGGCGGCCGGTGTCGTATTCCTTGTACTCGGCATCGATCGGATTGTGGATCGTTTCCGGATTGAACGCGGTATTGATGTTGCGCAGGATTGGGACAATGTCGGCATCCGGATAACCGACGCCGCGGATTTCGAAGTAGTCCTGGTTGATGTCGATGACGTGCAGCTTGTCTTTCCAGATGCGGACTTTGCGGAGCATGCGCAGTTCGTTGCGGGTGCGCTTGAGAAACTCCAGCACCGTTTGCACCCCGCCGGGAAGGAACTCATAGCTCGCTAAGGGAGAGGACATGACAACTATGATTCGAGTGATACGGCCACTCTG
The DNA here is from genome assembly GCA_022616245.1 of Gemmataceae bacterium. Lineage (GTDB taxonomy): Bacteria > Planctomycetota > Planctomycetia > Gemmatales > Gemmataceae > JAKEFD01. The sequence goes on from JAKEFD010000493.1 coordinate 17,802, forward strand.
TTTACGTTTCGCGCTCGCCGCAATCCGTCCGAGCGCGAAACGTAAACGGGAGGCGCTAACTATTATCGCAGCCCCGCCAACTCCTGCAGCACCCGCCAGTTTTCCAGCCGCTCCTGCTTGGCCCACAAAAGCAGCTCCGACGGGTTGCCGTCTTTGTCGAAGTGCTTGGCGAAGCGGCCTTCCGAACGTGCGAAGTCGATGAAGCTGACTTCCTCGTTCGACTTGGGGTTCTTGAACCAGTCGTCCTTGACTGCGGGATTGCCCTGCAGGCTGAGCCGTTCCTTGATCTTTTCGCCCTTACGCGGATCGAAAATGAGCAACGGAAAAGCCCGGCTATCGACCGCCAGCCGCGCCTGCTCGCCGGCCATGTTGTCGGCGACGCCGTGCTCAGGCTGACAAGTGGTATAGCAGACGACGATGGCGGGACCGTCGAATTCCAACGCGCCCAGCACCGACTTATAGAAGTGATTGATATGCGCACACGTCGTCTGCGCCACGTAGGTCCGCGGGTGCATCATGGCGATCTGAGCGATTTCCTTGCGGCGTTCCTGTTTGCCGCCAAAGGTCTTGCCGTGGACCGACATCTTGGTGTTCTGGCCCGTATACGTCGACGTCGAAGCTTGACCGCCTGTGTTGGAGTAAACCTGCGTGTCGAGCACGAAGACTTTGATATTCATGCCGCTGGCGAACATGCGCGACAGCGACTGGAAACCGATGTCGAACATGGCGCCGTCGCCGCCGATGCACCAGATCGGCTTGTCTTTCCAACCCATCTGGTCCCAGCGCATGCGGACGCCGATGGCGTCGGCCGGTGCGTTTTCGAACAGCGAATTAGTCCACGGCACGAGGTACGGGTTGTACGGATAGGTCGACGTGTACACGGTATTGCAGCCGGTGGCGGCGACGATGGCCCACTGGTCGCCGAACTTCGAGCCGGTTGCGGAGCACATCATGCGCAGGGCGGTACCTTCGCCGCAGCCGGCGCAGGAGCCGGCGCCGCCCACGTAGATATGCGTCTGTTCCTTCAGCATCATGTCGATGAGCAGGCTGTCCGAGATGTACTTGTTGTTCGACGGGCCGATGTTTTTGAAGTAGCGGTGGCTCTTGCGCGAATTGGTCATGATCTCGTCGGTCTTGGCCACCATCTTGAGGGCGTTGTCGTCGCACACCGTCACGCACTCGGCGCAGCCCTTGCACTTGGACGGGTCAATGATGATGTTGAACATGCCGCCCTGGCCGACCTTCTTCTTGCCGGCATCGTAATACTTCTTGGTCTTGGCCCATTGGGCGGCGAACATGCCGCGGTCGCCTTCCGGCACCGTCTTGAGCTTGGCGTCCAGCTCGTCCTCTGCCAGCACCTTGCCGAGAATGGCGGTGTCCGGGCATTCGGTGACGCAGTCCATGCAGCCGGTGCAGTTTTCCGGGATGTACTCGGGGATTTCCGGGGCGATGTTGCTGAAGTCGCGCAAGGTCGCCGTCCCCGCGGGAATGAGCGAGCGGGCCACGCTCAGGTCGGCGGGCAAATCACGCTCGCCCCAACCTTCCTCGTAGCCGCGGATGATGCGCTCGTTGAAGTCGTTCACGTCCAGCACCGGCAAGCTCACCGGCTTGTAGCCCTGATCCAAGAGCGTGCCATAGCTGTTATTGTTGAACGGATCCTTCGCGTTGGCTTCGTTCATCGAAGGTTTGGCCGTTGTCGTTGCGGTCATCGAAAACTCCTCAAGAGTAAGACTGCCTTAACTGCACATTCGTGACAATCATGCGCGACGAATCTTGTTCCCTAACTCCTTGTCATTTCTCGTATTTGTAACTTTGGTCGCGCTACACACCCACACCCCCCCCGTGTGGCACCAATCAGGGAGACGACTTTCTAGTAACCACTAACCATGGACGCCAATGCTCACTCCTCCTGGGCTTGCTGCACCGCCGGCATTAGGTCATTCAACTCCTCGATCCTCAGCATGCGAATGTCGCGCACCGAGCCGGCAAACCACGGCAGCGACCGCGACACATCCATGACCGCCAACACGCACGTTACCGCGTTGATGCTCTCGTCGCCGAAATAGACACTTCCTTGCTGCCAATTGAAGCCGTGCTTTTGGAGCACGCGGCGGATTTCGAGGTAAGCGTTGTTATACGGGTCGCCATAGTTCGAACGGAGCGACTCGATGTCCATGTCGAAGGCGATGGCGTACATGCGCGTTATTCCGCTTGTTTCGCTTGGCCGGACTGGAATCGAAAGTCCGGGTGCTTTCAGCTGTGCGAGCATCGTCTTCCTCTGCCTCCGGAAGTCTTAGACGGAACGACACCCCGTCTTACACCGCTTGCATCGTCTGCTTTGGTATTTCCTTCATTTCGTTATAGCCGCGCTTTACGCAGTTGAGGTTGTCCTGCACCACTTGATCGCCGCGTTTGCCGAAGTACTTGCGCAGGGCCTTTTCCACGCCGGCGTAGACCTGCTCGTCGGACGAGTCGCTGTCTTTGGCGTAGGGCGTGAGCTTGAGGAACGCGCCCAACAGCACGATGCCTTGCATGCGCATCTGCAAGTCGGCTTCGGACGCCACTTCGCGGGCGATCTT
>JAKEFD010000105.1 GCA_022616245.1 Gemmataceae bacterium
ATCCGAAGTTCTGGCGCGTTGAAGGCGAGGCGATCGTCGGCCAGACCACTGCGGAGAATCCGACCAAGGGCAACACGTTCATCATCTGGAAAGACGGCGAAGTCGATGACTTTGAACTGAAGCTTTCTTACCGCATCAAGGACGGCAACTCCGGCATCCAATATCGCAGCAAGCGGGCCGACGGCTGGGTGGTCGGCGGTTATCAGGCCGATATTGATGCCAGCGACCGATACTCAGGCATCTTGTACGAAGAGCGCGAGGATCGCCAGATCATGGCCGAGCGCGGCGAACGCGTTGTGTGGGCCGGCGAAAAGTCCAAGAAGGTCGAAACGCTTGGCGACAAAGACGCCTTGCAAAAGGAGATCAAAAAGGAGGACTGGAACGACTATTACCTCGTCGTCAAAGGCGTCAATTATAAGCACTACATCAACGGCAAGTTGATGAGCGAGACGACCGACAACGATCCAGAGCAGCGTTCCCTTTCGGGGATTCTGGCACTGCAACTTCATGCCGGCCCGCCGATGAAGGTCGAATTCAAGAATATCCGGCTGCGGCGGACGAAACTGGCGGCCGTGGAAGGAATGAAGGAGCGCAAGAAGATCGTCATGGTGGCTGGCCGCCCCAGCCACGGACCGGGCGATCATGAGTTCAACGCCGGCTCGCTGCTCTTGAAAAAATGCCTCGACGAGAATGTGCCGTATGTTGTCACGCACGTCTATCGCAGCGGTTGGCCGAAGGACCCTACCGCGTTCGACAACGCCGACTCGATCATGCTCTATATGGACGGCGGCGGTGGACATCCACTCCTGCAGACGCGGCAACGCCTGGCTGAAATCGATCAGCACATGAAGCAAGGCGTGGGCATGGTCTGTGCCCATTACGCCGTCGAGGTTGAAAAAGACAAAGGCGGTCCGGACCTGCTCAACTGGATTGGCGGCTATTTCGAAACTTTTTGGTCAGTCAACCCGCACTGGATGCTCAAGGATGCGAAGCTGGCCGAAAACCACCCAATCACTCGCGGGGTCAAGCCCTTTGAGATGCAGGACGAATGGTACTATCACATGCGTTTCCGGGAGAACATGGAAGGTGTGACGCCGATCCTTTCGGCGGTGCCGCCCAACAGCACGCGTGAGCGTGGCGACGGGCCGCACAGCGGCAACGCGACGGTCCGCGCCCGCAAAGGCCAATCGGAGATCGTAGCCTGGGCAGCGGAGCGCAAGGACGGCGGCCGCGGCTTTGGCTACACGGGCGGCCACTTCCATAAGAACTGGGGCGACGAGAACAACCGCAAGCTCTTTTTGAACGCTGTCCTCTGGACTGCCAAGGCCGAAATCCGCGAGAACGGCGTCGAGAGCAAAGTCACGTCGGAAGATCTGGCCCAGAATCTGGATGACAAGCGGCGGAAGTAATCATAACTCACCGTTACGCGTCGAAAGAGCTAAGGAGACAAAAATGCCTGCAATTCCGCAATTCAACGAAGTTCTGAGCGCCGCCGACGGACTCTCCCTAGAGGACCAAGAAGCGCTCGTCGATATTCTGCGGCGCCGGCTCATCGAACGAAGACGGGAGGTGCTTCGCGCTGAAATCGAAGAAGCCGAAGAGGAATTCCGACGCGGATTAGGGAAAGCGGTTACCGTTAAAGAACTGATGGACGAGATTACGTCGTGAAACGAAAACTGGTTCGCACACCGGCATTCCTTCGTTTCGCGAAGCACCTGGCCAAGAAAAATGCTGACGCGACACTAAGCGCGTCTGGATCGACGGTAAAACCATAAAAGCGCCCCCACCCCTGAGGCTGAGAAGGCGACCGTAGACGGCTCGGGAATGGTCGCCAGCCAGGCTTCTTGATTTCCGGCGGGATTTACGCCCGTGCCGACGATGGTGCGGCCGTCGGCGGAAATGCCCTCGGCGCTGGTTAGAGTCCAAGCAGTCAAGTCCACTCCTTGCGAGACCAAGAAACTGCGCAAGTTGACCATGCGACCTAGGGGGCTCCAGAAAAAAGCCTCCGTTGTACTACGGCTTCCGTCGAAAGCAGTTTCACCCCAGCCGACGCGTGAATCGCCGCTTCAAACGCGATGTTGCGCCAGGTGGATCCATTGAAGTCCACAAAACGAATGCCGCAGACGCCCCCTCCGGGACCACCAAAGGCAAAGGAATCTTCGATCAGTCCGTCGCCCGTCAGACCCAGCTTCGGCTGAATAATTGCTTTGGCGGCCATTTGAGCAGCGCCGGCCGGGGCCGAGCCATAGCCAGCGCCGCTCATGTGAGAGACAAGCCAAATCGGGAACTGGCTCTTGATGTTGATCTGACTGCCGATGAAGTACTTGAACCCGGGTGGGAAACAAACTACGCCGCCGGTCGAGACGACGGAGTCTACCGCGTCCTGAATCGCTTGCGTGTCGTCGGTCGAACCAGTCGCCGCGGCGCCGAAGTCGCGTACATTGGCCATGGGCATCGTCAGGGATCGGCGCGTTCCGTCGGACCGTGTGATGAACAGGTCCGCGCCATCGAACTCCAGCGCGCCTGGTTCCGGAATCGTCAAATTCGCGCCCGCGGTCAGCTTCAATGGCGCCGTGTTGGGCGCGGCTGTGCCGGCTGCCATGTGCAATCGCGCCGTCGGAACAGATGTGCTGAGTCCAACACGCCCTGCATTCGCTATCGTCAAGTATTCAGTTGTGCCGGCGTTATTCTGAACGGACACAATGTTGCCGCTCGACGCGGCTCGCATGATTGTCGCGCCGCCAGTTCCGTAGGTCGCCCCGCCCGTTCCGCCGTTGCCGGGTTGCAAGATGATGTTGCCTGCGTTGCCGGCAGGACCGCCCGCCGTGTTACTGCCTCCCGCACCGGTCTTAAGCGAAAGATCTCCGGAACTCCCGGCTGCCGCACCGATCGTCGTCCCGTTGCCACCTGCTCCCGTGCTAATCGTTGCCGACCCGCTCGTGCCGGCCAACGTGCCGGAACTGGGGC
>JAKEFD010000106.1 GCA_022616245.1 Gemmataceae bacterium
GCATGCCATGAATTCAGTGAACCGCAGAGGCGCGGAGGAACGCAGAGTGAAAAAAAGGATCAATACATTCTTTTTATTTTTACTCCGCGGCTCTCTGCGCCTCCGCGGTTATTCTGAATTCAACTGAATGGGAATTCGACATGGCCGGCGCAACAGAAACGCGAATCCTCGTCGTCGATGACGAGCCGATCATTCGCGACAGTTTGGCGGAGTTCCTCACTCAGGAGGGGTTTGCGGTGACGCCAAGCGGTTCCGGCGAAGACGCGCTTGTGCGCGCCAAGGAGATTCCATTCGACGCTGCCCTTTGCGATATTCAACTGCCCGGCATCAATGGGTTGGAATTGCTCGATCGCCTCCTGAAGATCAACTCGCAGATGTTTGTCCTGTTGATTACCGCCTACGGCACCGTGGATAGCGCGGTCGCCGCCTTTCAGCGCGGCGCCCACGACTACCTCATGAAGCCGATCATCTTGGAGGAAGTGCTCACCAAGATTCGCAGGCTGTTGGCTTATCGCGACCTGTATCGGGAAAACCAATTTTTACGCCGCGAGCTCAATCGAACGCACAACGACGACGCCATGGTCGGCAAAAGCTCCGCCCTCGAACGCGTCCGCGAGATCGCTCGGAAAGTGGCGCCCACGCGCTCGACCGTGCTCCTGGTCGGCGAAAGCGGCACCGGCAAGGAGCTTGTCGCCAGTGCCATCCATCGCCAGGGGCTGCATCCCGAAGGGCGTTTCCTCGCCGTCAACTGCGCCGCCATTCCGCACGATCTTTTAGAGAACCAGCTCTTTGGCCACCGCAAAGGCGCGTTCACCGGCGCCGACAAGGACTCGGCGGGCATGTTCGTGCATGCCGGCAACGGCACGGTGTTTCTCGACGAGATCGCCGAAATGCCGCCGGCCACCCAGGCCAAGCTGCTGCGCGCCATCGAGCAAAAGGAGATCTTGCCTGTCGGCGCGCAGGAGCCGGTCGCCGTCGAGGCCCGTATCCTGGCAGCCACGAACAAGAATCTCAGCAAGGAAGTGGAATCGGGACGATTCCGCGAGGACCTGTATTATCGGCTCAACGTCGTCCGCATCGACATCCCGCCATTGCGCGAACGCCGCGAGGATATTCCCGAACTGGTCGATTATCTCTTGGCGCGGCACGCCCACACGCTCGGCAAGCGGATCACCGGCGTCAGCCACGAAGCGATGCAGATACTGCTTGCCTGTCCGTGGAAGGGCAATGTCCGCGAACTGGACAACGCCCTGCAACGTGCCGTCATCCTGGGCGAAGGTCCGCTGGTGTTGCCGGCAGACCTGCCCCCCGACCTCGCGCCGCGCCTCGATGACCCGGCGCTGGTGAACGATCTGGCCGAGGCTGTGCGCCGCTTTGAAAGACAACACATCGAGCGCATTTTGAAGCGTGCGCCGGACAAGAAAGAAGCGGCCCGACTGATGGGCTTGGGCCTTAGCTCACTGTATCGGCGGCTCGCGGAACTTGGCATTCAAAGCTGAGCGAGCAAATTCATGACAGACACGCGCGGCATGGTACAGAAGTGGGAGACATCGGACGCGAGTCTGTGCAAAAGTCTGTGCAAATCGCTCACACCCCCCCCGGGACTGTTGAACCATGCCACACGCGCGACCTTTCCGTTGCCGTAACTTGTTTAATGGCAATGAAGTTATGGGATTCATCGCGCGACACCCACACCCCCCCCTCCGATGCATCAATAGACAAATAGTTAGGTAATGCTAACTAGCGTCGTTCTGAGTTGGCGAGAACGGCCGTGCTTGCCACTTTTTTGAGGCCTGTTGGCAAGCACGGACAACAGTCATAAACTATTTATTGAAAACAACTTGCAATCGATGAACCACTCGTGCACGCCAACTCGTGCACAGGCATACCCCAGCGCTTGTTACCGACTGCTAACACTAGCCACAGTCCGCATCGACACGCCGCAAGATGTGCTTTACTACCAACATGGCGGGATTCTGCAATTCGTGCAGCGGATGCGTCGCTTTTGGACTGCGGCGATTTGACGCCGCTTTCTTTTTTTCTTTGCTTGACAGAGAGCGCGACAATAATGTCGGGTCGAAGCAAAGAAGTTGCCGATTCGACGGGAAAGAAGGAAAGAAAGCGGCGTCAGACCGCCGCAATCCAAAGTAAGAAAGAAAGCGGCGCTGATTTTCCCATCCACCATCTGCCGCTGCTCGCCGCAATGAAACCAAGGATCGACTTTTACAACTTCTCTTGTGGGTTCAAAAGAAAAAACCCGCGTCGGGGTCGGCGACGCGGGTTAGCGTGGGTCGAGGGCAGCGGGGAGGACTGCCCTTATGGGGAATGCGGGAAGCCTAAGAAGCATGGCGGGGCCGCGCCTGTAAAGCCGGAGGCCTGTTCCGGACGCCTCGAACTTTTTGGGGCCGCCGCCATGCTTCGGGGTCGCATGGGGCTGCGGGTCCTGTCGTGAGGTTGTAGTGCAAACCAAATGCCAAGAAAACGAACGGCGTCGTTTGCGGTTACTAAGCGATGATTCGCCAAGCCGTTGCGCTTTTTCGGCCAAAAAACGAGTGCGTCGCAGAGTGGGAAAAACGTTGTCGCTTTTGCAAAGTTTCCAAAGGAAATGGCAAAAGATTACCTTTCGCCGAACGTCACGAAGGGCCGCACCTTGTCCACGGTCTTCTTGCCGATGCCGGGCACGCGATCGAGGTCCTCAGCGGTTTCAAAGAACCGCTTGGCGCGTTCTTCAATGATGCGTTGCGACAGCTTAGGTCCAATCGCCGGCAGTTTTTGCAGTTCGTCCAAAGTCGCTGTGTTGACGTTAATAGTCCCTTGCTCGCGCGTCGGGCTAGTGTCAAGAGGCTTCTTCGCGGACACTTTGGGCGCCGGATCCACGCGCAGCGGCTGCGGATCGGGGTAAAACGAGAAGCGTTTGCTTTCATCCAATTGCACCCAAGGGCGCAACCGTTCCAAAATGGCCGGTCCGATGCCGGGCACTTTCTGCAACTCCTCAACGGACAGAAACGGACCGTGCTGGGCCCGGTGCTGTTCAATGCGCTGGGCCAGCTTTTCGCCTACGCCGGGCAACGACATCAATTCCGCGCGACTGGCCCGATTAAGATCAATCGGTTGAAAGAGCGGTTCGGTCGCCGGTCGTTCCTGCCGTGCAATCGTTAGCAGAAAGAGCGCGCCGCATAGCCCGAGGACAAAGGTGGCGGCGGCGATCTGGGCGCAGACAGGCCACGGCACGCCGCTCGGCCGGGCCGGCGTTGGAGTGGAACTCGCCCCAGCTGCAACTCCCCTCGCCCTGGAGGGAGAGGGGTCGGGGGTGAGGGGACGCGCATCCATGGCAGCAAACGCAAAACGAGGGAATCTCTTTTGGGCCAGATCCTATCATACTTCTTGGGTGATTGTCGCTGAAAAACTGGGAGGAATTGTGGCTTCGTCAAACTCGGCTGCCGCTGCCCCTCGTTCCGGTCCCGCGATCGGCAGCCGCGCTCCCACGTTCACATTGATGTGCACGCAGGGTCCGGGCACCGCCCGGCAGGTTTCGCTCGCCGATTTTGAGAATCGCTGGCTCGCGCTTTTGTTCTATGCCAAGGACTTTTCCCTCGTCTGACCGACCGAGCTCACCGCGGTCAGCGGTCGCATTGAGGAGTTTGACAAACGCGATTGCGCCGTGCTGGCGGTCAGCACCGATGCACTGGCGACGCACGAGCGCTGGCTGGTGACGCCGCCGTCGAGCAAAGGCCTCGGCGGGTTGAATTACCCATTGGCGAGTGACGAGGACGGCAGCGTGTGCCGGGCTTACGGCGTGTATGTGCCGCGCCAGCACGTCGCCCAGCGCGGCTTGTTCCTCATCGACACCAACGGCGTCTTGCAGTATCAAGTCGTACACAACTTGAGCGTGGGCCGCAGCACCGATGAAATGCTGCGCGTTCTCGATGCCTTGCAATCCGGCGGCCTTTGTCCCGGCGATTGGACTCCCACCCAGGCCACGCTCGACGCGGGCGGCACGCTCGGTCCCAACAGCGAAGTCGGCCATTTCCGCTTGGAAGCAATCCTGGGCAGCGGCGCGTTCGGCACGGTGTTTCGAGCGCGCGATCTGACGCTGGATCGCATCGTGGCCTTGAAGGTGCTGCAATCGGACTCACCCAGGGCGGCGGAATTGTTGCTGGCCGAGGCGCGCGTGGCGGCCGCGCTCTTGCACCCCAATGTTTGCGTCCTGCACGCAGTCGATCAGAGCCTTGGATTTCCGATGATCGTCATGGAATACATCGAAGGGGAAACGCTGGCCAAGGTGATCGAGAACAGGCGGTTGTCGGTCCAGGATGCAAGCGCCATCGCCAGGCAGATCGCGCAGGGAATGGCCGCCGCCCACGCCAAGGACATCGTGCACGGCGACCTCAAGCCAGCGAACATCATGATTTCGAGCGACGGCGTGGCCAAGATCATGGACTTCGGTTTGGCGCGCCGCTATGCCTCATCGATTGTGCCGGTCGTTGATACGGTCGACGGCGAGGCGAACAGACCCGGCGGCCTGTTCGGCACGCCCGCGTATATGTCCCCGGAGCAGGCGCGCGGCCAGTCCGCTTCGCCTGCCAGCGACGTGTTCGCGCTCGGCCTCATCCTCTACGAGATGGTGACAGGCCGACGCGCGGTTCGCGGCGAGCACCTGCTTGAAGTATTGCGGCAAGTCGAAAATGTGGATGCGGAGAAGCTGACCGCGGAAATGACGGATCCCTTCCGCGCCGTGCTGAAAAACGCGCTCGCTCAGGATCCGGAACGCCGTTCGCTTGCGATGGCAGAGATTGCAGAAGCGTTGGGGCCGACATCGCAATAGCTGGTGGCGCTCCGCATCGAGGACTTACGGCTGGGGCTCGACGCCAAGTGCGCGGAGCTGCGCGGCAAGGCGATCGGCCCGCTGCTTTTCCTGTTCGGCCCGGTGGTTTTCCTGTCGAGCTATTTCCTCACCAGTTGGAATGACCTCGCCGCGTTCATCGCACCAGCGCAGCCAGTCGCATGTCAAACCTTCGAACTTGCCGTGCCAGATGGTTAACTCAAGTCCGACTTCGGGGAGCCATGTGCCTTTCATGAGTCGGTATCGTTTTCGTTCACCGTATTCGAAGATCGAAAGCCGCCCTTTCGCCGAAAGGTTCTGAGGGTCCCAGACAACAAAGTAGTTCACTCCAATCTGCGCATAGAGCGATTTCTTCTCGTCCAATTCCACTCCTTGATTATCGGAGATAACTTCAATGGCTACCTCTGGCGCTTTGCCATACTCCCACAGGAAATACGAGCGATTGTGCTTGGCGCGGATGTCTTGGGGAATATCGACGTCCAAACTCACCGAACAGAGTGGGACCAAGGGCGGCATGTGTACACCACAAAGAGGCCGACGTTGGTCATTGCGACGAATTTGCGGTTGCCGTTCCGAAACCGCCAGAAGGCGTACAGAGGAGCAGCGAGCAATCGGCGTTGCCTGTCGGAATACAGGTCCAGGGGAGTGTCATCTTCCGTGACGATATGGTCGATATTCGGCCGGACTTTGTCAGGATCGATTGACATTCGAGTCCCTCCAAATCAATTCGGCCGCGCCCGGTGCCAATTTGTCGCCTGCTCGTGCATGCGGGCCACGCGCAGCAGTTTCTCCTCCTCGAAAGGCGCGGCCTGGATTTGTAGGCCCATCGGCAGGCCGGTCTTGGTGAAGCCGCACGGCACGCTGATGCCGCACAGGCCGGCGAGGTTGCCGCTGATGGTGTAGATGTCGGACAGATACATCGCCAACGGGTCGTCGGTCTTTTCGCCGATCTTGAAAGCCGGCGTGGGCGACGTCGGGCCCATGATCACGTCGCAGCCGGCAAACGCTTTATCAAAGTCGTTCTTGATGAGCCGGCGGACTTTGAGCGCCTTCTGGTAATAGGCGTCGATGTAGCCGCTGGAAAGCGCATAAGTGCCGAGCATGATGCGGCGTTTCACTTCTTTCCCGAAGCCTTCGCCGCGCGTCTTCGAGACCATGTCGATGAGGCCGTCGAATTCGGCGGTGCGGTGGCCGAAGTGGACGCCGTCGTAGCGGGCCAGGTTGCTCGACGCCTCCGCGGTCGCTACCAGGTAATAGGCAGCCACCGCGAAACGACTGTGCGGCAAACTCACATCGGTCAAGGTTGCGCCCAGATCCTGATATACCTTGAGCGCAGCCCGCACTGCTTGCTCCACCTCGGCGTCCAAGCCCAGAGCGAAGAATTCCGTCGGCACACCGATGGTCAGCGGCTTGATTGGCTGTTCGATGGACTGTGTGTATGGCGGCACTGTGCGGAACACGCAGGTGCTGTCGCGCGGATCGTGGCCGGCGATGGTCTCCAGCAAAAGCGCAGCGCCGTATACATCGCGCGCGAAGGGACCGACCTGGTCGAGCGAGCTGCCGTAGGCGATCAGCCCATATCGCGAGACCCGGCCATAGCTGGGTTTGAGGCCGACGACGCCGCACAAGGCAGCGGGCTGGCGCACCGAGCCGCCGGTGTCGGTGCCCAGGGCGAGGGGCGTCATGCCGGCGGCGACAGCGGCCGCCGAGCCGCCGCTCGAGCCGCCCGGGATGCGCTCGCGGTCCCACGGGTTGCGCGTTATCTGAAATGAGCTGTTTTCCGTCGAAGAGCCCATCGCGAACTCGTCGAGGTTGGTCTTGCCCAACAAGACGGCGTCGGCATGTTTCAAGCGTGCGACGACGTGCGCGTCATAAGGTGGGACAAAGTGGGCGAGGATCCTGCTGCCGCAAGTGGTGCGTTGGCCGGCGACACAGAGTACGTCTTTAACGGCAATCGGCAAGCCGGCCAAAGCCCCGAGTGGTTCGCCACGTTTGCGCTTGCTGTCGACTGCCCGGGCTTGGTCCAGGGCGCCGGCTTCGTCCACTGCCAGAAACGCGAGGATTTGCGGATCGCGCTCGCGGATGCGTTGGAGATAGGCGGCTGTTATCTCTTCCGCGGAGGCATGACCTTGCGACTGCAGTTGCAATAGCTCGGCGGTGGTGTGCTCGTGCATGAGCAGATTCTATTCCAGCACGGCGGGCACGGCGTAGAAGTCGTCTTTGCGGTTGGGTGCGTTGGCCAGGGCCGCGTCGACGGGAAGCGACGGCGTCGGCTCGTCCGCGCGGAAGATGTTGTGGATGTCCAAGGGATGCGCCAACGGTTCGACGCCGTCGGTGTTGACCTGTTGCAATTGATTGACGTACTCGACGATGGCGCTAAGCTGACGCGTCATCGCCGTCAATTCCGCGTCGCTCAATTCCAGACGCGCCAGATGAGCGATCCAGGATACTTCGTCACGAGTCATGAATCAGGAGTCAGGGGTCAGGAATCAGGGGTCAGCGGTCAGCGGTCAGCGGTCAGGGGTCAGCGGTCAGGGGTCAGGGGTCAGCGGTCAGGGGTCAGCGGTCAGGGGTCAGAGAGAGGGCATCGTGAATGGTTTCTTCTTCGTCGGCCGTTGCACCAGGCCGCTGCGGATCGCCTTGACGCTGACGCGCTTGGTTTGCACTTTGCCGTCGAGCACGATCTTGATGCGTTGCAGGTTCGGCTTGAAGGTGCGCTTGGTCTTGCCTGTCACCTTACGGCCAACACCGCCCAGGTATTTCGCTTTGCCGCGCCGGGTGTATTTGACGCCCAGGACAGGTTTCTTGCCGGTGATGGCGCATTGCATTCCCATTGGGATTCTCGCACTTCGGAAGAGCCTTTTGTCAGCAAGCCCTCGCTTGCGCGTCGGGCTCGTGTTGACAATCCCTCGCTTACGCGTCGGGCTGGTGTTGAACGGTAAGTGTATTTGAATGCAAGGATTGGGACAAGGCTGCCGGCACCATAGCATCGTGTCAGAAATCGAAAAAAAACTCATCCAGCCTATTGCAATGCGAAATCGTTTGGGTATAGTGTGGGAGGATTTGGATTGAAATGGATTGAAGTGGGAATGCGGCCAAGAGGGACGCCGAAGCGTAAGAGGCCGCCATGCTCCTGACGGGCACACACTCCCGCACGCTAGACGACAAGAAGCGGCTCGTGTTGCCCAAGCGTATTCGTGAGCAGCTGGAGGAGCAAACGCATCTGTACGTGACGCCGGGGCAAGATCAGTGCTTGTGGCTTTACGACCAGGGAGCGTTGGAGCAGCTTTCAACGAAACTGGATCAGACGCCGGCAACCGACGCCGAGGCCCGCGTGTTTCGCCGACTGTTCTTCGCGCAGATGGAAGAAGTGGACATCGACAAGGCGGGACGGATACTGTTGCCCGAGCGTTTGTTCGAGCACGCCGGCTTGAAACAGGACGTGGTGCTCTTGGGCGTGCGCGATCGGCTGGAAATCTGGGACGCGGTACGCTGGCGCGATTACTTCGCCCGTCATGGCGCGAGTTATGACGCGGTCGCCGAAGCAGCGTTCAGGAAATAGCCTCACGCTCCGGTGTGAGGCGCTAACACCAGCCCGACGCGCGAGCGAGGGGCTGTTAACGAGCTTGGGGCTGTCGCAGTCCGGAAGCAGGAGCAGCTGCATACGGACCATAAACTTGTGATCGATCCCCCAATCCGTCAAGGTTTGCCGACAGCCCCATTTTAATTGGACCGCCGTTGGCCCAGCGCGCACGGCGGTCTATTCTGAAGCGTGGGAGAAAGGACTCTTTCTCTCACGCTTTTTTTTGGTGAGTGTTAGAGTGATGAGTGGTGAGTGGTAGAGTGGTGAGTGGTAGAGTGGTGAGTGGTGAGTGGTAGAGTGGTAGAGTGGTGAGTGGTGAGTGGTAGAGTGGTAGAGTGGTAGAGTGGTGAGTGATGGAGTCGTGAGCCTCGGAGGGGCGGCCGTTAATAGCCAGGGGCGCGAGCCCCTGGAACGCGAGCAGACGCCTGGATAAGCCCCGGAGGGGCGAAAGTCAGTCGCGAGTGTCGCCACCACTTTCGCCCTTTCAGGGCTATCCGGCGCCGCGCCGCCTTCCCAGGGGCTCACGCCCCTGGCTATTAACTACCGCCCCTCCGGGGCTAAACCCACCACTCACCACTAACCACTCACCACGCACCACGCACCACGCACCACTCACCACCCACCACTCACCACTCACCACTAACCACTCACCATGCCATTGCACGTGCCAGTCCTGCCCAACGAAGTCCTGCACTGGCTCGATCCACAGCCGGGACAAATCGTCGTCGATGCCACGGTCGGAGCGGGAGGCCACGCTCGGCTCCTTTCGGAACGGATAGGGCCAAGCGGACGTCTTGTCGGCCTCGATCAGGATCCCGGCATGCTGGCGTTGGCGCGCGAGCGGCTTCAAGGTATGAATGTCACGCTCGTGCACGGCAACTTTGAAGAATTGCCGACGGTTTTGCAATCTATGCAACTTGGGCCGGTGGACGCGGTGCTGGCGGATCTGGGCTTCTCGTCGGATCAAATCGCCAACCCCGAGCGCGGCTTGAGTTTCCAGCTAGACGGCCCCTTGGACATGCGGCTCGATCCCGCACGCGGCGAGCCGGCCGCCGCGTTGGTACAGCGCTTGCACGAAAAGGAGTTGGCCGATCTGTTTTGGCAATTTGGCGAAGAACGGCACAGCAGGCGCATCGCCCGCAAGATCGTAGAAGTGCGGCAACAGGAGAAGATCGAGACAACCGGGCAATTGGCGGAGCTGGTCCGGCGCTGTGTGCCGCGCTCGAAGCGACATCCGATCGATCCCGCGACGCGCGTGTTTCAAGCGCTCAGGATTGCAGTAAATGACGAGCTGGGCGCCCTGGAACGATTCTTGAATGCCTTGCCGGACTGTCTGAAACCGACAGGCCGAGCCGTAGTTATCAGTTTTCATTCATTGGAGGACCGATTGGTGAAGCGTGCGTTTCGCCAAAAGGAGATCTGGCAAGAATTGACCAAGAAACCCGTGCAAACCGGCGACGAGGAAACCCGGAACAATCCTCGGGCCCGCAGCGCGAAGCTAAGAGCAGGAGTCAGGTGTCAGGAATCAGGTGTCAGGAATCAGGTGTCAGGAATCAGGTGTCAGGAATCAGGTGTCAGGAATCAGGTGTCAGAAGTCAGGAGCCCTGACTCCTGAAACCTGACCCCTGACTCCTGACTCCTGACCCCTGACTCCTGACCCCTGACCCCTGACTCCTGACCCCTGACTCCTGACCCCTGAC
>JAKEFD010000107.1 GCA_022616245.1 Gemmataceae bacterium
CGCGCCATTGTCTGGATCGATACGCAAACCGCCGAGGAATACCGTGCCCAGGTCTGTCATCACATCCAGATTGTCCGTCAGCTGGCCCAGCCGGCCCAAAACCGTCCCTCTCGATTCACCAAACCTGAACAGGTCCAGGCTTTCGAATTCTAGCTCTTCCGACAACATGTGTTGCCGGAGACCGAGCTGGCCGCTGTAAAGCTGATGGGCCGTGAAATACTGCGGTAAGTGATGCTGCTGTTGATTCGGCCAAACCAGCATGCGCGGCGGATTGCGCATGAGAATCGAGCCGAGCACTTCTTCGGCGCTCTTCTTTTTCCCGCCCTTGTCCGGATTCTGCCACGGATTCATCCATGCTTGCTGGAGCGGGTCCGGCTCGTAGACCAGCGGAATCCGCAGCGGGCAGTCGTACATCGCCCAGTGGTCTTTGCGGCCGCGGTCCACCTTATAGGTCACGTAATCCTGCTCCGTCTCCAAGACCAACAGCGACGTGAACGGCGACATGACGTACATGGCCATGGACAAATCGGTGATCGCTTTCTTGTTCTTCTCGGCGCCGTCGGCGAGCAGGCGGTCGATTTCCATCTTCGCCCAGGTTCGCGGCAAATAGCCCGCGCCGGGATTGACGCCTTTGACCTCCAGGGTTTGCGTGTGCGCCTTGCCGTCCAACTTGCCGGAGATGATCACCTTGGCCGGCATCGGGCCTTGAAAGCGCGCGAACGCACACAGCTCTTCGCCCTGAGCGAGGCTGAGCGTTTCGGTGAGGAAGTTGACCTTTTCATCCGCATCGACCACGCGCACATCCATCCAGCGCGGCGTGTTGAGCGTGGCCAGCAATTCGAAGGTGCGCCAGGCGATGGGCTCATCCGGGTTGATCTGCGTGAAGAAGCCGCCGGTGCGGTCGGCCGCCATTTTCATAAAGGCACGGCTCCAGCGCTTGCCGACGCCGATGCCGACGTAGCGCACGTTTTCCGGAATCTGCTTGGCAAGCACGTCCTCCTTGCGCTCGCCGAGCGCAGACACGCCGGCGCCCACGTGCACCAGGTACGGGTTCTTGGCCTGGCCATAGAACGGCTTCGCCGCGGCCAGCGCTTGGGTCAGATCGAGCGCGCCGATGAGATGGCTCGCGTCCAGATATTTGAGCGCTTCTTCGATGTTTTGTTTGTTCGCCGCGCGCAACTTCTTGTCGAACGCTTTCACGCGCGTATTGGCTGTCAGGATCGCGAAGTTGTCATCGTGCTCGGCGTTTTCCAAGAGGTTCTTGACGACCTCGATCTGGGCGCGGGCCAAGAGCGGATCGCGGTTGGCGGCGGTTTCGAACAGGATGATCCAGTCGCGCCGTTCGCGACGCGGCGTCTGGCCCAGATCCGGCCGATAGTTCAGCATGAGATACTGCTGGCCTTCATGCACGTACGAATGAAAGCGCGCCGCGTTGCCCTCTTTGGCCGCCTCGTTGTCGTAGATTTCGACGGTCACGTCCTGGTTCGGTTTCACCCCGCGCGCTGCGGTGCTGAGCACCATGTCGGCGCCCTGCGGCGTGATCTTCATGCCCGGATGGCTGTCGCTGGTGACACGCAGCTCGGCGCCGTGCTTGACGCGGGCGGCGAACGACCAATCGCGGACGATTTCCATGTTGTGCCCGGCCGGGAAGCGATAGCGCGTCGCGCCATAAAGGCCCGGCAAACGCTGCGAGTAGCTCAGGATGATGCGTTTCTCTTGCCGGCCCTCGAGCGGGAAGACGCGCATCTTGAACGTGCTGCCGTCCACCCATTCCAGAAGGGCGGGGTCGCGGCGCTGGTGCATGATCGTTTCGAACACGTTGCGGGCGTGGTCGCGCTCGGCCATGCCGCCTTCCATCAGCTTGCAGTCCTTGCCGTCCACAACATACATGGCCAGGCGCGACAGTGAAGCGTCCGGCGGCAGCGGGAAGTAGAACGTGCCCTCCATGCGAAAACTGTTATTGTTGAAGTAGGTCTGGTCGATGGTGGTGCGGGCGAAACCGTCTTCGACATGCACGTCAATGTGGAAATTGCGGAGCGTGAGCGTGACTTCCTGACCGAACGGATCGACGGCGATGAGCGCGCCGCCGGCGTGCTTGCTGCACGGCACCAGCGGCGATTCGGCCGCAGCCATGAGCTCGCGCGTCCAGTCCAGGACATGCGTGGCCCGGGGCGCACCGGTTACCTTCTTCGCGCCCGGTTCGAGTTGCTGGCCGGCGGTGATGACATCGCCGAGGCCGCTGACTTTGACCCGGCCCTGCGTGACGATGACACCGGGTCCTTTTTCTTCGACGTTGACGCCGAAGCGCGTGCCCAGAGCAGTAATGTCGCGGCCCGTCGCCTTGACAACGAATGTGTCCTTGGAGCTCGGCTCGCGCGGCGCGACTTCGACGTAGACTTCGCCCTTCTTGAGCACGATTTGCCGCGGCGCGGGATGCGCGATTTCCGTGCTTTGATTGAGATAGACGACCGAGCCGTCGCCGAGCGTGATGCGCTTGCGCTCGCCGGGTTGCGTCAGCGTGGATTTGCCGACTTCGACGGGCTTAACCTCGGGAGCGGCCGGGCGCGGCTTCGCGGTCATGCCGATCACGGTGTCGCCGACGGCCGGCTGCAGCTTCTGTATGACATCGGTGATGTCGCGCGGCTTGACAGCGGACACTGGCAGGGCGTCGCCGTGCCGCGTGCGCGCGTAAGCAATCAAGAAACACACTGCCAGCGACGCCGCCAAGGCCATGGCCCAGCCAAAGCGCCGGCGCAGACGCGTTACTTCCACGTCCCTGGACGCGTCATCAAGCCTGTGGGATTCGCGCACCTTGTTTGCTTCGCTCATCATGGCTTCCTCCACTTGCCTTACAAAGGCGGCCTGGGCGCGTTCCGGTTTGTAGGCGGCGCCCAGCAGTTTTTCCACGTTTACATCGCCGATATCTTGATCGTGTTCGTGCATGGTCGTATCCTTTAGAATCATCGTTTCGCGTTCGCGTTCAAACCATCTCCAGTTCCAGGTTTCTTGACAGCGCCAAAAACACGGCCCGGAATGCCTTGCGAGCCCGTGTGAGCTGCGACTCCGCGGCTTTCTCCGTCAGGCTCCAGGCGGCGGCCAGGTCGCGGACGCTCTTGCCGGTGACGTATTTCGCCTCCAAAGCCTCGCGGTAATGGGGCGGCAGTTGCGACATGGTGGCGTTGACCAGATCGCGCGTTTCCTCGCGCTGCAACAACTCAGTGCCGAACGGTTCCTGTTCCAACTTCGCGTAAATCGCCAGCAGTTCGTTATCCATTTTGGCCCACAGCGCTTGCAGTGAGAGTGCCGATTTCTCCCGGCCGAGCGCGCGCTGAATCTCGTTGCGCGCCAGCCCCGTGATCCAAGGGAAGATGTTGTTTTGGGCGCGGGCCGGTTCGTAATGGCGCAGCTCGCGCAACGCCCGCAGCAACGTTTCTTGCACCACTTCTTCGCACAGATGCTGGTTGCGGCCGACGCGGTAGAGGCAAAAACTGAAGAGCGGCTGCAAGACCGCCTGCGCCAAGTCCTTGACCGCGGCTTCCTCGCCGCGCAGGGCCGCGCGCCGCCATGCATCGTCAAAGGGATAACCCAAGGGAGTTCTCCTTCCCCCAAGACGTGGACATTCGTACCCGCCATACACTCGCTACACCATCTCTTGCAATATGTGACGAGTGGTTCTGAATCCTTCGCCGGCAATGCCCATTTGTTGATTCGCCATTGTCACAGATGCCACGCCCACGCGTAGTTTTCAGTGACTCCTTGCTCCGCTGGAAATGCGTGGGCGTGCGGCAATCCGAGGCGTCAAGTACGCATCCATTCCGCGCGTGTCCGGCGCGCTTGGATCAATTCCGCGCCAAAGAAACGTACTTGGGAAGAGTAATAGACCCAGACAAGAAACACTACCAGCGACCCGGCGGCGCCGTACATGCTTTCGGGGCTGGAGTAGACAAGGTAATAGCCGATGGCGATCTTGCCGAGAGTGAAGAGGAAAGCACAAATCAAAGCGCCGTACCATACGTACAGCCAGGCGATGCGCTGACCCGATAGGACGCGATACATCGTGGCGAACAACAAGGTCAAGAAAACCAGCGAGATGCCGAACTCGAAGAGCTGCCAGCGAAAGGCATCGCCCGGAAAGTGCTTGTCGATGAATTCGCGGAAGATGGGCACGAGCATGCCGGCCACCACCGACAACAGCAGCAAGATGCCCACAGACACCACCATGATGAGCGCGAGGAGATAATCGAGCAGGATGCCGAGCACGGTGTTGCCGTGCGGCGGTTCGAGTTTCCAGATCGTGCAAAAGGAGCCGCGGAGGTGTAGAAAAACGCCGAGGGCGCCGATCGTGAGAAGTGCATAATTGAGGGCCGGCGTCCAACCGCCGCGCGGCTGGGACGCGGCTACGACCAAGTCTTCAATGGCCAGCGCCGCATCCTGACCGACAATGTCACTGAGTTGTTCCACCACCTGGCCGCGAGCGGCGTCTTCACCGAAGATCGCGCCGGTCAACTGGATCGCGATGACCAAGAGCGGCGCGATGGAGAATAGCGCGTAGTAGGAGAGCGCGGCGCCTAAACGCGAATCTTTGTTTTCTCCCCATTGCTTGCAGGCCCGAACAATGATGCGAAAGCTGGTGAGGAACGGCATAGTTCATTCCTTCAAAACAAACTGCACGGCGTCTGCGATCACAAAGCCGTCTGCGCCGTCGTTGCGAATCTCTACGTAGCCCTTTTCGCCTGCCTCGAACCGAAAGACCCCGAGGCTAATCCCGTCCTTGGCCTGCACACGCTGGTTGACGCGCACGGACTTGTCACCTTCCGCGCTATGGATCGCCACGAGTACGTTGGTGGCCCGGTTGGGAAACGCGGTAAAGTGCAATCGGACCTCGTAGTTTCCCGCTTGCGGCAACTTGGGCGTGAAGCGCATCGACTTTTTCCCTTGCTCGGCGTTGCCATCGTGCTGGTAACCCGCTCCGACGAAGCCCGGCGTGGAAGTGGAAAACACCCAGACGCCCGATTTTTGCGCCCGCGCATCATCGACGACCACGCCGGCCATCTTTTTGGGATCGAGTCCCTTGGGGCCCGCTTTGACAATGCCTTCGGGCGACAGAATGGCTT
This sequence comes from Gemmataceae bacterium, assembly GCA_022616245.1. GTDB lineage: Bacteria > Planctomycetota > Planctomycetia > Gemmatales > Gemmataceae > JAKEFD01. The sequence goes on from JAKEFD010000107.1 coordinate 5,115, forward strand.
TTTGCGCTTTGAGTTTCGATTGCAGCTTTTCGATCGATACTTTCTGCACCGACGTCTTCTCGTCAAGCGCCAGCGTCGCCGCCACGCCCGAGGCCTGACCCAGAATCATGTACACGGGCTCCATGCGGATCGTACCGTAGGCCACATGCGAAGCGGAGCAACACACGGAGACGAGCAGATTGCCGCACTCGTTTGCTTTGGGAATGAGGCTGCGATACGGGATGGCGTACGGCTTAACCGGCACTTGAAAGTCGCCTTCGTTGAGCACGAAGCCGTCCGGTCCGACGACGCGCTGCACGTGGTGCGAATCGGTGTTGTAGGAGCCCAGGCCGACAGAATCCTCTTTGGTGCGCTCATCCATGATATCTTTTTGAGTCATCACAAATGCGCCGAGCATGCGCCGGGCCTCGCGCACATAGAGCTGATGCGGCCAACCGTTCGTGTCTTCAAATTCGCCCTTGGCCAGACCCCAAGAATTGACTTCGTTTCGCAGTTTCTCGGGCACGCGCGGATCCTTGGCCAGGAAATAATGAAAGCCCATTTGATAATCGATGTGGTCCTGCCAGATCTTTGACCGGTCGGCGTAATTTGCTTCGGGATAGTCCCAATTGCCGCCGATGTGATCCGTGGACAACGGGCCGTTGTTATTGGTGTCGGTCTTGCCGTTCGGGACCTTGACCGGGTTCATGAGCTGGCCGACTTTGACATCGGGCCGTTTTTCAAGGTAGCGCGCCAAAAGTTCGTAGCGTTTGGGATCGTAGTTTGCCGGTTTGGGCCAGGGCAACCTCTGGTCCTGCCGCTGGGTCATGCACAAACGGAAGTTGTAAGCCTGCGTTTTCTTGTCCGCCTGCCCCGGCTCCCCGGGCGGATCGGCCTGTATCAATGGCAACAAGGTTTTGCCGTCCGCGAACGGCGAGACCTTGACCGGCCATTGATGAGCCGCGCTGTGTTTCTGCACGCCGGCCAGCGATTCGCCGTACTGCGCGCGGCCTTCGCGGCCGATGACATAGCTGACTTTCGCCTTGGCCATGAGGTCGCCTTCGTAGCTGGCATCGATGAACATCTTGGCGGACACGCGCGCCGACGGAACGCCGGCGTTGTTTTCCACATCCATAGTTTTGATTTTCCCCTCGACGAGAACGACGCGGCTTAAGCGCTGATCAAAAAGCACGGTGACATTGGCCTCCTTGAGCATTTCGCGAAACACAAGCTCGGCGACGTGCGGCTCGAAGCGAAAGCCGTCGAGACAATCTTTGGCTTGGTCGGACTTGGGACCATACTTTTTCAAGTAGTAGTCGCGGACGCGGTCAAAGAACTCACGCGAGTAGCCGCCGATAGCGAGGCGATTGCCGACGTCGGTCGCGCCCAAGCCGCCGGAGACCATGCCGCCCACGTGCTTGCCAGGTTCGACCAGCAGGACCGTCTTGCCTTCGCGCGCCGCCGCCACGGCCGCGATAACGCCGGCGGCGGTACCGCCGTAAACGGCGACGTCGGCGGACTTGGCGGGCGGGACTTTTTGGACAGACAGACCATAACCAGAGATTCCCAAGAATGAAGAGCACAGGAGCACTGGAATGCTTAGCCGTTTCATTGATCTGCTCTTGGGAGTATCTAATTCATCGGTTCGCGCTAAGGACATCCTTCCGCACGCATTTTCCGAGCAAGAAGCGATAAATCAAGCGGTTTTTGTAATCGCAGCGCGCGTGCTATTTCCACAGGCGCAAGAATGGCTCGGGGTCCGACATATCCCTGAGCGTCAAGTCCGGGCCGGCGGCTTGCAGTTCGTCAACGGGATGCATGCCGGTCGCGACGGCCACGACCTTCGCGCCGATAGCGCGGGCACAGCGGACGTCGAGCGGCGTGTCGCCGATGACCCAGATGCGATCGGGGGACAAATCGGGATGGACATGCTGGCGGGCGGCAGCCAGCGCCTCGCGGGCAACGTCGTCGCGGTCGAAGTGCTCGTCGCCGAAGCCGCCGAAGGCGAAATGCTCGTATAGGCCGAAGTGGCCGAGCTTGGTCTTGGCGCCTGCGCGAATATTGCCGGTCAAGAGTCCGACGCCGACGTGGTTGCGCTCGCGCAAAAGCGTCAACAGGTTGGCCATGCCGGGCAGGACTTTGCCCTTTTTCTTTTGCAAGCAGCCTGGCAGCCGTCTGAGATAACCTTCGAGCAGCTTCTTCAAGTTGGCCGGCGTTTCGGCAATGTCATGATGATGCAAGAGATCGCGGAAGATGGCCCGGTCGGTGCGGCCGCTGTAGGGCACGTCGAAACGCAATTCGACGCTGAACTCTTCACAAAGGCTGGATTCCAGGGCCGCCTTGCCCGCCCCGCCGCTGGCCAGAAGCGTGCCGTCGATGTCAAAGAGGCAAATGTGCATTGTCGGTATTGTATGGGATGATCGAAGCGTCGTTGGCGACGGCTGCCCACATGAATTATGGGCGCAATCGTATTAACATGCTTGCGGCGTTCGTTCCAGATTCAGCCAGCGCAGCATTTTCCGGAAAATGTTCTCGGCCGTGATGTGGTGTCTTGGAAACAAAGTTCTCCATGCGAATACCCCGGCACATGCCAAAAGGATGATAGCCAAGGTCCAGAAGACTCGCCTTCTATTCATTTTCTCATCCTGAAAACCAGACCTATCAGACCAAAAACAAAGCCCGGCGCGAAGCCGGGCTTTGCAATTTCTTCAGTAGCTACTTGGGCCAAAGTCGCCTAATTCTTCACCTCAAACTCCGCGTCAATCACATCGTCCTTCTTGCCCTCGCCGCCCGCTGTCGGCCGGTCCGAAGGCGGCGGCGTCGCGCCGGCTTGGCTTAGGTGCTGGGCCATGGCGTGGGCCGCCGACTGAAGGTTGTTGAGGGCCTGGCGGATGGCGTTCACGTCCGTGCCGCTGGCGGACTGTTTCAGCTTCTCGATGGCCGCTTGCACCGGACCTTTGTCGGCGTCGGACAGCTTGTCGCCCTGGTCCTTCATCAGCTTTTCCACTTGCCAGATGTGGTTGTCCGCCTCGTTGCGGACGTCGGCCAGCTCGCGCTTGTTCTTGTCATCGCCGGCATTGGCCTCGGCGTCGCGGCGCATGCGCTCGACGTCGTCCTTGCTCAGGCCGCTCGAGTTTTCCACGCGCCGTTTGACTTCCTTGCCCGTCTTCATGTCCTTGGCGGAAACGTTCAAGATGCCGTTGGCGTCAATGTCGAAGGAGACCTCGATCTTGGGAGTGCCGCGCGGCGCCGCCTCGATGCCTTCCAGATCGAAACTGGTCAAGAGGCGATTGTCGCTCGCCATGGGCCGTTCGCCCTGGAACACCTTGACCGTTACCGCGGGCTGGTTGTCCTCCGCAGTGGAAAAAACTTCCTTCTTCGTGGTCGGGATGGTGGTGTTGCGCTCGATCAACTTCGTAAACACGCCGCCCAGGGTCTCGATGCCAAGGGACAGCGGCGTCACGTCGAGGAGAAGCACGTCGGACTTGCTGCCCAAAAGGAGCTGCGCGCCCTGGATGGCGGCGCCGATTGCGACCACTTCGTCCGGGTTGACGCCTTTGTGCCCTTCCTTGCCGAAGATCTCCTTGACCATCTGCTGCACGCGCGGCATGCGCGTCATGCCGCCGACGAGCACGACTTCTTCGATATCGCGCGGGCTGTAGCCGGCGTCCTTGAGCGCTTGCATCACCGGACCGCGACAACGCTCGATCAAATGGGCAACCAGTTGCTCGAACTTGGCCCGGGTGATGTCCATCTGCAAGTGCTTGGGCACTCCGTCCACCGCAGTGATGAACGGCAGATTGATCGTCGTTGTCGTCTGCTGCGACAGGTCTTTCTTGGCCTGCTCGCAAGCCTCCTTGAGCCGTTGCAAGGCCATCGGGTCTTTGCGCAGGTCGGTGGAGTTCTGCTTCTGAAACTCGGTGGCGACGTAATCGATAAGCACCTGGTCGAAATCGTCGCCGCCCAGGTGCGTATCGCCGTTGGTGGCTTTGACTTCGAAGACGCCGTCGCCTACGTCGAGGATGGAGATGTCGAAGGTGCCGCCGCCCAGGTCGAAGACAGCGATCTTCTCATTCTTCTTCTTGTCCAGGCCGTAGGCCAGCGACGCCGCGGTCGGCTCGTTGATGATGCGCATGCGCTGCTTGGTCTTCTTGCCGGTCTTGGGATCTTCGATGTCCCATTCGGTCTCGAAGCCGGCAATCTGGGCGGCGTCGATGGTCGCTTGGCGCTGCGCGTCGTTGAAGTACGCCGGCACGGTGATGACGGCCTTATTGACACGGTGGCCCAGGTACGCTTCGGCAGCTTCTTTGAGTTTGCGCAAGACCAAGGCGGAGATTTCGGGCGGCGTGTATTGCTTGCCGTCGATATCGACTTTGACCAGTTCGGCGGGGCCGCCGACGATCTTGTACGGGACGATTTTCTCTTCAGATTCCACTTCATGATGGCGTCGGCCCATGAAGCGCTTGATCGAATAGACGGTGCGGCGCGAGTTCGTGACCGCCTGGCGCTTGGCCGGATCGCCGACGAGCCGCTCGCCCTTGTCGGTGAATGCTACCACGCTAGGGGTCAAGCGATGTCCTTCCTGATTGGGAATAACCTTGACCTCGCCGCCCTCCATTACTGCAACCACGGAGTTCGTGGTGCCCAAGTCGATGCCGATGATTTTCTCTTCAGCCATTGCAAGCTCCTTTTCCGCCGAATCAAGGCAGAGGCATTCGAACTATGTATTCAGATATTCAGTATTGCCTAGGAGAATTCAAACTCATTGTGTTTGGCCGTTAGGCGGAGCAACTGTCATGCCGCCAAATTCTACCGCGGCAATCTGGATTATAAACTCATACTCTGAAAGTTTTTATGACTCATTATTAGAGGAGGCCGTGGGCCAAACGATTCAAAGTTCAGATGAGACTAGTGTCATTTTGGCAGGGGAGAAATTTGCGGGCGCGGACTTCCGTCAGAACCAAGAAAAAGCCAGAGAAAGAGGACAATATTGGTCTGAGTTGGTTGACGGCTTTATGCGCGCTGTCTAAATTGAGGTCAAACTGCTCCCTAAAATCCCACCCGAGACAACATCTCATGGGCCGCAAATCCGATTCCGATCATGCATCACCTGCCAAATCCGCTGCCGCCCTTCGAAGTCTCCGATCCGCAATTGACAGGCTTGATCTGCAGATTCTCAAGCTTGTGAACGAACGAGCGTCGCTGGCCGGCGAAATCGGCAGGGTCAAGAACGATCAAGGCGCCGAAGTCTTTTCCCCAGCACGAGAAGAGGAAGTTCTCGAGAACGTCTTGGCAGCCAACAAAGGTCCGCTCGATCCCGCAACTGTGCGCGCCATTTATCGGGAGATCATGAGCGGCTCGCGCGCCTTACAGAAAGTCCTCAAAGTCGCCTATCTCGGCCCGGAATACAGCTATAGCCACCTCGCCGCTGTCGAGCGCTTCGGCCAAAACATCGAATACATGCGCGTGGGCAGCATCGCCTCCGTCTTCGAGGAAGTGAATCGCAGCCATGTCGATTTCGGCGTGGTGCCGCTCGAGAATTCGACCGACGGCGGCGTCACCGATACCCTGGACATGTTCATGCGCTTGCCGCAACTCAAAATCTGCGCTGAAGTGCGGCTCAAGATTCATCACAATCTCTTGGCCAACTGCGAACAGGAGATGATCCGCCGCGTCTACAGCAAACCGCAAGCATTGGCCCAGTGCCGCAACTGGCTGAGCAAGAACTTGCCGCACGCCGATCTGAAGGACGTGTCGAGCACGGCGGTGGCGGCGCAATTGGCGCAGCAAGAGCCGGGCGCCGCCGCGGTCGCCAGCCGGCAGGCGGCCGTCAAATATGGACTGCGCATCCTCTTCCCCGACATTGAAGATTATCCGCACAACGAAACACGTTTCGCCGTCATCGGCAACCAGGAGACGTCGCGCACCGGCAAGGACAAGACCGCGCTCATGTTCCGCGTGCCGCACAATCCCGGCTCGCTCGTCGAAGCGCTCGAAGTCTTCAAGCAAAACAAGCTCAATCTCACCTGGATCGAATCCTTCCCCGCGAAAACCGGCAAGCAGGAGTACATGTTCTTCGTCGACTTTGAAGGACATGTCGAAGACCCCAAAGTCAAGCGCGCATTGACGGCACTTGAAAAGCACGCAATCGAGCTGGCAGTGCTGGGTTCCTTTCCTATCGCCTTGTTGAGTGACTGAAAGGTGAGTGGTGAGGGGTGAGTGGTGAGGACGAACATTACTCTCAACAAGAAATCCTCCTCCAATTGAAGGACGAAGGATACATTCTAATACGTCGAATCAACGGCTACATCGCCTACTTGGCAAAACGCAAACAGTGAGTGGTTACCACTCACCACGCACCACTCACCTCTCACCAATACGCACCATGATTATTGTTCTTCGACCCAATTCGAGCCAGGCTGAGATCGATCACGTCTTAGATCGCATCAAGGAACTTGGCCTCAAACCGCACCTGTCCCAGGGCGAGCACCGCACCATCATCGGCGTCATCGGCGACGAGAACAAACTGCAGGCCGAGCCGCTGCAGGCCATTCCCGGCGTGGAGCAGGTGCTGCCGATCATGAAGCCGTTCAAGCTCGCCAGCCGCGAGTTCAACAAGGCCGACACGGTCGTCGCAGTCGGCAAAGTAAAAGTCGGCGGCGGCAGCTTAGCGATGATCGCGGGGCCCTGCGCTGTCGAAAGCCGCGAAGTGCTGAACGAGATCGCCGGCCACGTGAAGAAAGCGGGCGCGAACATCCTGCGCGGCGGGGCGTTTAAGCCGCGCACCAGCCCGTACAGCTTTCAAGGCCTGGGCGAAGAAGGCTTGAAAATCCTGCGCGACGTCGGCGCCAGGCACGACATGCCGGTCGTGACCGAAGTCATGGATCCGCGCCAACTGCCGCTCGTGGAAAAATACGCCGACATGTTGCAGATCGGCGCCCGCAACATGCAGAACTTCGACCTCTTGAAAGAGATTGGCCAGTCGAAGAAGCCGGTGCTCCTCAAGCGCGGCATGAGCGCGACCGTCAAAGACATGCTGATGTCCGCCGAGTACATCCTTTCCGAAGGCAACCCGAACCTCGTGCTGTGCGAGCGCGGCGTGCGCTCCTTCGAAGATTCGACGCGCAACATGCTCGACATGAGCGCCGTGCCCAACGTGAAAGGCCTGAGCCATTTGCCGATCGTCGTCGATCCCAGCCACGCGACCGGCCGGCCGGATTTGATACCATCAATGGCGTGGGCCGCGGTCGCCGCCGGCGCCGATGGCGTGCACGTCGAAGTGCATAGCTGTCCGGAAAAGGCGCTTTCCGATGGCCCGCAGGCGCTGTTGCCCAAGCGGTTCGAGGAACTCATGGACCGTCTGCGGCGCATCGCAGAAGTGATGGGCAAGTCATTGTCGTGAATTCGGCGCCGCCACAAAGTAAGCGGTGATTTGGCAGACATCCCCCCTGTCATCAATGTGGCAGTAATCTTGTTGACGTAACGTTTTGGTACGAAAGGAATAAACAAAATGCATGACACGATGCCCTCAATGAATGATGTGTCAGCAATTTTTTTCGATATTTTCGACATAACTTCAATCTACAATGTAACTTAATTAGTGACACATCATGATTCATGATGCTGTCAGCAATTATTGTCCCACAATAAATCACGCGTGCCCGACGTGCGAGCAAGGGATCTTCGATGCGGCAAAAGTTCATCGCCGGCAACTGGAAGATGTTTACCAATGCCGCCGAAGCGGAGCGGTTGGCCACGGCGATTGTCCTGGCGGCCGGCAATCAGACGAAGGTGCAGATCGCGCTGTGTCCGCCTTTTCCCTACCTCGGCATTGTTGCAAAGGCGATCCAAGGCAGTCGGGTGGCGCTGGGAGCGCAAAACTTGTACCCAGCAAAAGAGGGGGCGTTCACCGGTGAGGTAAGCCCCGCCATGCTCGCGGATGTGGGTTGCCGCTTTGTGATCGTCGGCCACAGCGAACGGCGGCAGTACTTCTCCGAAAGCGACTCCTTCATCAATCGCAAGACTCACGCGGCCTTGGCTGCGGGCCTCAAGGTCATTCTGTGCATCGGCGAGACTCTGAAGGAGCGCGAAGACGGGTACTTCAAACAGGTGGTCGATTTCCACCTGAGCGCGGGGTTGGTCGGCATCGACGCCGCCAAGCTCGCCGATATCACGATTTCGTACGAACCCGTCTGGGCCATCGGCACCGGCAAAAACGCCACGCCCGAGCAGGCCCAGGAAGCGCATCAATTCATCCGGCACCGCGTCGCCCAGCTCTTGGGACAACCTGCCGCCGATAAGCTCACCATTCAATACGGCGGCAGCGTCAAGCCGGACAACGCGGCTTCGCTCTTGTCCCAGCCCGACGTGGACGGCGCACTGGTCGGCGGCGCTAGCTTGAAGGCGGATCAGTTCTTGGCGATCGTTCAAGCTGGTAGCTGAGCGCTGGAGCCGCCCACGAAGTAAGCGGTTGCGGATGGCCGCTTACTTCGTGCGCGGCTCCAATTCGTGCGGCTGCGTTTTTCGTCCCCCCTCTTGCTGAAACCCTCTCGAATTCGAATAATAACCGTTCCATTTTGACCTTACTTGGAACACCGCCAGGCGTGTTCCGTTTTCATTTGAGGAGAACATGGCGGAGACAGTGGTATTAGCGGCGGAGGCTCGCCCAGGAAACGGCACGCGCGGCGCGCGCAAGCTTCGCAAAAAGGGCCAGATCCCGGGCGTTGTCTATGGGCATAAGGAAGCTACGGTGTCGGTGGCCGTGGCGGCGGACGACTTACACCAGGCGATTCGCCGCGGGGCGCGAGTCCTCGATCTAAATCATGGCGGCAAAGTCGAAAAGGCGCTCATTCGCGACGTGCAGTGGGACGCCTTGGGACACTACATTTTGCACGTGGACTTCGCCCGCGTGTCCGAAGATGAGCGCATCACTTTGGACGTGCGCGTCGAATTGCGCGGCACCGCCCCGGGCATCGTGGCCGGCGGCGTGCTCGTGCAGCAGATTCACCAGCTGCATGTCGAGTGCCCTGTGATCAGCGTGCCCGACTCCATTCGCGTCAACGTCGGCGAGCTGCAGATCGGCCAATCCGTGCAAGTAAAGCACTTGACCCTGCCTCCCGGCGTTAAGGTGAACAACGATCCGGAAGCGATCATCGCCGCCTTCAGGCTGACGGCGGTGGAACCGACTGAGACCGCTGCCATCACACCGACCGCCGAGCAGGCTGAACCCGAAGTGATCAGCAAGAAGAAGGAAGAGGAGCCAGCGGAAGAAGAGTAGTCAGGGGACAGGTATCAGGAGTCAGGGGTCAGAAGTCAGGGATGGTCGATGCGTTTCCAAAGTTCTGTCAGGTGTATACTGACCTCTGATTCCTGACTCCTGACCCCTGACTCCTGACCCCTGACTCCTGACCCCTGACTCCTGACTCCTGACCCCTGACTCCTGACCCCTGACTCCTGACCCCTGAC
>JAKEFD010000494.1 GCA_022616245.1 Gemmataceae bacterium
ATATTCTCCAAAAGGTAGTCGAGATTCATGCGCTGCGAGCCGGTGAGGTCCGGGCCGATGGGGCTGCCTTCGCCGAACAGGCGATGGCAATTGGCGCAGTGTTTATTGTAAAGCAGCCGGCCGTTTTTGAGATCCGCTTGCTTTTGGACTTCGGGCTTGAGCGCGGACTTGTACTTCGCCATCAACTTGGTCTTGTCCTGGGCGGCGGGGCGGATCGTGCCCCAGACTTTTTCCAGTTTGGCGCTGGCTTCTTTGTGATTGAGCGCCTGGATTTGCCGGGCGGTGAAGGGCGAAATGTCGGCGCGCGGCACCTGTTTCTTATCGACGGCGTCGAGCAACGCCAGCGCGTAGGCCGGCCGCGATGCCAGCGTGTGCACGGCGCCGGCTTTTTCTTCTTCGCTCAGCTTCGCATAGCGCTCAAGTAGTGACGGCGGTGTCTTTGGGTCGTCGAATGCGGCTAGGCCTTTGATTGCCTGGCTGCGAAGAACCAGATCGTCCAGGAGATCGTGCAGAATCGGCAACAGGTTTTTGCTTTGATGGAACACGAGAGTCGCGAGCGACGATTGCCGTTTCGCGGAGGGCGTTTTCGCGTCCAGTACGGTTTTCCGCAGAGCTTCCAAGGCGCGGTCATCGCCGAACTGAACCGCGAGAGCTAGAGCTCGTTCGCGCACTTCGGGCAGCGGGCTCTCCACTAATGTCGGATAGCTTAGTTTCCAGGTTAGCGGCATCGGTATTGATCGGCGACCAGTTGTCGCCTGTTGAATGCCGCGCAACAGGTCACGATGAAACCATGGCGGCATTACGTCATCGGCGAGAGCAATCACCAGATTCTCAAGCATCTTGTCGCTATGAGACGCTCTTCCACGGGCAATGAACTCTCGAACTAACGGCGTTCTGGTCATAAACATCAAGAACTCAGCGCCTTCCGTCTCCTCGGGAATTAGCGGCGCAATACTGTACCAAATCACGTGCGGAAGAAATGGATCCGTTGACTCGTCGTGGTATTTGAGTAACGAAGTGGCGACATCGACAAATTGCTTCAATGGAAGATTTCGTAAAGTTGACGCAATTGCAAGACGAACCCTCGGTGATGCCTCGATGGCCGCGGAGGTTGCTAGTGACTTCAAGAATTCATCGTCAATCTTTCCTTCGTCACTAGCCAATCGAATTCCCCAATAACGAATGTTTTCATCATAGGTGTAAAGGCATTTTTCAAGCAATTTCGTGTCCAAACTTCCAATTACATACGCAGTCCACAAATAGCGAACTCGTATCGACGTTTGTTCTCCGCTTTTTGCAAACAGTTTTTCCAAAACGACATCCTTTATGTTCTGCATATTCTTCTCCGCCGCCCGTTCCTGCAAAACTCTTCGCGCCTGGCGCACGTACCATTCATCCTTGTGCAATTGCAGCTTCACCAATTCCGCGTCCGGCAGCTTGCTCAAGTCCCAGTTCTTGCCGAACGTGTCGGCCGGGTTTTTCGGTTTGCCGTACATGATCTTGTGAATCCGGCCGGTGGTCGTGTGCGCGACTTCGTAGTTGTGACATTCGCCGGTGTCGCACCAGTCACAGACGTACATCGCGCCGTCGGGGCCAGAGCAGAGGGCGATGCCGCGGAACCAGGGGTCGTTGGCGAGCATGAAGTCTTTGCCGTGGCGGGCGACGTAGGTGCTGCCTTTGCGCTCGAGGATGTCGTTGTTCAGGCGGTTGCCGTGCAGGTTGCACATGAAGACGGTGTTGCGGTAGCGGGCCGGGAAGTTGTCGCCCTGATAGATGAGGATGCCGGAGTGGGCATGGCCGCCGCCCGCTTCGGAGTGGACGCCCTGGCCGCCGCGCGAAGTGGTCCAGTGCCCGCCTCCCCAATGGCTGTGGTCGCACACGCTTTTCATGAGGCCATAGATGTGCGGGTTCAGGTCCTGGCCGTGCATGCGCTCGTAATGCCCGCCGGGGACGATGTGCCAGAGATGATCGATGACGCAATTGGTCACGAACATTTGCCCATGCTCGTCCCAGTCGATGCCCCAGGGATTGGTGGTGCCGTGGGCGACGACCTCGAAAACTTTCCGCGTGGGGTGATAGCGCCACACGCCGCAATTCATCCGTTTGCGTTTCGCGATCGGTTCGCCTGGCCGACCAATATCGACCGTGACCGTGATACCGTGACAGCCGTATAGCCAGCCGTCGGGCCCCCAGTTGAGGCCGTTGAAGACATTGTGAATCGCTTTGGTGTCCCAACCATCGAGCAAGACTTCAGGCGGACCGTCGGGCACATCGTCGCCGTCTTTGTCGGGAATGAACAAGAGGTGCGGCGTGGCGCAGACCCAGACGCCGTCGAAGCCGACCTGGATGCCGGAGAGGTTGTACATCTTGTCGTGGAAAACGGTGCGCTTGTCGAAAGTGCCGTCGTTGTCAGTGTCCTCGAAGATAAGGATGCGGTCGCGGCCTTTCGTGAGGTCCTTGTGCCATTTGGGATACGACAGACATTCGGCGACCCAAAGCCGGCCGCGCTGATCGAAGCACATGGCGATGGGCTGGACCACGTCGGGCTC
>JAKEFD010000108.1 GCA_022616245.1 Gemmataceae bacterium
TCCTTGTCCAGGTGGTGCGCTTCCAGTTGAGCCAGCACTTCCTTGGCGCGGCCCAGCACTTCCGCAGGCACGCCGGCCAGGCGGGCGACGTGGATGCCGTAGCTTTGGTCGGCGCTGCCGGCGGCGATCTTGTGCAAAAAGACAATATCCTCCTGCCATTCGCGCACCAGCACATTGTAATTGCGCAGATTCGGCAGCGTTTCGGCGAGCTGGGCCAATTCGTGATAATGCGTGGCGAACAGGGCCCGGCAGCCGATTTGGTGGTGCAAGAACTCCGTGATCGCCCAGGCCAGCGACACGCCGTCGTAGGTGCTGGTGCCGCGGCCTATCTCGTCCAGGATGACCAGGCTGCGCGGCGTGGCGTTGTTGAGGATGTTCGCCGCTTCGGTCATCTCGACCATGAAGGTGCTTTGCCCGCGCGACAATTCGTCGCTGGCGCCGACGCGCGTGAAGATGCGATCGACCAGGCCAATGGCGGCTTCACGCGCCGGCAGGAAGCTGCCCATCTGCGCCATCAAAGTCAAAAGCGCAACCTGGCGGATAAATGTGCTTTTGCCGGACATGTTGGGCCCGGTGATGAGCCAGAGCGTGCCGTCGTCGGCGGTGAGGCGGGCGTCGTTGGGGACAAAGGTGCCGGCCGGCAGCGTCTGCTCGAGCACAGGATGACGGCCGTCGCGGAGGATGAGCACCGGTTCATCGACCAGCTTCGGGCGAATGTACTGTCGTGAAACAGCAAGCTCGGCCAGAGAAGCCAGCACGTCGAGCTGGGCCAGCACTTCGCCGGTTTGCAGCAGGCGATGCGTCTGGGCGCCGACTTGGTCGCGCAGCGCCAAAAACAGCTCATACTCGCGCTGGTGGCTTTTCTCCTCGGCAGAGAGGACCTTTTCCTCGTACTCCTTAAGCTCCGGCGTGATGTAGCGTTCGGCGTTCTTGAGGGTTTGCTTGCGCTGATAATCGGTTGGGATCTTGGCGGCGTGAGCGTGGGTGATTTCGATGTAGTAGCCGAAAACGCGGTTGAAGCCGACCTTGAGAGAGTTGATGCCAGTGCGCTGGATTTCCTGGGCCTGAAAGCGAGCGATCCACTCCTTGCCGCCGCGGGCGGTGTCGCGCAGCTCGTCGAGTTCGGCACTGTAGCCAGGACGGATGAGGCCGCCTTCGCGCGGACTCAAAGGTGGGTCTTCCACAAGAGCTGCGTCCAGGGCTTCGCGCAGATCGGGACAAAGTTCGAGCTGGCTTTCCAATGTTTGAAGTAGCGCCGCGCGGCGGCTGGTCACCTTCGCCTTGATTCTTGGCAATAGCCGCAACGTGCGGGCAATGGCGGACAGGTCGCGCGGCAAGGCCCGTCCCGTACTTGCCCGCGTCACTAGCCGTGGCAAATCGTGTACGTCGGACAGCGCGCGCCGCAGCTCGTCGCGCAGCGACTGCGTTTGGATCAACTCCTCCACCGCGTCGAGCCGCTGTTCGATCGCTTGGCGGCCGGACTTTTCGTAGGAAGGGTCTGCAGGCCCGTCCGCCCTGTATTGCGGGTCTGCAGTCCCGTCCGGACGGCCCTGGAGAGCCGTCCTACCCGCGGAGTCGGCGAGCGGGGCGAGCAGCCAGTCCTGTAAAAGGCGAGCACCCATGGAAGTAACGGTGCGGTCGACGGCGGCGAGCAGCGAGCCTTCGCGGCCGCCGTCGCGCAGGGTGCGGGTCAATTCCAGGCTGCGGCGGGTGACTTCGTCAAGCTGCAATACCTTGTTGCTGGCGAAAGGCTGTAGCCGGCGAATGTGGGCTAGCTCCGATTTGAGCATTTCTTGAGCGTAAAGAAGCAGCGCCCCGGCGGCGACGAGACATGGTTGGGCGTCGTCGAATCCGAAACCGGTCAACGTGGCAACCTTGAAATGCTGACCCAAAGCGGATTTGGACGAGGCGGCGTCAAAAGTCCAATCGGGCCGCTGCGTGAGGGCAGGGGGCGCCGGCAGTTTCTCCAGGACTTCGGCGATGACGCTTGCGTTTTTCTCGGCGGCCAAACACTCCGCCGGCGCGAGCCGGGCCAGCTCGTCGGCGAGGCGCGCCCCGGCGATATCCGCAGCGTGAAAGATCCCGGTCGAGACTTCGAGCCAAGCGACGCCGACCTCGTGGCCGGCAGGGTATAGTGCCGCCAGATGATTGCTTTGCCGGGGATCGAGCAGGTCGTCTTCGGTGATGGTGCCGGGGGTGACCACGCGGGTAACTTCGCGCTTCACCAGCCCTTTGGCCAACGCGGCGTCTTCAACCTGGTCGCAGATGGCCACGCGATAGCCGGCGTGCAAGAGCTTGTGGAGGTGCGTTTCGAGCGAGTGGTGCGGAAAGCCTGCCATCGGGATCGTTTTGTCGCGGCTAGTTAGCGTGAGGCCGAGCACCTTGGCGGCAGTTTCCGCGTCTTCCTCGAAGGTCTCGAAAAAGTCCCCCATGCGAAATAAGAGGAGCATGCCGGGATGCCGCGCTTTGGCGTCCCGGTATTGTTGCATCATGGGAGTGGTGGACATGGTGTAGAGTGTAGAGCGCGGAGCGCGAAGCGCGGAGGGTAGAGCGCGAAGAGTGGAGCGCGGAGAGAGGAGCGCGGAGAGTAGTTGGTACTCTACTCCTCACTCTCCGCGCTTCACTCTCCGCGCTCCACTCTCTGCGCTCCACACTCCGCGCTTCACGGTCTGCCGTTGCGGATTTTGCACATGGAGAGGCAGTTGCCGGGCGGGTGGTAGACGACTTCGGTCATGTAGTGGCGCATGAGGAGGAGGCCGCGGCCGCAGGGGCGTTCGAGGTTTTCGGGGTCCATGGGATTTGGGACGTCCTCGGGGTCGAAGCCTTTGCCTTCGTCGGCGATGTGAATGTCGAAACGGGTTGGATCGATTCTGTAGCGAATGCGCACGGATTTCGCGCGGTCCATCTGATTGCCATGCTTGATGGCGTTGACCAGTGCTTCTTCCAGGGCGAGCTTGATGCTGAAGATTTCCTTGTCTTCAAAGCGGGCGGAACGCAGCTGTTGCTCGATGGCCTCCTGCACGCGCCGCGCTTCCAAGGGATCGCTGGGGATCGCGAATTCGTAGGCGCCGTCCTGATTTGGCTGCCGCATGAGAAATCTCAACCTGCCGGATTGAAACCAGGGCGAAAGAGGAAGCTACCAGTGAACTAAAAGGCCTGCAAAGCGGCCTGCTCATCCTTTTGAATGTTGAACAGCTTATTTAGTTTCGTGATTTCGAAAACTTCGTAGATTTGCGGATCGATGGAGCAGAGCACGAGCTTTCCGCCCGCGGTATTCACTTTCTTGTTCAGGGTGATGAACTTGCCCAAAGCCGCGCTCGACAAATACTCGACGTTGCTGAAATTCAACAGCAGTTTCTTCCGGCCTAATTCGTCCACAAGGCTGAAGAGCTGTTCGCCGATGATCTGAATGTTTTGCTCGTCGAGAATCTTCTTGTCGGTGAAATTGACCACCGTCACATCGCCAATGTCTTCGACTTCCAATCGCTTGCGCTTCGGTTGCCCGGACATGAATCTCCTCCCGTGGCCGAGTCCGTGCCTCACGCGGGGCGTGAAGCGTACGTCCCCAGATGTCCGCATCACGCTGGCAGGAGGCGAGTGCTCGGAGGGGTTGCGGCCACACGTAGCATGTTAAATTGTGGCGCGACTGTGTCAAGCGAATTTACGGAGTTTTGCTAGTGTCCGGGAACGCCAGGGCACATTCCGTTGCCGACAAAGGCCTCCAGAATGTGCCTGCGATTGTGCAATATACCGAGATTAGCCGGCTGAAGCCGGCGCCGTCAGCTCCACCGGATTGGCATGGTTGTCGCTCAGGACGTCCGCGATGGGGCGACGCGTATCCAAGGGGTCTTCGTGACTCCGCCAGGACGCGAGGTCGTCGCCTTGGCCAAAATGCTCGAATACAAACCAAGCCAACTCGTCGCCCTTGCGGAACGGGATGAACACGACGCCTTCAACCGGGTCCAACAGGAAAACGTCGATGCCCAGCAATTCCTGGAGCGCGTCGTTGAAGCGATCTTCGGCTTCGGTTTTTTCGTCTTGGGTTGCTTCGGCCGCAAGAATCTGGCTGCGGTTAGGCCGGCCGGGCTGCCGGTTTATAGTCTCCAGATCGCGGCGTTTGCTTTGAGCGGTCAGCCAGTGCTCCCGCAAGGAACCGGTGATCGACCGGAGATACGGAAGCGCCTTGTGTGCTTGCGCGTAGGTCCAAAGGCGAACCACGCGCATCGGGCGTTTCTTGTCGCGGTGTCGCTTCATGGGTGCCTCCACTGGTTGCGTTTAAGGCCAGCTAGGGTGAGCCGTACACCATTTTAGATGTCTGCGTCCGAAAAAGGGTTCGCTTGGGTCAGTTGCGCCGCGCCTGCAACCTATCGGGATTGCGCGGACTTCGTACCGCGCAACCCAATGCCGCAGTGCTGCTTTCTTCATTCGTGCCGAAGTGATCGAACCTGTCCGCCGATGTGGAAAGTGAGTGCGTGTTTTCGCCTGGGACATCTTGGGCGATGGGACAGTACACTCCACGCGAAAACAGTAGCCCCCACGCTCCGCGTGGGGATCAGATTGTCCCACGCAAAGACAGTAGACCCACGCTCCGCGTGGGCAGCGGAATGCCCCACGCGGAGCGTGGGGTCTACTCTGGACGGCAACATGGAAGGCCGCGCCCGTGCAAGTCCGATTTCGACCCTTGGGGGATGGGCCGTCCACGCGCTAACGTTGCTGGGTGACTTTACCCTTTTTGCGGGCGGCGTATTCCGCTCCATCATTCGCCGCAAGCCCGCGCGGCACACGCTTTTGCTGAGTTTCTATGCCGTCGGGGTGCGCAGCGTGCCGGTTGTTGCCATTACCGGCCTGTTCATCGGCATGGTCATGGCCGTGCAAACCTATCACCAGTTTCATCGCATGGGCATGGCCACGCGGCTCGGGTCGATCATCAATATCACGATCGTCCGCGAACTGGGTCCGGTGCTGGCGGCGACGATGCTGGCCGGCCGCGTCGGCAGCGCCATGGCCGCTGAGTTGGCGACGATGAAAATCACCGAACAGGTCGATGCACTGGCCTGCTTGGGGGCGCAGCCGATCCACTATCTGGCGACGCCGCGGGTGCTGGCCTGCGCCTTGCTGATACCGCTGTTGACGATCCTCGCCGACTTCATGGGCATACTGGGCGGCGCGTTTTTATGCACGCGCGTCTACGGCATCGAAGCGCATTATTACTGGCAGCACACGGCGGCATTCGTGGAAACTAGCGATGTGGTGATGGGGTTGGTGAAGGCGCTGTTTTTCGGCGCCGCAATTGGGCTCATCAGCTGTCACCGGGGCCTTTTCAGCCAACCCGGCGCGGAGGGCGTGGGCCGGGCTGCCACCGAGTCCTTTGTCGCTTCCTTCGTCGTCATCCTTGTGCTCGATTTCTTTCTGACGATCTTGCTGGTCGGATTTTTCCTGTGGTTGGCGTGAGGGGTTGCTCCTTCGCTGGTGTAACATGATTTTGGCTTCTAGTCCAACGGCCGATGAACGCTTCGACGACAACATCTCTGATCTCCCTTCGCGACGTATCGCTCGCCTTTGGTCCGCACCGGGTGCTGGAGCACATTTCGCTCGACATACCGCGCGGTCAGACGCTTGCCATCATTGGGGAAAGCGGCTGCGGCAAAACCGTCTTGCTCAAGCTCCTGATCGGTCTCTTGCAGCCCAGCGCCGGCCAAGTGATTTTCGACGGCCAGAACCTCGCCGAACTGGGCGATCGCGAACTGACGCGGCAGCGTTTGCGCTTTGGCTTTCTCTTTCAAGGGGCGGCCCTGTTCGACAGCCTGAGCGTCTTCGACAACGTCGCGTTCGGGTTGCGGCAACAGGAGAAATTGGGGCCCAAGGAAATCGAAGCGGCAGTACGGCAGCGCTTGGAGGAAGTCGGCCTGCCCGTGGGCGGTCGCAGCCTGAAGGCTGCGGCTACAAGCGACCCGGACCCCGCAGGCGCTGTAGCCGCAGGCTTTAGCCTGCGGCCGTCCGAAGGCGTCGAGCACAAGAAACCGGCAGAGCTTTCGGGCGGCATGAAAAAGCGCGTCGGCCTGGCCCGCGCGCTGGCCCTCGATCCGGAAGTCATTCTCTATGATGAGCCGACCACGGGTCTGGACCCGATCATGAGCGACGTCATCAACGAGCTCATCCTGCAAACCCGGCGCAAGCACCCGGTGACCAGCGTGGTCGTGACCCACGATATGAAAACCGCCCTCAAAGTCGCCGACCGTATCGTCATGCTGTATCCATTGAGCCGGTTGCGTCCGGGAGAACGTCAGATATTGTTCGACGGTGCGCCGCAAGAGGTGAGCGCGTGCCTCGATCCGCGCGTGCAACAGTTCTTGCGCGGCGAAGCTGGGGAGTGGCGCGTGGAGCGCGACGCTTAATGGCGCGAGACGTGAACTGACATGAACGAGCAAACCATACGCTTCCGGCTAGGACTCTTCGTGCTCGCGGCCTTGATTCTCCTGGCCGTCTTGATCGGGTTGTTCGGCGGCATACCCAGCTTTTTCCAGCGTACGGATTCCTACACGATTGTGTTCGCCGACGCCATGGGCGTGTCGCCGGGAACGCCGGTGCGGCGCTTGGGAGTGCGCATCGGCGAAGCGCGTTCGCTGGCGCTGGACAATGCCACGAGCAAGGTGCGCGTGCTCATCCAGGTTCAAGCCGGTTTCGCGCTTCGCAAGGCGGACCGGCCCACGATTGTGCAGGGCCTTCTGGGCGGCGACGCTGCCATCGCGTTTCTGCCGCCTCCCCAGGGGCGCGGGGAGAAGATGGAGGAGGGCGAAAAACTCTTCGAGATCGGACTCATGGACGCGGCGCCGGTGTTGGACGAGGACGAAGTTGTAGTGCCTGGCGCGGTGCTCGAAGGATTCATTCAAACCGATGCGCAGGCGGTGGTGCAGAAGACCGGCGAAGTGATGCCTCAGGCTCAGGAGGCTCTGGTCGAAATGAAGAAGTTCTTTCAAAAGCTCGACAAACTGATGCCGCAATTCGAGGAGACCACCAAGGAGTTCCGCGACCTCGGCAAGACGACCAAAGAGCTCGTTACCGAATTGCAGAAAACCAACCTCGAGATCCGTGAGCTGGTCAAAGCCACCACCAAGTCCATTCCTGACTTCAAACGCACGAACGAAGAGGTGCAAATCACGGCCCGGCAATGGACCAAGGTCGGCGAACGCTTCGACATCCTCTTGCAAACCAACGAGGACAAGATCGTCAAAGCGATCGACCGCCTGCAAGACACGCTCAAGCGCATCGGCGACGTCTTTTCCGACGACAATCAGAAGCTGTTCAATGACACGCTGAAAAACGTGAAAAAAGGCTCCGATCGTTTCGACAGCATCGCCAAGGGAACCGAAGACTTGATCAAGGACAGCCGGGATAGCCTCAAGCGCGTACAGGAAGCGCTTTTGCAGGCGGAGAAGGTGCTCGGCAACTTCGACAAGGCGTCCAAGCCGTTCGCCGACCGGAGCGACAATATTCTGAAGAACATCGAGGAAAGCACGGACAAGCTCAATCGCACCATGACGGACCTGCGCGAAGTGTTTCAGGCAGTGGCGCGCGGCGACGGCACGCTGCAAAGACTTCTCTCAGACCCGGCGCTGTTCCAGAACATCAACGACACGGCGGCAATCGTGAACAAGCTCTTGCCGCGCGTGGACCGCATCCTGCACGA
>JAKEFD010000001.1 GCA_022616245.1 Gemmataceae bacterium
AAAAGCGCAAGCGATGATTCCGCGACTAGGTGCGTCGAAACGGTCAAAACAATTCCAGAGGATGGTGATACAATTCATCGAGACGGTGGTCGTCCACCAGTTTCCGCGTTGGTCGAGAAAGGAGATCGAAAAAATGCTCCAAGTAAGTGATGTTCGCGAAACTCGAGTCTTCCAAGAGGCACTGGAAGAAGGAATGGAGAAGGGAATGGAAAAGGGAATGGAAAAGGGGGTTGAAAAAGTGGCATTGGGCCTCCTCAAAATCCAGCGGCCAATTGAAGAAATCGCGAAGGTGACGGGATTGACGCCCGCGCAGATTCGCAAGCTCAAGAAGAAGAATTGAGATAGTTGACAAGCCATGTTCGCGACTCAACCCGAACAGCATCTGCCGGGCGACACCGTAACAGGCACCGACCCCTTGCTATTCGCTCTCGAATTCGTCGGCCGCATGCGCAAACGCAAGGGACTGGCGCACGTGCCCAGCTTGCGGACGGCCATCGCGATTCCGCGCTACCTCACGGCACGAGCGTTTCGCAAAGGGAGCCTGGTTCCACAGGATTACCTCGATGCCGCCGTTCTCAACACGCCGTTCGAGGACCAATCGGCGGCGTTCGACATTGCCCGCGAAGTCTTGTTTCCTTCCGAACCGAACGTGACCGCCGGCGCGGTCCCGGCAGCCGCGGCGGAAAAATCGGCCGCTCCCGCGCCGACAGCCGCCGAATCTACGCGCTCTATTCTCGACGATTTGGCCGGACTCAATGTTGACTTGCAGGCGCTCAGCGATCTTTCGGCGCTCGACAGCCTGCTGGAAACAGCGGAGGACAAACAGCTTTTTCAGGCATTTGATCTGCAACAGCGGATGCTGAAGTCGCACAATCAGCGCGAGCAGGCTGGCGGACGTCTGGTCGATCGCTACGGCGGGGCGGGCGAACTCGAAGCGCGCAACATTCGAAACGTGGAACAAGTGCTGGAGCTGGTCAAGGAGCTCTTGCGCGGCCGCATCAACAGTCTCGAAGCAGACGAGGTGGCCGATGCCTGCCAGGCCGGACATGGCCCGATGCTCGCCATCGAGGTGCGGCACCCGTGGGAACAGGCGGGAGTGTTCGCCGGCACCAAGGACTTCAAACGCCTGCAAGCTCTTCTCAAGGATGTGCTCGCGAGCGGTTCCGCCGTCGAGCTTGGCCGGACACTGCGTTTCTTGGAACCGCACGCCGGCGCTGTCACCGGCTCTGAGTTCGAAGCCTTTCGCGACGCCGGTTTGGAGCGGGTTCGCGACCTGTCCGAGCATGCCGAGCTGCTCGACGGCTTGCGTAAATGGATCACTCCTGCCGATGAACTGCTGCGTCGCGCGGCCGCGGAAAACCCAGTGCGGGCGCTCGAAGCCGCACGCTGGCTACTCGACCGCTTTGGCGAGAATTTGCAGCCGCGCATCTTCGACCACTGGGCCGACGCCCACGCGACCATGCCGCTCTTGTCGGAGCTGACCAAGCTCGCCGTCGATTGCCCGCGCTGGCAGGACATGTTGCACGCGGCCTACAAGGATTGGGTCGCCGAGCACGATGCCGAACTCACCGCTACGAAGAAAAGCGGCGGCGATCCCAATGAAGCCGCCCAATTCCAGCAGCAGTGGCTGGAAATGGCCGAGCAAGTCATGGCAACTACGTTGGAGGCGGGCAAGAAGCTCGCCGGTCAAGCCGTCGTCGATTGCCTGGAGCGCATTTGCGAACCGACACTCTTCCTTCCCATGCTCGATGCGTTCCTCGAACGACACATTTATCCCGGCGATGTGCCCGCCGTGGTGGCTGCCGGTCAGCGGTTGGGTATCGACGAACGCTTGATTTACGAACGGTTGGGCCAGCCCCTCGAGCAATTGGCGCAGCTTATCCGCGACGGCATTCGCGACCCCGAGCGCTTCAAGCGCTTGATCAACAAGATCAAGATGATCCCGCCGGATTTGCTGAAAGAGCTGGCGGAGAAGTCTTTCGGCGACCAGAACCTGTGCGGCATGGCGGCCTTGTTAGCCATCGACATGGGCGGGGCGGCCGGCCTCGTCCCGGAACAATTTGCCGCAGACGCGTGTGGCTACAAGGGCATCGGCGGCGGCATGAATCTCTTGAAACAGTGGTTCGACGGCCGCGGCCGCCTGACGGATAGCTTGCGGACGCATATCAAGGAGCTGGCACGGCACGCACTTGTCGAACTGGCGTTTGACTGGATCGCCGCCGGGAGCGGCAGTTCAGAAAGCGGCATCGTACCGCAAAACCGCGCGCGGCCCTATCGCGCCGGCGATGAGCTGGACCAGCTCGACCTCGAAGCAACTCTTGATAGCGTCATTTCGCAGGGCAAGCAGCTTGACCACATCACTGAGGAAGATCTGTTCGTGCCGATCGCGTCCAAGGGCCAGGCCGCACTCTGCGTGTTGCTCGACATTTCCGGCAGCATGGGGGGACGCGAACTCGCCAACTGCGCGATCTCAGTTGTGATGCTGCTGGGCCGGCTAGCGCCCCAGGAGCTCGCCATCACGCTCTTCGAAAGCGACACCCACGTCATCAAGGGCTTCCACCAGGAGCGCGATCTCGACGAAATAACGGATCGGCTGCTCGAGCTGGTCGCCACGGGCGGCACTCGCGTCGATGCGGCGCTGCGCTGGGCCTACGAACAATTCGAAGAAGTTCCCGAGGCCGAGTTCCGCCTGTTGTTCTTGCTGTCCGACTTCGAGTTCTTTGAATCGCCACGCGACCTCGACGAGCTGACCCGCGCTCTTGCCTCTCAAAACACGCGCTTCCTCGGCGCCGCCCACGGGCGCTACAACAAGAACATGTCGGAGTACTTCCAAGCCGCGCTCGGCGGCCAGATCATCAAACTTCGCAACCTCGACGCCGTGCCAGGACTCCTGATGGACGCGATCCGCGGCGCGTGATGCATTGCTGCAAAATCATTAAATTCTCAACTCAGCGGGTGGCAAAACGCCTGACAACGCATTATGATCGTTTTCGCCAGCGTTGACGTAGCCACGGGGTCAACTTCCTTTCATCCAAGAATCGCCGGGCGTCATCCGTATCCAGGAGTTGTTGCCATGTTGCATCATCCCTCTTGCCGACGTTGCATTGTCTTTGCCGCCGCACTGTTCCTTGCGCTGTGCGCGCCGAGCGCGCAAGCGCAGCAGCAGCCCGTGAGCGGAGCTAACTACCCGCAAGCGTACAAGTACACCACCGAGTTCTTGCGCCAGTTCATCTACAGCGGCGGTGTGACGCCGATCTGGGTCGGCAAGAGCGACACGTTTAGTTACGAGTTCCGCACCAGCAAGGGCAAGCAATTTTATCTCGTGAATCCGCGCAACGCGACCAAGGAGCCCTTGTTCGACCGCGCGAAACTGGCGGCGCAGCTGTCCGAACAGGTCAAGAAACCGCTCGATCCCCTGCAGCTGCCGCTCACGCGCCTCAGTCTGAGCGACGACGTGGGCAAGCTCAAGTTCGTCGTCGATCAGTTCCAGTACGAGTACGACCTGCGCGGCGAAAAGCTGGCCAAGCTCGGGAAGGCCCCCGCGACGCCCGCCGGCTTCGGCGGCGATCCCGAAAAACTGCGGCTGCTCAAGGAAAAGCTGGGCGACGAAAAGTTTCGCGAGTTCTTGGAACGACAGAAAGAGTTGAAGAAGGACGAAGACAAACAAGACAAGAAGGAGATTCAGGAGGAAGAGATTCAAGATCTGGAGAAGAAGGAGGAAAAGAAGGACGAAAAGGGCAAGGGCTTCGGCGCCGGCGGTTATCGCGTCTATTCGCCCGACCGCAAAGCCTTCGTCTTTGCGATGAACCACAATCTCTATCTCGTCGAAGGGGACAAGAAAGAAGAGGCGGTGCAGCTTACCAAGGACGGCGTTGAGGACTACACGTTCAACGCGGGCGGCGGCTTTGGCGGCGGTTTCGGCGGCGGCAAGAAGAACCTGGATGCCGACAAGGACAAAGACAAGACCAAAGACCGCAAAGTCCGGCCGCAAGTCACTTGGTCCAAGGACTCGAAGGCCTTCTACGTCACCCGCTCGGATTCGCGAGGCGTCAAAGAGCTTTTCCTCGTCAACAATGTCGCCAATCCGCGGCCCACGCTGACCAAATATAAATACCCCATGCCCGGCGACGAGAACATTCGCAAGTCCGAGTTGTTCGTTTATCACAAAGATAAGAAGAAACTGACACAGATCGAGCGCAAGTGGAAAGACGAAGCCTATTCCGACTTGCACTGGGGCAAGACGTCCGACGAATTGCGGCTCACCCGCCGCGACCGACTCTATCGTACCGCGGAATTCTGCACGATCAACGCGCGCACCGGCGAGTGCAAGTGCCTGATCCTCGAGGGCTTCGAGAATTCCAGCATCGCCTTTCTACCGATGCGTTACCTCGACGAGACCGACGAAATGATCTGGTGGTCGGAGCGCACCGGTTGGGGGCATTTTTATCTCTACGACCGTAGCGGCAAGCTCAAAAACGCGATCACCGCCGGCGATTTCCGCGCCAGCGCCATCGTCGCCGTCGATGCCAAGAATCGCACGATGTGGTTCCGCGCCAACGCGCGCGAGCCCGGCGAGAACGCTTATTTCAATCACCTCTACTGCGTCCGCCTCGACGGCTCGGGTCTGACGCTGATGGACCCAGGCAACGCAGATCACAAGTCGATGCTGTCGCCCACGCGCAATTACGTCGTCGATAACTGCTCACGCGCGGATATGGCTACGGTGACCGTGCTGCGCGACGCGCGCGGCAACAAGATCATGGATCTCGAGCAAGAAGACCTGTCGCGCCTCTCCGAAATCGGCTGGCGCATGCCGGAAACCTTTGTCGTCAAGGCCGCCGACGGCACCACCGACCTGTACGGCAACATGTTCAAGCCGTTTGATTTCGACCCAAAGAAGAAATATCCGGTCGTCGCCCACGTCTATCCCGGTCCGCAAACCGAGTCGATGCGCCACGACTTCACGGCCAATAGCGCACAGCAGCAGCTCGCGCAGCTTGGTTTCATCGTCATCCAGGTGGGCAACCGCGGCGGCAGCCCGCTGCGCTCCAAGGCATACCAGAGCCACAGCTACTTCAACCTGCGCGACTACGCTCTGGCGGACAAGAAGACAGCCATCGAGCAGCTCGCGGCCCGGCATCCCTGGATCGACATCGACCGCGTAGGCATTTACGGCCATTCCGGCGGCGGCTTCCTGTCGGCTGCGGCCATGCTCGTCAAGCCGTACAACGACTTTTTCAAGGTTGCGGTCGCCTCGGCTGGCAACCACGACAACAACGTCTACAACAACAGCTGGTCGGAGCGTTATCACGGCATGAAGGAAGTCACCGGTACGGAAGATAAACAGGAGACGAAGAAGGGCATCGGCGGCGGCAAGTTCGGCGGCAAAGGAGGAGGCAAATTCAAGAAGGGCGGCGGCTTCCCGCCGGACCTGTTGGATGATTCGGACATCTTCACGGATTTCGAGGAGCAAGAACAAGGCAAGGGCAAAGACGACAAGAAGGACGCCAAGTCTGAAAAAGACAAGGTGGACAAGAAAGCTGTGAAAGAAGGCGTGAAGTCCATGGACGAAAAGACGGATCTCAAAACCGAAGACAAGAAGGCCGCAACACGCTTCGAAATCAAGGTGCCGACCAACGCGGAGCTGGCCGCCAACCTAAAAGGCAAGCTACTTTTGGTCCACGGCGACATGGACAACAACGTGCATCCTGCCAATACCATCCGCCTGGCCGATGCGCTTATCAAGGCGAACAAGCGCTTTGATATGCTCATCATGCCGGGCAAGGCGCACGGCTTCGCGGACTATCAGCCGTACTTCAACCAGCGGATGTGGGAATATTTCGCGGAGCACCTCTTGGGCGACCGTCCCACGAGCGCGGATCTCTTCGATCGTCGGGAGAAGAAATAGTCCCATACTGTTTACGTTTCGCGCTCCTGTTTACGTTTCGCGCTCGCTTGTCGCTGCGATGGCAGAATTACCCGAGCGCGAAACGTAAACGTACCAATAGTCCAATCCCGCCGCGGCGCTAACGGCGACCGTGGGCCAAAACAAGAGAGCCGTGAATTGCGTGTAGCCGACGAGCAACGCCGCCAAATAGATCAGTTGCAGGCCGGTGGCGCACTTGCCTAACAAGCGCGGATACATCTCCTTCCAGCTCCGGCCGCGCGAATGCACAAGCCACAGCGCCGCGCCCAAAAGAACAAGCACATCGCGCAGCGACAAAAGCACGATTTCCCACCAGCTGAGTTGGCCTTCCCACAAGAGCGTGCCCAAGACCGCCAAGAGAAAAATCTTGTCCGCGATGGGATCGAGGATGCGGCCCAGGTCACTCTGGGCGTGGAACAGCCGGCTGGCTTCCCCGTCCACGAGATCGGTCAATGCAGCGAGCACGACCACAAAAGCCCGATAGTCAGGTGGGACCCAAGGGAAAACGCAAGCAAGGGCAATGCGCAGCGAAGACAGGCCGTTGGGAAGGAGCGTTCGCCAGCGCATGAAGATCTCATTGTAGCAGGCACACTCCGTGTGCCGTCCCCAGACAACGGCACACGGAGTGTGCCTACTACGCTAAGGCGCCAGCCGCTGCAGCTGCCAGACGCCGCTTGATCGGAGTTGATACAAAAGCCGGTCGTGCAGCCGATTGGGTTGGCTTTGCCAAAACTCGATTGCGGTCGGCGTCAAACGATAGCCGCCCCAGTGCTCGGGCCGAGGCACAGCCACGCCTTGATACTGCACTTCCAGCCGCGCCATGGCTTCCACCAGTGCTTGGCGATTCTCCAGCGGCGCGCTTTGCACTGCTGCCGCCGCCGCCAGCTGATGCCCGCGCGGCCGAGTTTGAAAATAGGCGTCCGACTCTTGTGCGCTTACTTTCGTCACGGCTCCTTCGATGCGGACTTGACGGTCCAACTCGGGCCAATGAAAGACCAGCGCCGCCCGTGGATTGGCCGCCATCTCTTCTGCCTTGCGGCTCTGGTAACTTGTGTAAAAGACGAAGCCCTGAGTATCGTAGCCGCGCAAGAGCACGATGCGAGCCGAGGGAGCGCCGGCCGGCGTGGCCGTCGCCAGCGTCATCGCGAGGGGCTCGGTCATGCCCGCGTTTTGGGCTTGTTCCAGCCAACGAGCGAAAAGCGCGAAAGGATCGGGACCAGCCGAAGCTTCGTCCAGCGAAGGGATCTCTTGCGACATAAGAGGGAGAGTAGAAAATGACTGTCGGAAAAAAAGCGTCCCGCCAGCGAAGTCTTCGGCGTCGCCCAGTCACCGAAGTTATCGACCAGCGGGACACTGTTGATAATACACCCGGTTAGAGGACATGCAAGGCGATTCCAACCAAAAAAGAGGTTTTTTTTGGGATCAATTTCCTCTGAGCGCACAACACTCAGAGTCTTCGCGGTTAGGCCACATTTACAGCGCCAAAGCGTAATCGTCACTAACTTAGTTGTCCAGCAATTATGGGACAAAAATGCCCAATCTACTGCGACGGACTAACGTTTCCTTTCGAGCGTTCCACCTGCGGCGTTACCCTTCGCGCTAAACTCTTCGCGCTCTACGCAACTAGCGCCAACGGAACCAGCGTAGCGCCAAGACAAACGTGACGACCGCCCAACTGGACAAGACGAGGAGCGGCAGCCAGATGTCCAGTATCCCGGCGCCCTCGAGCATTACGGCGCGCAAGGCGTCATTCACATGGGTCAGTGGCAGCGCTTGCACGAGTGGTTGAATCTCGTCCGGAAAGCGCTGTGACGAAAAGAACACGCCCGAAAATAAATACATCGGCAACATCACCAGATTCATCATGCCGGACATGGCTTCCGTCTTCTCCGTTCGGCACCCGAGCAACAGTCCCAGTCCGGCAAAGGCGAAGGCGCCGACGATAATAATGAGCAAAAGCGCCAGCAGCGATCCCTTGATCGGCACGCCGAAAAAGAAGTAGCCGGCTAAAAGCAACACCACCATTTCCGGAAACAGGAACACCAATCGCGCTGAAAGAAGCGACAGCAGGAAGTCGCCGCGGTGCATGGGAGTGGCGAGAAAGCGCTTGAACAGTTTGCGCACGCGCATGTCGACGAGCACGAAACCGACGCCGAACAGGCCGCCGCCCAAGAGATTCATGCCAATGAGGCCGGGCAGCAGAAAATCGACATAGCGGCTGCCGCTCTCTTCGACGAGCTCCTCGCGCGCCGCGGGAGCGCCGGCGGGCGCGGCCGCGCGCGTGAGCACGTGCTCCACCCAATGCCGCGCCAGGATGCTTTCTTTGCGAGCCGGATCGACGATGTAGACGATCTCATTGTCTTTGGGAACAAGATAGAGCGAGGTTCGTTTCTTATTGAAGCGTGCTTTGCATTCTTCTTCTGTCTTGACTGTCGCCGTGATTTTGGCTTCTTGGAGTGCTTGTATGATTTTGTCGGTTTGCCGAGAATCCTCCGAAGCTACCACGTCCACGATGGGCGGTTCCGGCTGACTGCTGGAAAACGCCACCCCCAATATGACCGCCAGGATCAGCGGAAAGCCGTAAACCCAAAAAATGGCCTCGGGCTCGCGATAAAACTCGCGTATCCGGGCGAGAATGAGCTGAGTGAAGGCGTGCCATCGGTTCATGGGGTGTCGATCCGCGCGTGCTGTTCCAGCCAACCAAGTAGATCGTCCAGGTGCCGGTCCGGGTTCGGCTCAAATTCCAACGTGTGTTGCGCGCCGGAGTATTCGATGATCTGTTTGTCCGGCGTCGCCAGGCGCTCGACAAAAGCGCGCGTCTTGTCGTTTTGAATAATGCGGTCGTTTTCCGCGAGCAGGAGAAGCGTGGGCACGTGCACATACTTTGGCGCGACGCGGATGTAGCGATCCAAGCGTACGCTCTCGACCAGAAACCGCGCTGTTGCTTGCTGGAGGCGCATGGGATCGTCGCGCAGGAATTCGAGCCTGCGCGGCGTTGCGGTGAACAGTTCGGGATCGCTAAGCGGAATGGGAAAAAGTTTTCGCGGCCGCAGGAAACGCGCGAGCAAAATACGCAAACGCTGGCCCAGAGAGGGACGAATCCGCGGAAAGAAACCGGGACAAAGAAGCATGAGGCCGTCGACCAGGCCGGGGTGCCGGCGCTCCAGGGCCACGGCCAGTTTGCCGCCCCAAGAAATCGCGCCGAGAAACACCGGCAGTTTGGCGATACTGTGCCCGCGCGGCGCGGTGCGCGGCAGCGATTGCAAGTACTCGGCCACGTCTTCGATGAGCCGGCGAAAGCCGGGCGTGTCGCCGCGCTCCTGCGCGTTCATGCCGGAACCGCGCCGGTCGAGGAACGACACCGCGAAGCCGGCTTGGCACAAACGAACGCAGGAATACTCGTACCAGCCCGCATGGCTCTGGATGCCGTGCAGAAACACCACCTCGGCCTTGGGCGCACCTTGCACCGCAAAGCGGCGATAGCGCCAGCGATAGCCGTCGCCGGCCGCGAATTCCTGCACCGAGAAAGGTCCGGGCAATTCACCCAAGCAAGACCTCCTGGCGCACCGCCGTGCGTGTGAGTGCCGCCGCATCGACCTGGATCCCTAAACCCGGACCCGGAAGCGCCGGCGCCCAGCCGCCCCAGCGAAAGGTGAGGTCACGCGTGCCCAGTGCCTCTTTTACCAAATGGCGGTCATAAGAACCTTCCCAATAGCGTATGTCCTTGACGCTCGCGGCGAAGTGCCTCCCCGCCGCGGACAGGATGCATGACTCGCCCACCTGGCAGCCAAGCTGGTATCCCAGGCCATGCTGCCGCGCGAATTGCGCCAAGCGCAACGACGGGATAAAGCCGCCGCATTTGGACAATCGCAGATTGAAGAGGTCGCAGCTTTTGGCGTCCACGGCGCGGCGGGCGTCGATCATGCCGCACAGCGATTCATCCAGCATGATGGGCACACCGGCCTCTTTCCGCACAGCGGCCAGCGCCTGCACTTCCGCGTGCGCCACCGGCTGCTCAACGGACGTGATGCCAAAGGGTTTCAATTCCAAGATGCGCTCTGCCGCCAGTGCGGCGGGCCAGGCTTCATTGGCGTCGATCCGGACGTCCATCTTCCTGCCGACGCGTTTACGAATGGCGCCGAGGCGGGCCACGTCGTTCTGACCTTCGATGCCGACCTTCACTTTCAATTGGCGGAAGCCGTATATCCACATCTTCCAGGCCGCAAGCTTGGCCTGAAAACCGTCGGCGGAAGTGATGGCGCCGCTGTAGCGCACCCAGGCGTGCGGCTCATGGAGGTCGGGAGTCAGAAGCGCTGTCGCTCGGGAGATCGGTTCGCCGAAGTGCTTGCCGAAAGCGTCCAAAAGCGCCAGCTCCACGGCGCAGCGAGCGCCGTTTCCCTGGCAGCCGCGGTCGTCCCCCGGTGTCGGGGCCAGGCGCAAGCGCTCGGCCATGCCGATGGCGGCGGCGAAGTCGCGGCAATCTTCGAGCTGCGCGCCCAGATCGCTGCTCTTCTGAAGCGCGAGGGCGGAGTCGATGGTTTCGCCGGTGACGTATTCGCGCGGCACTCCTTCGCCGAACCCCTCGGCGCCGTTTTCCAGCACGCAGCGCACGACCACATTGTCCGTCTCATGGCGCGTGTGCGAGGCGTGCCGGATCGGCTTTTTGAGCGGGATGCGGACATGCCAGGCGGTGAGTTCCACAACGCGCATGCTATAAGCAAAGTAGTTTCAGCGTGTTAAGTCAAGAAGCTGTCGATTTGTGCTGATGCAGTGAGTAGACTCCACGCTCCGCGTGGGGCTTGAAGTCGCCCCGACGCGCTGCGTGGAATTTACTTTGAATTCGTTTGGGGCAATCAGGAAGGAATGACGCCCCACGCAGAATAAAGTTAGCGCCTCAGTTGGCATCGACTTGATTGCAATCTATGTTTCTACAGGCGCGATGCTCCGCGCAAAGCGGCATGGTCCTACTTGACTGCCCTGGCGCTGGAACCCTTCCCGTGGAATCGCCAGCCGGACAGGTCGAAACCTGTGACGGAGAACACAACATGACGAACGATCGCAAGCTGATCTGGGTCGATCGCTTTCAAACGCGCTTGCTCTACCGCATCGGCGTCTACTTAGCCATTTACCTCTTGTGCCTGGCGAACTTGCTCTTCATCTGGCGCTTGCTCGTCGAAGGCCCAGGCAATCCGATCGATCAGTTTCTGCGCGTCCTTTCGGATTTCGCTCCCGCGTTCATGGGCTTGGCGATTTTGCTGCCGATTGTGGCCTACGACGCGCTCCGCTTTTCGCACCGATTAGTGGGCCCCTTGGTGCGTTTTCGCCGAGCCATGGAAGAGATCGCGCAGGGCGAGGCGGTGCGGCCCATGAAGCTGCGTGAAGGCGATTTCCTAATCGACATGCGCGACGAATTCAACAAGATGCTCGAGGAACTGCAAAAACGCGGCGTTCCCGTGCTGAGGGCGCTCGACGACGAAGGTAAGCAAAGCGCGTGAGCGCGAAGCGCGGCGCAAGTTAGGGAGGGAGTTGTGATCGCCATGCGGAACCCATCGAATCGAGCTCTGCGCCGGTGCGGCGCCACGGCCATGGAATACGCCGTGGTGATGACGCTTATCCTGATGGCCGCCATCCTGGTCATTCAGCACTTCGGCGCCTCCGTGGACCAATCTTTTGCGAATAGCGCCAAGTCCACTAATTTCTCCGATTCTGGATCTTACTCGGGCGACACCGGCGGCGGGTCTAGCGGCGTGATCGGCGGATCAGGGAAGACGCGGGACCAGAAAGGCGAAGAGGAGGAAGACAAAGAGAAGACGACGCCTTGAACGAGTCCGTGAGTTCATCGGCGTGGGTTGCCGCGTCGCTCCGGTCAGAGTCGGAATTCTGTTCCACGGTCTACAATTCAATTCGGCAATTGCACATCAAGAGTTCGGCGATCGCAATCAAAAGGGGAAGTGGAAGCGGAGGGGGCGAGATTCGAACTAGCGGACGCCTTGCGACGTCTCCGGTTTTCAAGACCCGTGATGCAATTCCACAAGCACAAGTCATTTCTCACGATATAGAAACCCCAGTTTCTGTATTGGCGTTTTGCCTGGCGCATTTGGCCGAACGATCACCCGACTTGGCGCTGGTCGTCGAGCGCTGGGACAGTCTTCCGAATGCGATTCGGGCTGGCATACTTGCGATGGTACGGTTAATCCGACGACAAACACATCTTCGGTGAATGTCCAGAAACTTATTACGGACGGCGAGAAAAAAAGCGGGGGAACCGGGGGAATAGCGGGAGGAACAACCAGGTGATGAGGAGGCCGCCTAATCGCTACTTGGTTCGTTCTGGGATCAGCGGATCGAGGGGTTGGCGATGGGTAAGTGACTGTTGCGGCCGACGGCGTATGGCCGAAGAGCAGCGCAAAAAACACCGGGCCAATGAATGCCCCGTGGTAGAGATGCAGATAGGAATTCGATAATGAGCATGACACGAACAAGGCCAGACTGTCCCATCGAATGTACCGACCGCGAATGGGATAAACTGTGCGAACTGTGGCTCGAACTGTTTTTCGCGTGGCTCGAGGCCGACTACGAGCAATCGAGGCCCGAGCAGTGGATGACCCTGGCGGAAATGGCTTTGGGCAAGGCCCAAATGGCCGAGGAGGGCCGCTACCTCGTTGAGGATGACCAATTCGGTATCAAAACGGCCGCGGCGGCCGCAGACTTGCGGGGCCTCGCCCGCAGGATACTCGACTACTTCAAGCCGGGCGCTGTGCTTGCAGAGGAGGGGTAGGACAAGAGTCGTACGGTCGTTCGTCCGAATCAGTCGATTTTGCCATCGATTCGAACGCCGGGCCAGAGGGGCAAGTGGGACGGACCATTCGGACGCTGCGTCATGACATTTCACTGCCTGCTCTTAACAAGTGCCTGTCCCCATCACTGCTTTTCAGCGTGCACACGATGGATCAGGTGAGTGCCATGATCGCGGCCAACGTATAGGGCAGCTCCACCAACCTCGTGATGTCCGTGGCCGGCGCGCTGCGCAGCGGCCGGTTTTTTGCGCGCTCCATTAAGATTTCGCGCGCGCGCGTATGAACAGGGGCCAAGCAGTAGAGTGAAACCGCCTTGACGCACCTGGGAACCCAACAACGCCCATGGGCGGGTATAATTGGGTCATGAAGCGCATCCACATCAACTTGGACGACCACCACGCTGAAGCCTTGAAGTCGCTTTCTTGCGAGACCGGGGCGCCCATGGCTGAGCTGATCCGCCGATCCCTGGCGGCATATCTTGACCAAAGGCGCATGAGCAGCCCTTCGACCGGCGTCGCAGCGCCGTGTCCACCAGAAGAAGCTCTGCAAGACGACATGGATTCAATCGAGCAGGAAAGTGCCAGTGGTGCCAAAAGTCCATTCCGCACCGAGCCCCCAGTCGCATGGTTGGCGTTTCGGTTGCGCCCGTCGGCAAGCCCGAACGGAAGACCGCTGGAGAATCATGATTTCTTTTGCGCCGAGAGAACTGCCAGATTTTGGCGTGCCTCTGCGTGGTTGGGATCCAAGGCCAGAATATCATGCAGCGCCCGCTCTGCGGCATCCAGATCGCGCCCTTCCTTCAAGAGCACGTGGGACAAAAGCACGCGTGCTACCAAGTCGCTCGGACGGCGCGCAATCATGTCAGTGACAAGCGCACGCGCCGCCGCGAAATCACCTTTCTTGAAGCGTACCCGCGCGCGAAGTAGCTCGGACTCCGATGCACCTTTGGGATGGGAAGCGATTCTCTGGATCATCTCCTCCACGAACTCAAATCGCCCCACATCCAAGCCCACTTGCGCCAGTCCCAAGAGTCCAGGCAGGAAATCCGGCGCTTCCTCAAGGGCCAAGCGCCACTGCGCCTCTGCCTCGGCGAGGCGACCGGCTTCCTTCAGATTCACGGCCAGATTGTTGCGTGCCTTGTAGCCGCGCAGGCCGGTGTCCACGCTGGCAAAGAGGTCTTTCTCCTGCGAACCGAGCACCTGCTCAAGGCACGCGATGGCCCCGTTCAAATCGCCCTGCTCGCGGCGCACGGTACTCTCCTGAAAGAGTAGTTCCGCGTCCTGGGAGTAGAGGCTGCGGCCACTCTGGCAGGTGCCAAGAGCGGCGTCCAATTGTCCCAGCCGGCGCTGGCATTGGCTAACCAGCGAATACAGCTTACGCACAATGGAGTCGGTGGGGTTGGAGCGCTCGAGGCTTTTTTGGAGCACGATGAGTGCGTCAGCGAAGTTACCCTGTTCTTGGTACACCTGGCCGAGGTTGAAAAGCGTGAAGGGGTGGTCGGGCATTTCCTGCTGCTCCATGAGCAAGAGCCGCAGGTCACGCTCAAGCTTACGGCGACGCACGCCCGCATCCTGATAACCAACGTGCTGGATGACTACGTCGGCCCATTGGACCGAGCCTCCTAGTCGCCGGATCGACGGCAGGATCTGCTCATGGATACGGTGCTCCCAGCGCAACTCCGGATGATGCCGAAAAAGACGCACGTGATCGACGACTGTGGAACTGCCAGTCTCGGGATCCGGCAGGCAAAGGCACTTCATGACATAGCCGGCGGTGTTGCCGGGGAGGTTGCCAAACAGCATTTTGAGCTTCGCGCGATTGTCGGCGTCAAGCCGATCATCTGCGTCCATCCAGAAGACCCATTCGCCGGCAGCGTGCTGCAGCGCCTCGTTGCGGGCGGCGGCGAAGTTGTCAATCCAAGGGAAGTGATGGACCTTGGCGCCGCGTGCCTGGGCAATCTCGATCGTACGATCGGTCGACCCCGTGTCCACGACGATCAATTCATCCATGAGATCCGCGACGGAATCCAAACATGCCGGCAAGTTGTCTTCTTCATTCTTGACGATCATGGTCAAGGACACACGCGGCCGAAACGAGCCGACGACAAACGTGGGCTGCGGAGGCTGGTGAAGGAGGCGGCGGACAGGCTTTGATTGGAGTGTTTGCAAACGGCTTTCAACGGCAGCTGCGGCATGGTCCCAAGTGAAATGCTGCTGTAGGAACTTGCGGCCTTTCCGGGCCTTCTCCTTCGCTTCATCAGGGTGCTCGACCACATGCCTCACGAGAAACCGCAGCGCGTCCAAATCGGGCTTGGCCCAGAACGGACGGTCCACCGTCTCCAGCGCGCCAGGTTCTTTGGGCAGGAACTCGGCGCGGGCCGGAATGAGATAGGCGAATTCCTCGCGGCAATAGTCCAGCGCGGCACCAAAGCCGGTGACGATGACAGGCAGTCCCGAAGCCAGCGCCTCGGCGATGGGCAGACCAAAGCCCTCGCCTCTATAGGGATGAACCAGGCAATCGCATGCTTGATAAAGCCCTGCCAACTCCTCCGGCGACAACTCATCGCTGAAGTATTCGATTTCCGGGGCGTGTGGCGCTGACTTCAGGTAGGCGATCTTCTCGTCGATAGTTTGACCACGATAAAACTGACCGACTCCCGTGTCCTTGATAATCAAGCACACTTCGTGCCTGTCTGAAAACACTTGCGTGTACGCTTTGAGCAACAGGTCAATGCCCTTCCTTTCGATGGTGCCGCCGACGAACAAGAATTTGAACCGCTTCTTCGTGGCCAACGCAAAAGGTGAATGCTCTTGGAAAAAATGGTCGGCAACGCCGTTGGGAATAACGTGAACTTGGTCGGCCGGAATGCCGCTTTGGACAAACGTGTTGCGGACGAAGCGACTGGGCACCCACACTTCATCCACAATTTGCGTCAAAGGAGCGATCCAGGCTTTGGGCACGCTGCCGAATTCCCAGGGTTGGATGATGACCCAATGTCCTTCCGCAGGGGGTGTAAAATCGGGTGGCCATTGATGAGAGACATGCACATCCGCCGGGCTGGTGAGCTTGGCGCGCAGGCGCGCGCCCAAGTCTTCGGACAACGGCGTGCGACGGCTTGGCGGCTCGGGGATTTCCGGTTCCAACAGCGAAAGCTCGTGACCGCGGCACAAAAGTCGTTGGCAGAGTTCACGATTGACAAGCGCCAAGGAGTGCAAGACCCGCTGTGTGCCGTGCCAAACGATGCGTAACTGTTGTCTTGGGGATTGTGTTGCGGCAGATGGCGGCTCTTCGGCAAACCACGGCTCTTCGGGAACCAACTCCGGAGCGGACTTGTTCAGACGTCTGCGACCTTTCGCGAGCCGCAGCTGTTCGACCGTGCGGCCCAGAAGTCCGAGCGTATGATTAAGCGCCCGCGCGGACTGGCCGTCAAACGGGTTCAGCGCCAAACTCTGCTGCAAATACGGCAGCGCTTCCATGGGACGACGAGCCCGTCCCAGGGCGCAGCCCAATTCGCGATTGCTCGCCGCCAGGTCCGGACGTTGTGCCCACATCTGGAAATACCGCACGGAGTCGTCGTTGCTCACCTCCGCCAGAATCTGGCACAACCGCCAGCGGAGAAGCCGGCGCTTGGCAGTTTCTTCGCCGCGGCGGTCGCACGTGTGCTGCCAGGCTGCCTTCTCCCACTCGACCCAAAACTCGTCAAATTCTGTCAGCACGCGCACGGCGTCCAGCGCCCAGGCGGGCAACTCCGCGACCAGATCGAGCATCGCCAAGGTGCGTTCGGACTGCTCGACAGCGAATGCTTTCTGGCCTAAATGGACGAGAATCTCAGCGAGGTTGAGCCCCGCAACGACTTGGCGCGGATCAGCGTTCCAGGCATTTTGAAAGGCCGCCGCGCACGCTTGTCCGTCGCGTGGCTGGTGCTGCCATAGAGCGACGCCGAAATCGTTTTGCAATTCAGCGGAACTTCGATTCTCGCCCACGAACCTCTTCAGATCGAAATGGAGCTGCTCATCGTTTCCCAAAGTGCTCGACACCAGTTGCCATGTTCGCTCGTGAGGTGACACTGGAAGAGTGCTACGTTGCGCTGCACGTTCTTTGGTCTCTGGCAAAGCCATTTCGATGGTTTCCATGGCCCGCTGCCAAAGCGCATCGAAAGTAAATTCGCTCCTTCGCTCCCACGCGCGCAGGGCGATATTTCGGCGTTTCTCCTCGTGAGTGAGAAAGAATTCCAGTCGCTCTTCCAGGTTGGCGTCGTCGTAGGCGACGAATTCCTCCCCTTCGCGAAGCAGTGAGCGAATGTCGCGGTTTTCGGATTCTTGAAACAGCAAAGCCCTTGCGGCGACAGCCTCAAATGTCCGATTATTGCACTCGCCTCGGATGCTCCGGTTGAAAACGATTCTGGCACGCCCCAAGAGCCGCCGGTAGTCGTCGCCAAACACACCTGTCGCCAAATGCACTTTCCAGCGCTCGCCGAGCATGGCGACTCGCCCCAGCCACGGCAGGCGCTCATACTGCACGGCCGCGTGGAAGTTGCCAACGAACAAAATGTCAATGTCACGGGGCCCATCCGGATACGAGAATTCGACAAATGCGCGCTCGCAACCGAACAGTTCCGCGTGACTTGCGTGGCCGATGCCTTGACGCTTCATCGCTTCCACACCGGCCGAATCCGCTAGCACGAGATCGCAGCGCGGCAAGATGTGCCGATAATGATGCCAAAGGAGATTCCAGTCGCCGCCCAAACCAATGATGGGCACGGGCGCTCGCCAAAGTGCTTCTGGAATAATCGAGTATTGTAAGTGCAGGACGAGATACTCCGGCTCGAAGCCACTGCTCAGCCGTTCGACTAGGTTATCCCAGCTTCCACTGGATTGCATTTGGGAGTGGTCGAAGACCACGCAGGTTCCAGCCGAAATGTGCCGTCGCAGATTCTGGTCCGCAAACTCGTTTGAGACTGGACCGAACAGATACCGCCTTTGCATGGCTTGCCTTTCTCGGAACACGCCGCAATCGTGAAGACTGTGTCAACTGCATTGAGCGGCGGAAAACAGCATGGCGGTTCCGACAGAAGACTGCGGATAGGTCGGCTCAACTCGCCTTGGCCACTTTCGCACTAGGCGAAATGGCGTCATCCATTTCTCATATTGAGCAACGGTTCGGTGACGGCACATGCCGGTTTCGTCGTGCGGCAGGTCATAATCGGCATGGGCCTCGTCCGTGTCTTCCACGAGCAAAACGTGGCCGTTGCCGACGATGCGTTTCAGTTCGCCGATCACCGCCCGACACGATGCGTCCGTAAGGTGCTGCAACACAGTGAAGGTCAGGGCAAAGTCGCCGGATGCCGATTGTGCCGGCAGTGCGGTCAGACTGCTGACCGGTATGAAGGTCACGTTGGGATTGAGAAGGCGACCCTTGCCCAATAGGCGCGCATCGCGTTCGAACGCCACGACGTTGGCGGCGAATTCTGTGAGCACACAAGCCAGCCGCCCATAGCCGGCGCCGACGTCATACGCTACTCGGATCGGCCGGTCCGTCACCGCTACCCCAGTAGCTTCACGGACGAGCCTGTGCTCCAAGTAGTTCCGAATCGCGGCCTCGTCGTATCCGAGCGCATTCGAAACCATTTCCGGCGTCCACGGTATCGCACTCATGACGTCCCTATTTGACAAGCGTCGCCACGATGTTGTATTCCTCGATTTCGACGCTGCCGTCGCGGAAGCAAAAGTCGAAATAGAAGTGTCCGTACTTCTGGTAGAGTTCCCTGCCCTTCATGAAGTAATCGAAGTTCGCCGGGTGAAAGCCACGCACGTGCGTCGGGTCCATGAGATGCCACGGCGTTCCAAAAATCGGCACACGCAGCTTGAGCGCGCCGCCGGGAATCAAGAGTCGATGGCATTCGCGCAGCCATTGTTCGGGCATGAGATGCAGGTGCTCGAACACGTCGAGGCCAAGGATTTCGTTGCAGCTGGAGTCGGGCCATGGCCACGGCAATTCTTCCAAATCATGAACCACGTCGATGTGGTCCGAGTGCTTCCGCCGATCGTGGTGCACGTAGCCGGCAGTCGGGACCATGCCACAGCCTAGTTCAAGTTTCATGATCGGTTGCCGAGAATACGTGCAGCAGAACTTCGAAAACCCAGGGAAAATCGCGACAAAATTGCTTGCAATGACTTAGCAATCGGCCATCGCGAAGATTCCCGATGACCGCGCCAATTATCTGCGTCATCGTATTCCTTGCAAGGAAAAAAATGACAACTTCCTCGTTTTTTCATTTGCCGTAGCAGCGGGACCGCGATTAGAATCCACCCTCGTTCTTTTCCTATGCGCAGCTGGGGGATCGCCCATGGAACGGGTTGACTTTCAATCTCCTGTCTTCTCTAGGCGCAATTCGTTCGTTGTTTCATTCATGGCGCTTGGGACTGGGGGCTTCCTGTTCTGGCCCACGTAATGGTCCGTATGGCCCGGTTTGCCGCCTGGGCCGCGTCAAATCATCGAAAACGGAAACAATGCGGAGTCGAGGCTGGGGGTAAGAAGGAATCTTGCGTGCGCATGCCGCGCCATGGAGCCAGCACCATGAAGCAGCAGCCCTTGCGAAAGTGGTTTCATCCCGTTCGTCTTTTCGATAGCCTCATGGCCTTCACCGAAAGCGCCCGCTCGCGAGTGCGCGAGCTGTTCGGCTGGCCGCGCGCCTCGAAGCTGCGCCGGCGCTCCAGCAACAAGCCGATGTTCCCGCGCGTCTTGCCGTACATCGAGGGGCTGGAGCGGCGCGAAGTGCCGGCCCAGTTCAGGTTCCTTCATTCGACGTTGACTGTTAATGAAGCCAATACTTCAGTTGCGCTTACTGTGGAATTAGTCGGCAGCGCCACGGCGAGCATGATGATCGTTCAATACGAGACGAGTGATGGTACTGCGACGTATTCCACTTTGTACCCGGACTATACGGCAACTCAAGGTTTTCTCACTTTTAGCTTTTCCGATACCGTCAAGACGTTTACAGTCAACATCAACGACGACACATTGGATGAAGACGATGAAACGTTTTACGTTACGCTCACCGCCGGACTCAATGCAGAGATAGTCGGCACCAACCCCGCGACAGTCACCATCCAGGACAACGACTCGCCGCCCACAGTGAAATTCTCGGAAGCGACATCGAGCGAATTGGAATCGGTTGGCACCCGAATCATCACGGCGCAGCTTTCCACGATTTCTGGCAAGGACGTGACCGTGCCCATTGCCCTATCTGGCACCGCTACTCAAGGGACGTTGGCGCAGGGGAAGGATTACACCATCGACTTTGTCAATTCCATTACGATTCCTAAGTATTTTCAGTCCAAAAACATTTCCATCACGGTAAACCAAGACACAAAATACGAAGATGATGAAACCGTCGTCCTTACGATGGGAACGCCGACCAACGCAGCTCTTGATGCGAGCAACACTGTTCATACGGCAACAATTGTGGACGACGATAATCCACCGACCGTGCGCTTGAGCATGGCAAGCGACAACGTTGCCGAGGCGGCCGGCAGCTACACAGCCTACGTCACGCTAAGTGCGCCGGCTGGACTAACGGTGACCGTCGGCTACGCCACAAGCGATGGGACTGCTACACAACCTTGGGATTACACCCAGACATACGGGCTGGTCACTTTCAATGAAGACGAGTTTTCCAAGCCGGTCAGCATCCCCATAATCAACGACTATCTCGTCGAGGGGAACGAGACGTTTACCCTCAGTCTTGACGACGATCCGCTTCCTCAAAACGCCACGCTCGGCTCCCCGAGTACGGGCACGTACACCATCATCGACGACGACCCCATCGCCTCGCTCGAATTCAGCAGTTATTCCGTCTACGAGAACGCGCGCAAAGTCACGCTTCGAGTTGTCTTGAACAGCGTGGCCGCTCAAGCGTACAGCGTCCAGTACTACACGAGCAACGGCACTGCAACCGCCGGACTGGATTACATCGGCGTCACGGCCGGCACAGTGGTGTTCGGCGCCGGCGATATCGCCAAGCCCTTCGACATTTGGATCATTGACGATTACATTGACGAGCTGGACGAAACGTTCAGCGTCACGCTGTTCAACTTTTCGCAGGGACTGGGTCAGGGCAGCCCGATCTCCGCCGTGGTGACCATTCTCGACACCTCGCCGCCAACCGGATTCCTGCCCAAGGTGCAGATCCGGGACCGCGATCCCTACCACGCACAGACATGGGCCGTCGATCTGCAAAACGGCAACCTTTACATCGACGCCGCCGCCGCTCAATTCCAGCAGCCCTGGGAGCGGGAAACGCTCCATTATTATGCAGGCCTCGTTTACAATTCCGAGACGGCGACGCCCAAACCTATTGTCGCTGTCAGCATCAAGTCCGATGTAACCGAGCCTGTTCCGATATTCATCAAAGCGCGGCTGACTTGGGGCGGCGTAACGCAGAGCTGGGTCACGATCACCCCCTCCGGCAGCAACCAGCCCGGGGACGACTACTTCTTCTCCCTGCAGGTCGATTCGGCCGTCACCCAAACCGGCCGCTACGCGTGGACGGTCGAATTCGACGTCGGCTTCGCCACACACGGCCCGATTTGGCGCGCCATCAGCGACGCGCTAACTATCGTCGTCAACGGCGCCACGCCTTTCGGCCACGGTTGGACGTTGCCCGATCTCAATCGCCTCGTCGATGTCGGTGGCCACAAAATCATGATCTACGGCGACGGCGGCACCAGTTTCTTCGTCAACAACGGCGGCACCTACACCGGCATCAAGGACGACACCAACACATTGACCCACGAACCAGGTACGCTGACGTTCGCTAGCAACGAATACACTTACACGTCGCGCGACCAAACCAGATGGATCTTCGACAATACCTCCGACTACAAACTGCTCCGCGTCGTCGATGCCCACAACCTCGCCGTCACCTACATCTATACCCTCGGCAAGCTCACCCGCGTCGACAACCCCAACGGCAACTACGTCGAGTTCACTTACACCAGCGGCCTCTTGAGCAAGATCGCCCGCTTCCCCGTCGGCGTGACGGTTTCCTACGATACACTCATCGCTTACAACGGCAGCAACGATGTCGTCAACATCACCGACGCCGAAAGCGGCCTGCACACGTTCACGTACAATTCCGACCACAAGATGACGCAGCA
>JAKEFD010000109.1 GCA_022616245.1 Gemmataceae bacterium
CACGGGGCCGGACAGTACAACGCCGTTCTCAACTTCGAAACCGCGCCCAAGGACGCCGGGCCGCTGCGCGACCGCTTGAAACAACTGGGCACCATGGTCCGCCTGGAGATCGACCGCGTTTCCCAGGCCCAGGGCGGCACTCTGCCCAAGGACGGCAAGATCGAACGCGGCGACACGCAGTTCTTCATCTCGATTTACAACCTGGCCAACGTCGCTCCGCGCGAAACGGTCACGATGCGCATCGCCGCCCAGGACGTGCCCTCCGTCTACCAGGCGCTGCGCGAAGCGGTCGGCAAGGCCAAGGGCCGCGTCACCAACGCCAACATCAACGAACAAGACAAGAACAACATCACCGCTCAGCTCGAGTTCGATATTCGCCGGGCCGAGGAAGCCGCCATTCTGCAAGCGCTCAAGAAAGCCGGCGACACGCTGACCCGGCTGGTCACGCGCGTGCCCGAAAGCGAGAACGTCACCGATGCCAAGATTCACTTCAAGGTCGAAGTGGCCGACGCCGAATCGATCCCGGCCCGCGAGACCGTGACGCAACGGATCGCCGTCGAGAATGTGGCCACGGTGTACGAGTCGTTGCGCGACGTGGTCAGTAACGCCAAGGGCCGCGTTGTCAACGCCAACATCAACGAGCAAGACCGGCAAAATGTGACGGCGCAGCTCGAGTTCGACGTGCGCCGCAC
Source organism: Gemmataceae bacterium (assembly GCA_022616245.1). GTDB lineage: Bacteria > Planctomycetota > Planctomycetia > Gemmatales > Gemmataceae > JAKEFD01. The sequence goes on from JAKEFD010000109.1 coordinate 693, forward strand.
CGAGGAAGCGGCCTTGTTGATAGCGCTCAAGGATGCCGGCGAGACGCTGATTCGCCAGGTGACCCGGCAACCCGAAGGCGTGCATGTGTCGGACGCCAAGGTCCGCTTCCGCCTCGATCTTGTGCCCGCCGACAGCATCCCGGCCCGCGAGACGGTGCGGTTGCGGATCGCCGCCGAGAACGTGCCCGTTGTCTACCAGGCGCTGCGCGAAGCGGTCGGCAAGACGAAGGGCCGCATCGTCAACGCCCAGATTAACGAGCAAGACCGGCAAAACGTGACGGCGCAGCTCGAGTTCAACGTGCGCCGAGGCGACGAAGAAGCGGCGATACAGAAAGCGCTCAAGGAGGCCGGCGAGACGCTCATCCGCCAGGTGACCCGCCTGCCGGAAGGCATCAACGTGACCGACGCCAAGTTACACTTCCAAATCGAGCTGGCGACCTTCGACAGCATCCCCGCCCGCGAGACGGTGACGCTGCGGGTGGCCGCCGAGGACGTGGCCAGCGCTTACAACGCTTTGCGTGACGATTTGGGCAAGCTGAAGGGACGCGTCATCAACGCCCAGCTCAATGAGCAAGACCGGCAAAACGTGTCCGCGAGCCTGGAGTTCTATGTGGCCCGCGCCGACGAGGCGGCGCTGCAGGCCAAGCTGAGCGCAACCACGGACGTCTTGTCGCGCCAGGTGTATCGCCATCCCGAAAGCGCCGCCGTTACGGATTCCAAGATCGCGTTCAAGATGGAACTGGTCCAAGCGAGCACGATTCCACCGCGCGAGATTGTCACCCTGGCCATCGAAGTGTCCGACGTGGAGCGCACACTGGACGGCCTGAACGGGCTGGCCAAGGACGCCAAGGGCCGGGTAGTCGACACCCAGGTCGGCCTGGAGCGCAATGGCCGGGTGACGGCGCGAGTGATTTACGATTTGCCGCTGGTTGTGGGGAATTCGCTTGTCGAAAAGTTCAAGCGCAACGGCCAGGTCCGCGTGCATCAGGTGGCGCGCAACCCGCAGGCGCCGGAAGGCAAACTGGCCCTCGCCCGCATCATTGTCACGCTGTCCAACACCGAGCTCTTGGTGCCCGCCGATCAAGGACTTTGGCCTCAGGTCCGGCACGGTTTGTCGTTCAGTCTGCGCGGGCTGACGTTCAGCCTGAGTTATCTCATCATCGGCTTGTTGTTCGTGCTGCCGTGGCTGCTCTTGATCTACGCGATCTTGTGGTTTGTCCGCCGCGTGTGGCGCAACCGCATCGCGACGGCGGACGGCGCCGCCCCAAGCGGCACGGCCGCCGGCTAGTGTTGGACGACCTGAACCACGTGATTCTTCCGTTGCACGCACAAGCTGCCGGGCAGATCCCACGCGGGCAGCTCTCCCCACGCGACGGCGGCAAGTTTCTCCCAGGCCGTGCGGTCCATGTCTTGTAACGGCCAGCCTTCGCGTTGCCAGAGGCTGCGAAACATTTCACGCAGGATATGGCGCGGCGCATGAACCAGCGTTTGCGTGTCCAAGACAATGCAAGCCCCGGCGCGCGGCAATTCGGAATCATGCAGTAACTGATGCGCGCGCAACACCACTTCCGCGTACAGTTCGCGCGCCTCGCTCGCCAGCGCGCACAAATGCTCGACGATGGCCGGCTGAAACTGCACAAGAAGGGGCAGGACCACTTGACGCAGGCGATTGCGCGTGAAGCGCGGATCGAGGTTGCTGGCGTCTTCGCGAAACGGTTGTCCAATCTCCGCGAGATACTGCAATACCTCGCACCGCCGCACGGTCAACAACGGCCGCACCAGACGAATCTCCGGCGTCAAGCCGCGCGTCTGCCACATGCCGCCCAGCCCTTGCATGCCCGCGCCGCGCAAAAGCCGGTGCAGGATAGTCTCGGCCTGATCGTCCGCGGTGTGCCCGGTCGCCACCCAGCCTGCTTGCTCCGCGCGCGCGATTTGTGTCAGCCAGTCGTAGCGCAGCCGGCGGGCAGAGTTTTCCAGGTTGTCGCTCTGGCGCTTGGCCTCGGCCGCGACGTCGATTCGCGCGGTCCGCACCGGCAGGCCCCAGCTTCTTGCTTGCTCGATGACGAAGGCTTCGTCGGCGTCGCTGTCCGGGCCGCGGAGGAGGTGGTTGAGATGGGCGATAATGAGGGGCGGGTGCTCCTGGGCGAGAAGGAGGCGCGCGAGCGCGACGCTATCCGGGCCGCCGGAAACGGCCAAGACGCCGGCGAACTGGTTCAGGTCTTGGCGGAAGAAATCTTGAGCCAGGGCTTCAAGACAGGTTTTCACTGCATGCGTTTCGTGATTGCAAAGGTGAATCGAGCGCGAAAAGTAAACCAGTGGTTGCAATTAGGCCACATAGGGCAACACGTACGGCCCCTTCGGAATCACGGCGACCTTGGCGCTCGGCCCGTATTCCGCAAGCGAATCGGCAATCGCCTTTTCCACACTCGACGCTGGTTCCGCGTGGCATTTTCTCAAAGTATCCGCGGGCAGGCCGTCGCTCACGACTTTCACGCGGCACTTCTTGATGACCTTTGCTAATTCCTCGAGCTGCCATTGATCCATGACGAAATAGTCTTTGCCGAGGATGCGCTGCATGAAGACGCCGAGGTCGGGATTGTCGCCCAGGAGTTTCTGGAATTCGGGGCTGCCGATGCCTTCCGACAGGCCGGCGGCCAGGATGATCGTGCCGCCTTGCTTGACGATGGGTAGAGCGCCGGTGAGGCCCTTGATCGCCTGATACCAGGTCGTGTCGAGCGGATAGCCGGCCGCACTCGTGACAACCACGTCGAGCGGCGCCTGGACCGGCACGCGGACAACGTTTTCCACGAAGCGCACGCCTTCGAACCAGGCTTTTTCCATGTCGCCCGCGCCGGCCCAGGTGATGCGCCGTTGGCCGTCAATGCACACGTTGACGATAAAGTCGCAGCCGGCGAGCTTGGCGATGCGCGTGTTTTCCTCGTGCACCGGGTTGCCGTCGAGGAAGCCGCAGTCGGCCTTGGGATGTTCGAGAAACTTGGGCCCGTGCCAGATCTTGACGGTTTCGAGGGCGGCCAGGCCGGGGCAGATGACCTTGCGGCCGCCGGAATAACCCGCCATGAGGTGCGGCTCGATGAGGCCGGTCGTGATCTTGAGGTCTGCCTTGACGTAGCGGCGGTCGATGTAGGCAGGGACGCCGTTCGGTGTCACGCCGAGGAATTCGTGATCGTCGAGCTTTTTGCCGAAGTGGTTTTCGATGCGGTAGTGCTTGACGATGTCCGGGCCGACCATTTCTTCAAGCTCGACGCCTTGGTTGGGACGGTGCAGCCCGGTCGCGACAAGGATGAGTATATCGTCGCGGGATATCCCTTCTGCCTCCAGCGTCTTCAGCATGGGCGGCAGCAGCAAGCGATTGGGGACCGGGCGGGTGATGTCGCAAATGACGATGCACGCGTTCTTCCGCCCCTTCGCGAGGTGCGCCAGGGGGGCAGTGCCCGTCGGCCCGGCCAACACTTGGGCGATTGCCTGTTCCGGGTCGGGCAACGGCGGCGCGTCCTTGATCGCGAGCGGACCGACGAGGCGATCGTCGGGGACGTTGACTTCCAAACCGGAGCGGCCATAGTCGAGTTTGATGCGCATGGAGTTATTGTGGTGACCGCCCAGTCTTTCCGCTACTGCAAAACGGCGAATGGGCATGGCGGGCGAGGGGCGTGTGGATTAGAGTGAATGGGGAAGTGTCTGCGTTACAACTACCCCAGGACGGGCGTGAACGACAAGCCCAGGGAATAAGCCCATGGAAGCATTCTTCGAGAAGCACAGCGGCGAGATCGTCATACTCTTGCTGTCCATCATCGTGGTGGGCACGCTCATGATCGTGGTGCCACAGCTCTTGCGCGCCCACATGCGCAAATGTGAGATGCAGCACGTCGAGCACATGAAGGCGTTGGACGCGGGCCAAATGCTCCCCAGCGAGGACGACCGGGCGCGCGTGGCGGGGCGGATGGCCTTGCTGGTGCCCATGGTGGTCTTGATAACCGCGGGCACGGTGACCTGTTTCTTGGCAGCGTATTTGCGCGAACAGATCTTTGCTCTCACGTTGGCGGTCTGGGTCGTTTCCGGCGTGGTCAGCCTGGCGGCAATCACCGGCGGCGTGGCCCTGATCGGCCGGCTGGCGGGAATCAAGGCCGACGAAGAAGAGGAAGAAAAAGACGTTTCGGACAGCTCCTTTACTCGTTAGGTGTCCCTCGCTCGCGCGTCGGGCTAGTGTTAACCCGACTGGCCTTGCCCTGCCGCATAAAATCTGCCAATCTCGTTGCATGCGCCAAGTCCTTTTTCGAATTCCGATCCTCGACCTGCCCATCTACGGCTACGGCGCGATGCTGTTTCTCGGCATCCTCTTGTGCATTTGGTTGGCGCATCGGCTCGGGCGTCGTGAGGGCATCGCGGCACAGTCGCTCACCGACCTTGC
>JAKEFD010000110.1 GCA_022616245.1 Gemmataceae bacterium
ACATTTGGGAGTGAAGCAAGAGCGACAGTAGGACCACAGCCCCGGAGGGCCGGAGGGGCGACAGCCATTAGCCAGGGGTGCGAACCCCTGGAATCGGCCAGCGCCCAAAGCCCAAGCCCCACAGGGGCGACAGTGCGGTGTCGCTGACGGATGCACTATCGCCCCTTCGGGGCTTGGGATGTTTGTTGCCGTCCGTTTCCAGGGGTTGACACCCCTGGCTATGGACTGTCGCCCCTCCGGGGCTTCGGAAGCTGCTCGACCAATCATAAAACAAAAGCGGCGGAAAAGCGCCGCACTCCAAAACGCCGGGTGAATGCAATTGGAACGGCCTGGAACTGAAGCTACAATGCCGCTAGAGACGGAACTACGCAATGCATCTGGCCTACCCTCATGAAGCAGTTTACCCATGTGGCAGGCGCGCTCTATCGGGTGATGGAAGGAGTGCCGCGAGCAAAGGCAGCTGCGCTGCATGGGCACTCGCAGATTCGGGCAGAAATTATCGATGCCAGCGGCCAGAGTCAGGGCGAAGGTTTGCTTCCTCTGGATGCGCTGCGATCGCCCAAGTCTGTGATTCGGCGGATCACGCCCGCGGATGAGACGCGCTGGAATCGCGCGGTTTCGGGAGCGATGCAGGCCGTATTGCCGTATCCAGCAATTCTGGTGCAGCCATGCGGGGAGCAAGGAACAAAGATCGAAGACATTGGCTTTGATTTTGGAGGCAGCCCATGATCCAGGACGAACAGTATCCGCAGGCGTTGCGGGCGCTGCAACGGCTAATTGTGCAGGCGAAGGAGCAGGCTTACCAAGCGGGTCAAAGCGACCTTGCCGAATTGCTGAATGACGTCGAGTTGCTGCCCGAGTTCCTTGCGGACGACGCCGATCGCACCGCCGAATTCATTGAAATGATGCAAAGCATTGCCCGGTTGCACCCGACGTGCCGGTATATCGCCGATGAGTTTCGACAGGTTCCGACAGATTCAGCGTGAGCAAACCGCACCGGCGATCGCGGATCACAATTCTTTCGGCGGAGCAGGGGGTTTCGGTGCCTGGTGATTCGACTTGCGGATGGAAGCGTGAGTGCTTTCGACGTCTTTAGCATCGTCGTCCGCACTACCACTGAGGAAGTGCTCGTTGCCCTTTTCAAAAGCGCCGATATCGCAGGCATTTTCTACGGTGACCTTCGCGCGGATCGCAAAATCGCGTAGGAAGCAACTAAGCGATCAAGGTACAGCTGGCTTGAACTGATAGTGGTTATCGCCTTGTGGGAGCTCCGAGTGGAGAGGACTGAAGATCCCTCATTCTCCCTTGCCCTGTTCGTTTCTGGGCAACACATCTCTCTGGTGCACTCCGGGGCGCCAGCCAGTTCCGGCCAAGAACAAGACCAGCGGCAGAAAAGCCAGGGTGGTAGAGCCGCAGGCGCAAGCAAACAACGCGTATTCGCGGCGTGTCAGGCGCGTCCACATGCTCTTGCTGGCCTGGGCGTCGATGGCCCGCAATAGATCGGTCGGTAGGTGCTTGTCGTTGCCGTTGTGATAAAACCCGCCCAGGCGCGTGGCGATTTGCCGCAGCGTGGACGTGTCTTGCCGCGATTGATGCCCGTCGATGTACTGGCCCGTCACGGGATCGCCGACGCCGACGACGAGCACGTTCTTGATCGAAGCGGGCATCTTGGGCATGCCGGTGGCCGGCACGGAGTCGCCGTCGCTGATGATAGCGAGGGTGGCGCTTTGCGGTTTCCAGCGATGGGCGGCCTTGGCCGCCTCCTCGAGACCGGCGAAGATATTCGTCGAGCCGGAGGTGAAAGCATGATGCAGCGGCAGGTCGCCGAGAATATTGCGGACCACTTCCAGATCGGTGGTTTCCAGCACCACCGGCTTGGCCTCGGTGTAGACGGCGATCACGCTGATGCGGTACGACTGGATCGGCACGCGTTCGAAGAACGATGTCAAAAGATCGTTGGCCCTTTTCATCCGGCTTTGCTTGCCCGTCGGCCCCGCGTCCGAAAGCCGCATGCTCGGTGACACATCCAATACGATCAAGAGATGACGATAGTCGCCCTTGGCCACGTCTTCCACCGAGTGATGCAACTTGGACGGCAGCAAGAGGAGCGTGGTCAATCCCCAAACCAATGCGGACAGTCCGGCGACGCGCAGGAACGGCGCGAACCGGGCCCAGAGCCGCGGCTTGCCCGCAGGACCGAACGCCAACAGCGCGACGCGGCGGGCCCGAAGCGCGTGCAGCCTTTCCGCCGCCGCCGCCAGGATGATCGTCGCCACAAGCGCCAGTTCCGCTACCACGGTGTGTACCTCGCGCCGAACCAAGACAAGAGCAATGTCCCCGCCAGGCTCAAACCGATCACGCAATACAGCCAAAAATCGTCGAGCGTGTCGCCGATGGTTTTCTCCACTTTCGTCTTCTGCATTTGATCGATCTTCTTGAATACTTCCTTGAGCGCTTCCGGGTCGCCGGGGTTGAAGACTTCGCCGCCGGTAATGCTCGTGATGTTGATCATCGAATCCGGGATGCGAACGTCGCTGATGTGGATGTGATAGACGACGATATTGTTGTCCTTGAGCTCCTTGCCGACAGCCAAATCGACGCCGCCGCCAAGATCAAAGCTGTCGCCGTCGGAGATGAGCAGGACCATGCGGTCGCCTTCGTGCCGCTCCGCGAGCACTTTCTTGCAGGCGCGTAGAGCTTTGCCGATTTCCGTGCCGCCCATCCAAGGCGGAGCGACCTCGGGCCGCATGAACGGCGGCGCACACCGGATGGCGGATACGTCCGATGTCAGCGGGACAAAGTGCAGGTAGTTGTTGCCGAAAAACGTCAGGCCGAAGGCGTCGCCTTTGCGATAGGTAAGGAAGCTGTCGATGGCTTTCATCGAAGTGTCGTACCGAGTGCCTTCGCCGAAGATAGCAGTCATGCTGCCGGACACGTCCACGCACAATTCAATGTTGGTCAGCGAGCGCTTGTCCTTGGGTTCGCCCAATCGTATCGGTCCAGCCAAGAGGATGATGACGACAGCCAGGACGAGCGCGGGGAGGTTGTCGGCAAGACTAAGAAACACCCACCAGGCGCGGCCCTTGCCGGGTTTGCCGTGGTCGAAGGGCAACGCCAGCGAACGACGGCCCTGCCGCCACTGCCACAAGATCAATGCAGCGGGCACAACAAGGGTAACTAAGACCGGGCCATAGAGAAATGTCATGTTCCCTCGAGCGATTGTTTACTGTCAAAACGGCAGCTTCATTCGACTTTCCACTTTTTCACTTGATCTGATTCATGTCAGACCCGCGCGACCTATCCGTTGCCGTAACTTATTACAGGACAAGAAAGTTGTGGAATTGGTCGCGCGACACACCCACACCCCCCCTTCCTCGCTGGAATCGTCAACCGATTTCGATAATTGAACACTCCCCAGCATTGTCAGCCGGCAATGTCCGCATACGGTCTCAGCAGAGCACCGACATCGAAGCTATCCGCAGGTGCCGGGCAGTGCAACCAGACTTCCAGTTGCCGGATGAGAGGCCCGGCGTCGGGGTGCTTTTTCAACGTCGCAAACGCTTCGTGGGGTTTGGCGTCTTCCAGACCCAAGCGGCGCTGCCAAAAGGTCAGCAGTAAGCGTTCTAGTTCGGCGCGTTGCGCGGTCGACAGCGTGCCCGTCCGCGCCTCTTCCACCAAGGGACGAAGACGGTCGGCCAAAGTCACCGGCCGACTCGCAAGTCGTGCCAGCTCCGCGCGACGTTTGCGCCCCACGAGCAGAATCGCCGCCAGTCCGCCGACCCACAACACTCCGCCCACGATGAGCATCAGTCTATAGCCGCCCAGCCACGGTCCGGATTGAGTCTCCAGCTTGTTGGGTTCGATTTGACCGGGCGGCAAAATGGCCTTGATTTCCACAGGGAGAGCGGGCAAATCCGCCATGGACGAGCCGTCTTTGCGTTTCAAGTAGTCCCTGAGGTCGAATGTGCCTGGGTCCAAGCCATAGTAGACGAGGTCGTAGCGATGCGCGGTGCCGTGCGGAAACACGTTGACAATGCGCAGCACAACCGGCAGCTTGCGGTCGTCGAGTTTCTTGACTTCCAACTCCGTCCCGGGCAACACGATCTGATCAATGCGCGCGGGCAGGCCGACAGAGGACTTGCGCTTGTCCTCGGCAAAAGCCGATGAGCACAATACTACCAAGACAATCATGCCAGCGCTTCTTGTCATGTTCGTTCTAACCACGGATTACACGGAAAACATGGATTAGGATCGAAGAGTTTTTTGTCATTCGTGTAATCCGTGATATCCGTGGTTAAGTAAATCTCAACGAGCACCGCGGCCCAAGAGTCCGCGCGACTTGAAGAAGTTGCGCACATTATGCAAAAACGGCTGGTCCGTGGCGATCCGCAAATGGTCGATGCCGGAGCGGTTCAGCTCCTCGGCAAGCACCTCCGGATCGAGCCAGTGCCGGCTGGCGCGGGTGACGAACTCGCGGCCGGTCTCCGCTTCGCGCGCCCGCAGGAAGCCGGCGCCGCGCAGGCCTTTTTCCGCCGGATCTTCCAGTTGCAAGACGGCGCAATCGTTCTTCTGCGAAAGCAACTTCAACGCCGGCAGCGCTTGCGGATCGTGCATGTCGCTCAGGAGGACGAGCAGCGCCCGGCTAGTCAGGCTCGGCGCTAACTCCGCCAGCCGCTTGCCGACTGCGGTGGTTTCGTCGTAACGAAAACGGCGCAGTCGGTGCAGCCATTGCCAAATCTGCGGGCCGGACAGGCTCGGCTGGATCCGAAAATCGCGACTGCCCAAACCCACGACGCCGACCGGGCTGATGCGTTCCAAACACGCGAACGCCAGGCCGCCCGCCAGGTGCAGCCCAATCGAGTATTTGCTGCGCGGCACGGAGCTGATCGCCATGGACGCGGAAGTGTCCAGGAGCAGGTAACAAGGCATGCGTTTGGGCGCTTCGTATTCCTTGACGTAAAACTTGCCCGTCCGAGCCGTGACCTTCCAGTCGATCGCGCGCACCGGATCGCCCCACTGATAGGGCCGGGACTGAACGTATTCGACGCCCGAACCCAAAAACGGCGACTTGTCCGAGCCGTAGCTGAAGTTGTCGGCCAGGCGCTTGATCGCGACGACGAACTGGCGCGGATTCAGGTGATCGCAGGTTTCGAGATAGCCTTCCATTGGTTCATTTCTCGGGTGAGTGTGCCTGGCCGCCTAAATCCGAAATTCGAAAACCGAAATCCGAAACAAATTCAAAATACAAATAAGAAAACCAGTGAACCCATTTTGGATTTCGGTATGTGAGTTTGTTTCGAAATTCGGGTTTCGATATTCGGATTTAGCGCGGGCTCACGCGCTTCCCTTTCTCTTCGGTGGCGCCGATCTCGCGCAACAGGCCCTGCAAGATGCCGGCGCCGGTTTTGCCTTCCGCCAGGGCTTCATAGGTCAAGCGCGTGCGGTGCAGCATGACGTCTTCCGCCAAGGCGAACAGGTCTTCGGGAATGACGTAGTCGCGGCCGTGGATCAAGGCGCGGGCGCGGGACCCTTTGATGAGCGCGATGCCGGCGCGCGGGCTGGCGCCCAACTCGATGGCGCGATGCTTGCGCGTACGGGTCACGATTTCGACCACGTGCTCGAGAAACGTGTCGCTAACATAAACCTCGTGGACCAGCTCCATGGCGGTCACCAGATCCTCCGAAGTGCCCACCGGTTTGTCATCGAGAATGTCGAACTCGGTGCGAGCAATGGCGCCTTGTTCCTCGCGGCGAATGCCTAACTTCATGTTGCGCCTTAAGATTTCGCGCTCTTCGTCGAGCGTGGGATAGTCGAGGCGATGGCAAAGCATGAACCGGTCGAGCTGAGCTTCTGGAAGTTCAAAGGTGCCGCTCTGTTCCACCGGATTCTGCGTGGCGATCACCAGAAACGGCGCCGGCAGCTTGAACACGTCTTTGCTGATGGTCACCTTGCGCTCTTGCATGGCTTCAAGCAAAGCACTTTGAACCTTGGGCGCGGCCCGGTTGATTTCGTCAGCCAGCAACAGGTTGGTGAAGATCGGCCCCAAGTGCGTGCGAAACTGATTCGTGCGCTGATCGAGGATTTCGCTGCCGAGAATGTCCGAAGGCAACAGGTCGATGGTGAACTGGATGCGGGCAAACTTGAGGTCGATCGTGCGCGACAACGTGGCCACGAGCAGCGTCTTGGCCAGACCGGGCACGCCTTGCAAGAGCAGGTGGCCGCCGGTAAAGAGCGCGATCAACATGCGCTCGACGACTATTTCCTGGCCGACGACGACGACGCCGATGCGTTGTCGGACTGC
>JAKEFD010000111.1 GCA_022616245.1 Gemmataceae bacterium
GCCACGCCCAGGACGCCGGCTTGTGGCGGCTGGATGAGCGCTGGCGGCAGGCGCCGGTCGCGGAGGTGGAGCTGGTGGAGTTGGGCCGGCGCTGAACAACCACATCAGGGCGGATTTGCCCAACGCCGTCGACTGAACTATGATTGGTAAATGGGTACGCGCATGAACAAGATCATTGCCTTTATGCTGCTGTTTTTCACGACGCCGGACGTGTTGGCAATCGGTTGTTGACCGCCTGGGCCCTCAGGCGGAGCCGTGAGTTCCCGCCGTCCCAGGACGCCGCTGCCTTCGTGGGTAGCGCCGACCATCGCCGGCGTTGCCGGCCTGTGTCTCGTGGCCGGCGTGGCCAAGGCCGTGCGCGAATTCAGGAATTGGCGACAGGACATGGAGCGCCCGCGCGAAAAGTGGGAAGACGATCCGTGGCGATGACTTGCGTCACTTCAAGCAAGCATTCCTTGGATTACTTGAAGAGTCCGATTGAATGGATTCAATACAAGCCCCAGAATCTCCAACGTAACCGCCCCAAGAAGCGCTTCGTCTCCCGGCTCGCCGAGAATGACAGGCGTGTGGGCGTCTCCTTGCGGCAAGGTAATGTGACATTCCGAGACCGCTCTTTTGACTTTCGTTCCGTCTGCCAATGTAAACGTCATCGTGCGTTTCGGTTTCAGTCCGATGGCTTTCCAATATTTCTCCGGCAACAGCGAATAGAGAGCGCCACTGTCAACCAGTAACTCAAGCGTGGCTTTCTTGCCTTTCTTACCGGTCACGGTGCCTTCAACAAACGTTAGTCCCATCGCTTGTCCCCGAAGTCATCGCTCAAAGATCTCCATGCTGATTATATGCGATTGTCAGCGAGTTATTCCTTCATTGGCGTCGTATCTGATCCGGAAAAGAATGGCGCCCAACCGTCAGCGCCTTTGGACTGCCGCCTCGTTGTTAATTCCAGCTCCGACAGCAATCCACCCGACTTGTTGCGTGATTGGATGGTTTGCTTGTACTCGTCCGGTCCGCGCCAGTCCAGGATGCGGTAATGCGCGCTGCCATCCGGCTCGATCCGGTGCCAGGTCAGGCGCTGGGCCGCGTCGTTCCATACTCCTTGAAACTCTTGAATCTGTCCCGAACGCGCAAAGTTCCACAGCCGGTACTTTTCGCTGGGCACGTCGTAGGTCATGATGCCGAAGTGTTCCTCGCTGCTTGGAAGATCGAGTTCCTGGAACGAAACGAAGCGGCCGCCGAGAACTTTGGCCGCCGTGTGCCGGCTCTTGGCCGATTGAACCGGCGCTTTCTGAACGTGTGTGGTCTGCCAGTCGCCGACGAGTTTGTGCAGCACCGCCGTTTCCGCCGGGACCGGCACGGGGGCCTCGTCTTCGTTGATCTTGGCCGGACCGGCCACGCGCGTCAGCTTGGCATAGGTCTCGAAGATGGTCTTGCCGGTCTTGTCGCGCACGATTGCTTCCCATTCCATCGTGTCGGCATCGATGAAGCGCGTGTTCTTGACCATGAGGCCCGCCGCATCGGGTTTGCTCGTCCCGGTCAGCGTGTGTGTGCGGCTGTCCCAGCGTGACGTCGTTGGCCCCATCACCATGCCCGTGGCATCGAAGTGCGTGTTGCGGAAGTCGCCTGTCTTCGGATCGAAGGAGAAAACCTGCACGAAGTTGGCGCCGGCTGGGCCAACCTGTTCGCGCATGTGCAGAAAGCGTTTGCCGGCGACCCAGCGGATGTCGGCATAGCCCTCGGTGCGAAACTTGGTCGGTTGGCCGTTGATGATTTTGTGGGTGATCTGTGCGCGCCACGCGCCGACCATGGTGGGGAGGACGTCATCGGCTGATTCGGGAAGCTTGCCGCGTGGCGTGATCGACTCTTCCAACACCAAACGTAAACCGAAATGCATCATCGCCAGCTTCGGCGCCGCCGCGCCGCGCTGACTGCACGTAGTCGCGACGCGCGCGTCGTGAAAGCCGCCGCCTCGGACAACGCGGAATTCACCCTCGGCAGGCCCCTTTGGATCGACGCGCTCGCCGGCAGGAAGCGGCGCCGACCAATCGCTGCAAAACTCGGCCGCGTTGCCGTGCATGTCAAACAGGCCCCAGGCGTTGGGCTTCTTCTGTCCCACCGGGTGCGACGTGCCGGAATTGCCGCCGTACCAGGCGTGATCGTTGAGCCGGTCGGCGTCATCGCCGAAATGATAAGTGCCCATGCTGCCGGCGCGGCAGGCCCACTCCCATTCGGCTTCGGTCGGCAAGCGATAAGTCTTTTTTTCTTTCTCGCTCAGCCACGCACAGAACTTGACGGCGTCGTTCCACGCCAGGAACACCGCCGGCTGGTTTGTGTCCCTAGCGAATTCGCGATGCTGCCAGTTGTATTCCGGCCTTTGCTGCCAGTTGTTGTTGAAGCCGCCTTTGCCGTCAACCTCGGCCTCGGTCTTGTGCCCGGTCTCTTCGACGAATTGCCGAAACTGTGCCACGGTGACCTCGTGAATGCCGATGCGGAAAGGCTTTGTAATGCGTACCTTGTTGCCGTCCATCAGAAACTCGCCGGGCGGAATCACGCGCAGCTTTGTGCCGATCGAATTGGTGAGCGTCACCGGCCCGCCCACATGACGGGTCCAGGCAAGCTGGTGCAGATTGGCCTGGGCCGCATCGAAGGGCGCTACGGCGGTTGCAGGCGGTCTTCCGGCGTGGCCCACGACGTTGCCCGCGACCCATTCCTCCCACTCCTCGCGCGTGATGGAGCGATTCTCCATGCCGTGGAAAGTAATCGACTCGCAATGCAGACTGCCCCGGAGAGCGATCATGTTCACGCGGTAGTATTTTTGACCTTGAGACTTGAAGCTGAACACCAACTGGTCACCGAATTCGTCTCGGCTCAAATGCCTGTCCCATGCCTCGCTGATGTCGAACTTGAACGGCAAGTCCAACTCCGCGACGCCGATGCTGTCGCTGTTCACCGAGCGAATGATCGGCAGGCCGTTGTGAATGGACCAGCGTGCGACAGCCGGGGTCATCAGCGCCGCTTCCCTGTAACGCTGTTGTTTCATCAAGTTCTGAAAATGCATCGCCGTGTAGTATGGCCAGGAGACAATGGCGAAAAGTACGATGAAGCCCGCGAGCAAGACGGGAATGGGCAACAACCAAAACGGCTGCCGGCGGCGCGTAGCTTGCCAGAGATGCCAGAGTATGAGGCAGCCAAGAATGCCGAGCGTCCACCATTCGATGACGGGATTCGCCCAGACACCGGCATCGCTGAGGCCGCCCGCGATCAAAAGGAAAACAAGCAAGAATAGCCCATATGCCGCAACGGACTTCGCCAAGTGCACCCACCAGCGCGTTGGCTGAAGTTCCTGCGCGAACTGCTCCGGTCGCGCGGGCAGGCGCTGCCGAGGTTGGAGCCGTAGGTACAACCAGAACGCGCAAAGGATGCCAACCACGCCGACCATAAGGATCGGCGCTGTGGCCCATTGCCAAAACGGCGACTCGCCGTGCTTGGCCGAAAGCAGGAAAAGCAGAAGTCCCGCCACAATGAGCACGAACAGGCCGACGAGCGCGACAGGTAAGAGCGAGCGCGGCCCGGCCCGGACTTCGCCGCCCGCCGACGTAGGTTGTTGCTTGAGCCAGAGGTACAGTGCAACGACGTAGACAAGGGCGATGGCACCGACGATGGGGATGGTCTCCATGCCAAACAGAACGAATACGACCGGGGCGAGGAGTACCAGGAGAACGCCCAGCAATGCGATCGGCCAAACCGGCCAAGGCTGTTGTGCTTCGAGCGGAGGTCGCAGCCCTCCATCATTTCGCGTGGCAGCAGGAATGAACACGGCTGCCGGCTTGGGCGCCACGTGCGGCTGCTGCAGGTGCGCCAGATGCTGCTCCAACAGCTCCGCCACCTCGCGCGCCGTCTGAAACCGGTCGTCCGGCTTCTTGGCGTGCAGTTTGGCGATGATGTCGCACAGCCAATCGGGAATGTCCGGATTGACTTCGCGGATGGGCCGCGGCGTGTCCTCGATCACGCGCATCATGACGGCGATGGTGCCGGTCGCGCGGAAAGGCGGCCGGCCCGTGCACATCGTGTACAGCACCGAGCCCAGGCTGAACAAGTCTGCGCGATGATCGACATGTTCGTTGCCTGCCTGCTCGGGGGCCATGTACATGGGCGTGCCCGCGATCACGCCCGATTGCGTGACGGTGGCGTCATCGACGGCGCGGGCCAGGCCGAAGTCGGTGATCTTGACGCGCTCGACGCCGTTTTCGAGCAGAATGTTCGCCGGCTTGATGTCGCGGTGCACCAGGCCTTTTCTGTGCGCCGCTGACAGCCCTTCCGCGATCTGATTGCCGATGCGCAAGATCGCCCTGAGTTCCAGCGGCCCGGACTCGTCCAAGCGCTCTTGGAGCGACTTTCCGACAATGAGCGGCATGACCAGAAACGGGACGCCGTTCACTTCGTCGACCTGGTAAATGGAAATGATGTGATCGTGGCTGACCGCGGCAGCCGATCGTGCTTCGCGCTCGAAGCGCAGGCGGGCGGTGGCATTGGTCGAGAATTGCGGGCCCAGGATCTTGATGGCGACGATGCGATGCAGTTTTTCGTCAAAGGCCCGGAGCACCACACCCATGCCGCCGCGACCGACCACGCCCTGGATTTCGTAGTGTCCCAGTCGTCCGATTGTTCCCGGTTTGTCCGAAGGCTCTAGAAATGCCAGATCGTCGGGCCGCGACTGCTCGGGCTGCGTGCCCGCGACCGTCGGCGTATCGTGCGGACTGGTTCCTTTGCCACTCGCGCCGGACACCGATTCGGAGAACGGAACGCGACGGCCAAGAAACTCGGTTACGAATTCAGCGTACTCGGGATAGCGCCGGGCAATTTCCTCCGTCGGCATGTCCACGCCGGCGCGCTGGCGCAGCTCCGCTTCCAGCTTTAACAGTTCGCGGAAAACGACGCTGCGCTCCGGCTCCGCCGTGTTGGCCAAGAACTCGGCGAACGCGGGCGGCTGGTCCGGCCGCCAGGCTTTCTCATAAGCGGCACAAACGGCGTCGAGGCGCTTCAGCGTGGCGAGCGACAAGTTGGCGTGGCTATCGGAGGCGGACATGGACGACCCTTTCTCAAGCAGTGCCGATTGTAACCTGCTGCTATGAGAAAGGCCAAGTGTGCGTTTCGCCCGCCATTTCAAGCAGACGCTCCTTTTCGGTGATCTCAAGCGTCGTCCTGCTGTACCAAAGAAACTGATTCTAACACCTGTGCGGCCCAGCGAAACCCTATCGAGGCCGCCGCTTGACGAACTGCTCCTGACATTGCCGGTAATGCAAGAGACAATGGCATGAACCCATCGGCCTGTCCCGCGCCAGGCGTCAGAGTCCTTACGTTTTGCCATTGGTTGTTTTCGCCATGAAGCAGCGATACGCGGCGTGCGCCACGGGCTTTCTCTTCTTGCTCTTCGTGTCGAGCGGCGCTCCCCCGTTGCTCTACGGCGACGGCGCGACCCGTTGCTCGCACGCGGGGGCCTGGCCCGGAGAGGATTGCGCCGCGCCTGTCGTGGTCGCGCCGGTCGACCCGCCCACGCCGGTCGTCAAGCTGCGCGTGCGCGTGCCGGCTGAGGCACGGCCCGGCGCGCCCGTGGAATATCGCATCCAGGTCGACAACCCCTCGGCGGCGGACGCGCATCACGTCGTCGTCAAGAACCCGATGCCGAAGAACGCCAAATTCGTGCGCGCCAACCCGGAACCGGATGTGAAGGAGCCGGAGCTGCAATGGAAACTGGGCACGCTGCCGGCAGGCGCGTGCAAGTACATTGTCCTGGTGCTCGAACCGTTGGATGGAACAGATTTGACCAATTGCGTGCGCGTGCAGTTTGAGCATGGCCAATGCGTGACCACGCGCTTGGCCGGCGCCGCGCCCAGACCGCAGGTCAAGGACAAGCCGCCGCCGCCGATCATCGAAACGGAAGAAAAAACCGAGCTCGCCTTGAATATCGAGGGGCCGAAGCGGCAATACATGAATCTGCCGACGCGCTACTTCTTGACGGTGACGAACAAAGGCAAGACGGCGGCCAACAATGTGCTCCTGGAATCCACGCCGGCGCCGCAAGCGAAGTTTCTCCAAGCCAGCGGCGACGGCAGGTTTCTCGCGGGCAAAGCGGCCTGGCTCTTGGGCACGTTGCAGCCGGGCGAGAGCCGCACCGTGGTCCTGACGCTGCAAGCCGCGGCGACGGGAGAACTGTGCCACAAGGCCAAGGCGCTGGCGGATCGTGGCGTTGTAGTGCTGGCGGAGGTGTGCACTTTGTTTGCTGGAGTGTCGGCGCTGGCCGTGGAGATGACCGATCGCGAAGACCCGATCCAGGTCGGCAGCGAAACGATGTATCCGATCAGGCTCCGCAACACCGGGACCGCGCCGATCACGAACATCCAGGTGCGCGCGTTCATTCGCGACGGGCTCCAGTTGCGACGCGCCAAAGCGGAAGTGAACCACCAGTTGGGCGAGCCGATCCCGGGTGCACAGGTGCTGGTGTTCGCCGTCATACCGCAATTGGCCCCCGGTCAGCAAACGGAGTATCAGGTTTTCGTGGCCGGCGCCAAGCCGGGCGACCAGCGCTTCCGCATTGAGATTCGGGCCGATCAATTGGAAGCTGGACCGGTGATTGAGGAGGAAAGCACGCGCGTCTATGTCGAGAACGGCGAAACGGCAGCCACGAAACCAATTATTAGTGATCGATAACAAGTCGGCCGCGTATGTGCGGGGGGGGGTGTGAGCGATTTGCACAGACTTTTGCACAGACTTTCGCCCAGCGCAAGATTCTAGTTTACAAGCAACTTGCGTCGTTTCGGAGCAATTCTGCCCTACCGAATTGGGTCGTGCTCGTCTTTGCTAGGCCAAACTTCCAGATTTGGAAACCGTTCGTGTAAGCGGCGCGCCAATTCCTCGACGCCGCCGCGCTCGCTGGCATAGTGTCCCGGCAGGACTAGCGCCAGGCCGTTTGCTTGGGCTGCCAGGCAGTCGTGGAAGCGAGCCTCGCCGGTCAAGAGCACATCCGCCTTTTGCGCCACGGCGTCCTGGACGAATTCACCGCCTGAGCCGCACACAATTGCCACGCGCTGCACGGCTTGTTTCGCTGCGCCGACGGTCTGCACGCATGCGGCGTTGAGTTGCCGTTTAACCACTTGCGCGAACTCCTCAAGCGGCGTCGCTTGCGGCAACGTGCCGATGCGGCCCACGCCGTTTTTCCCTGGTTCGCTGCGCAACGGATAGATGTCGAATGCCGGCTCCTCGTAGGAGTGCGCCGTACGCATCGCTCCCACGACGGCGGCCAAACGCGCTTCCGGACAGAGCACTTCCAGTCGCCATTCGCTGACTTCCTCGCGCAGGCCTTTGCGGCCCACGGCGGGGTTGGACGCATCCGAGCCGAAAAACGTACCGGTTCCAGAAAGCCGATAGCTGCACTCGCTGTATTGGCCGATCACGCCCGCGCCGGCCGAAAACATCGCGTCCATGATGCGCTCCAGGTCGTTGTCTGGAACAAAGACGGCGATCTTGCACTTGTTGTGCGCGGCCGGCGCGCCGTCCCGGTGCGGAGCGAGCGGACTACACTGTGTCAGTCCAAGGCGCTGCGCGAGGTAGTCGTTGATGCCTCCGGGCGCGTTGTCCCAGGCAGTGTGCGGACTGTAGACGGCGACGCCGGCACGGGCCAGCGCCCAAAGCATGCGGCCTTCCGGATTTGTCGCGGCGAGGCGCTTGGTGGGCCGAAACAGAATGGGATGATGCGTAACCACCAGACCCGCTTGTTGATCCACGGCTTCGGCGGCGGATTCCGGCGTCAGTGTCAGGCACGTCATCACGCGCGCGGCCGACGCCGCCGGATCGCCCATCAATAGGCCGACGTTGTCCCACTCGGCGGCGAGTTCGAGCGGCGCGAGCTGCTGCAGGCATGCAAGGATATCGGAAAGGGGAGTCATGTTTGGCGCGTGGGGCTTGTGCGCGTCGAATTATTGTTTTCGGCTGGGCATGCACACGACGATTAACACCAGGGCGACGCCGAGAAAGGCGACAACATGCTGCACGACAGGCGCGGAGCCTTCGGATTGCGCGCTGGCCGGCGCGACTTCCAGTGCTGTCAGCGCCAGCGCCCCAAGCCAGTGCAGCAATCGCCGTCCCATGGCGGAATTATACGGATTTGCGCTTGCGGATTGTTAATTGCAAATTGACCGCGGTTTCGCGTTGTCGTGAATGTGATGACAAATCTGCAATCCAAAATCTGCAATCCGAAATCGGTTAGCCCGCTTTTCGAATCATGCGCCCTAACTTTGAGCCTTTCCCCAAGAGTACGTCCCAGTTGTCGTCCTCGTCGTCGTCGTGGCGAAGATCGCGATAGCGGCGGCGACGGCGGCGATCCAGGAGAAACTGCGTCGCCAGGCCGAATAGCGTTAAAGCGCCGCACACCCAGGTCAAGAGTTGGCTGCCTTGTTCCAGCCAGGCGACGGCGTCCAATACGCCATAGTGATTGAGTAGCCCGAGACCCGCATAGGCCAACAGCACCGCGCCGAGAAAACTGGTGAGCGCCATCAAGGAAACGCGGAACAACAACAGGCTGGCCAGCCCGGATAAAAGAAAAACGATGAGCGGCTGCTCCCAACTGGGAATGAAATACTGAGCAAGGACGAGCCCAACGACGCCGCCGGCAGTGAAAGCCACGAGGCGAACGAGCGCCAATGCCAAAAGGCCCGCGGTCAGACCCAAGAGCAGGGCGGCGACCACCGGCTCCGTTTGCCAGCTGGGGCCTTCAAACAGCCCATAGATGCCGCCCAGCGCAGAGCCGGCGAGCACGATCCAGAAACGATGCCAGCGCCAGCCAAAAAGCCACAGCGCCAAGCCCAAGGCGAGGCCGCTCATCGTGATGCCGGGCGACAACCCGCACACGTCGGCAAGAATCTCCGGATCGACGAATTGCATGGGTGGGGAAAATAGCCGGA
>JAKEFD010000112.1 GCA_022616245.1 Gemmataceae bacterium
ATTGCTGAGGGCGAACAGCTCAACGTGCTCTGGTCAAAACTCATGCAGGAGCCGAAAGAGAAGTTTTGGCCGGGAAACGTCCCCACGCTGACGGTCACGAAACCCTTTAATTATCAGAAGTGGGAGTTAAACGAGCCGTTGCCGTTTCCCTTGCCGATTTCGCCGCGCAATGATGTTGCGGCGATGGGACGCACTTGGCACCTAGAAGCGCTGGCCTGTCTGCGCATGCGAGCGCTGGAGCGCCTGGTGGAGTCGACACGTCTCGCGTGCATGGCCGCAACCGACGGTTATTGGCGTGAGCGATATCATCCGATGATCGATGGCACGGTGGAAGCTACCGGGGCCCAGAAATACTGCGAATATCCGGCCGTATTGGTGCGGGTGGTGCTTGGTAATCCGGAAATCTTCTGCCAGTGAAGTATGGTCTATTGGGGCCGGGCCATAGCATTGCTTTTCAGGAGCAAAGTCAATCACGGTGCTCGCGGCCTCTGAAAGCGCACATTCTCCACCCTTCGTCCCTCGGCATCCGTCAATCGGAAATAGCAGCCGTAGTTGCTTTCTTCAAATGACGAACCCAGACCGGGCGCTGGAGCGTACAGAATGCGTACATCGTTTTGTCCCTTATTAAGTGCCAATTCCTCGCCTTCCACCTTCTGGCCGTTTAACGTCAAGTGCTTCACGCATTTCCGGCTGAAAACTGCTCGAACCGTCTGGTCCTTAGGAGACACGATCTGGCCGTAGAAAACATAAAGGACCTTTTCATGAGGGAAATACAAAGTGCTGTCCCATTTGTAGGATCGCAGGACGTTTGACTTACCGGATGTGGGAATGATGTCGGGATCGAGAACTGCGGCCTTGGTGGGCTCCAGTGTTTTCCAAGTAATGTTCTCGCCCCAGGGCACGGCGTATTCCTTCTGCGGTGAGCCGCCCTCCAGAAATGCCTTTGCGAATATCTGAGGATCAAAACCGGCCAAGTCGCCTGGCAGCGGGCCAAGGTTCCAGAAGCCATTCCGGGCGAACGACGGCCCTGATTTGCAATTGGGCGTTTCACAAGTCGCGAATAATCGCGCGCGGCGCGCGCCGCAAAAATCCACTTGCGCCACGTCGTATTCCACTCCGTCCGAATAATGTTCGGGGTCGGTTCGTTCGGTCAACGTAACCGCCAACTTTGCGGAAGCGCCCGCGGCCAAGGTCCCTACCTGTTTTCGCACGACCCCTTCTGTCCAACGCAAGGGAAGGCGGAACGTCACGCGGATATCCTGCAAGGCCTGCGTGCCGTCGTTGCGCAGCGCGAGCGTCAATACGTGGCCCTTCCGGTACAACAAGGCACGTAGGCCCTCAGTGCGGCTTGTCACTTCATCAAGTTGATCGGCATTGCCGGCATTGACTGTCTCGGCGTACACCTCAACAGCGCCGTGCTCCTGTCCGTGAAAAATGTCGAATACAGGCGAAGCCCCGAGATCGACGCGCTCAACGACGGCGCCGGGACTTTCTACCGAGACCACGTCATCCTTATCCACGCCCTCGACTCTCAGCGTCAAGGGAGTCCAGTCGTTCAGATCCAGGGGATTGGGCCTCGTCAAAACAGCCTGCAAAAGATTGTCTTCGACAGTTATGTGCAGGCGCGAATGCAGTGCCTGGTATCGGTACGCTGCATACTCATTTTGATTGCAGTACCACCAATCCTTCCGGCCGGACCATTTGCGGTAGATGTCCGCCAGCTTGGGAAACTCCGGGCCGCCCCACTGTTTCACCCAGGCGTGCATAGTGACCAGAAATAACGGCCGATCGTCGTCGCACCTCGGCTGCGTCAGGACCGATTCGCTGTACTTGCCATTGGATGTGCTCCCATCGAGGATTATGAACAAGCCGTCCTGCAAGCCGCTGTCCCAGTCCTTGTTGTATCTGTGCTCGGCCAGTTGGTAGAAGCCCGACCGGCGGAGCATGTCCTCCAGGTCCGCACGGTCGTCGCCTTGTCGGAGCTCGGACTGATAAAACACGAACGGATAAACAAACGAACTGACCGGCGAGGCAGCGGCAACCTCGAGCGCCACGCGCACTCCCATAATCTCATGGAAGGCGACGTTCTTTGACATTGCCGGCAGCATCTCATGATTAAGCGTGTGGCCGCCGACGGAATTGCCGCCGTTCAGGAGCCGCCGGGGTATCTCCAGGAAGCGTTCGCGCGGCACGATTACTCCGGTGTCGATGCTGTCCTGCCACCAGTTGTGAGGATCGTTCAAGTAAAACGTGCCTTTCTGTCCGAATTGTGCCATCACCTCGGCGACCCGCAGGTTGTTCAGGTTGCTGTCGTCCATCCGCGTAGAAAAGGCTGCCCTAAGATCATGGTAAAGCGGCGCGATGCGTAAGCGAGCTTGTCGCGCGGCCGCCTCGGATCCAAACGTTAGCCGAATAGTCTGACGGTAGGAATCCATAGAAGCAGGGCCAAGGCCGCGAGGAAGTGTCTCCGCCATCGCCATACTCGGAATGATTCCAATGATGGCCATGAACCAAAATTGATGATAGCGGTACAGGTTGCCAAATAGATTTGTTGCGTTTCGCATGGAGGTTGATTTGGCTGGTAGAATTAACGCCGTGGCAAACGTTCGATTTAGGCTGCGGATTGCTGCTTCGCCGGCTCCGCCATCAAATGCACATCGCGAACGTGTTTGTGTCGGAATTCGCGCATAGAATGCCGCGTCGCGTGGCGTATACGAGTCACCGTCCGCGAACAAGTGAAGAGCACTGTTGCACAAATGATCAAAAAAGCTGCGGCGCCCGGCTCGGGCACCGTGCTGATGTCGAGCACGGTTCCGTCTTTATCGATGAACTGAAAGATGAGCGATTTGTCGGTGGCGTCGACGAGCATGAAGCCATACTTGGTTGCGTTGTACCACTTGCCCGTTGCGTCGCTGGGTTCACCGCTGATTGCGTAGATACTATTGCCCGCCGCGCCGGAAACGAAGTACGGAATCCCGTTCGCTTCCATCCGTTGCATGTTGTGATTGTGACCGCTGAACACGCCGTCCGCGCCCCAGGTGTCGAAAGGCCAGCGCATCTGGATCGTCGGTCCGTGATTCGTCACATAGGTGTAAGCAGGATGATGGAAGAAAACGAGCTGCCACTGGGCCGTCGAGTTC
>JAKEFD010000113.1 GCA_022616245.1 Gemmataceae bacterium
GATAAAAGGATCGCGATTGGTATGCGGGTCCCACGCTTCTGCCTTAGGCGTGAGGGCGCCGTGGCAGCGCGCGCAGATTTCGTCGCGGCGCGGCACGGACAGTCGTTTCGGATGCACGATGCTCGGATCACCCGCACCCGACTGCTGCAAGGCCAGCCGCCGCGCGGGATTGTGGTTCAGACGAACGTGTTCGGACCCCGGACCGTGGCAGGCCTGACACGAAATGCCCAATTCGTCCACCTCGGTGCGGTACCCGATGATCTGGCCGCGCAAGCCGCGCAGCGGATTCTTGGCGGGTCCGGTGTTGTGGCAATACAGACAGCTATCGTTCCACGCGTCGCCGCGACATTGCGCCCAGAAGTCGTCGCTGTCCGGGGAAAGGAAGCCGCCGTTGCTGTGCACCCAGCGCTTTTCGACGATGTGATAGATGAGCGGCAAACGCTGATAGCGGCCGCTTGGTTCCCTGTGCATGCATTCCTGAATCCAGTGCGAGCCGACCACGCGGTCGACGCGCAGCTGGACGTGCTGCGGCGGCGGCAGTTTGTCGCTTTCGGGTCCTAACTTCGCGCGCACGAGCGCCCAGCGCGGATCAATGGTCTCAAAGAAGAATGCATTGCCTTCGCGCGTGAAGCGCGTCTTTAACCCCTGGTAATCGTGCATAGCATCATTGAAGTCGCCTTTGACGGTATCCGGTGCGGCGTCGCGCGTCATGGTGCGGTGGTAGGAGCGGTGCCACGATTCGTAATGATCGGCGTGGCACTTGGCGCACGACACCGAGGGGACAGCGGCAACCTGCGACCAGTCTTCCGGTCCGGCATCAGGGGGCGCCGCCTGCCCCAAGAGCCACCAACTGCCGGCGAGCACCCCCGTCACAAGAAGTGCAGCCGCAATGCCACGCGCTTTGTCCAAGACGCGCCCCAGTTGAAGCGCCAGCATCAACGCCGCGACCAAGAGCAAACTGCAAGTCCAAAGAGGAACAGCCATCCAATGGGATCTCGAAGTGCATTCGAGCTTGGATGATAACCGGGCGTCTACGAGTGGTCAAGAAACTCGCCGGATGGTCCGAGCCGCGACCGTGAGGGAGGGGTGAACCTGTGAATGGCCCCAATCCCTCACGGTCGCGGCTCGGATTGCAGTTCTCACTAGCGTGGCGGCAGGATGCTCAAGATGGCGTCGCTGGCGGCGGCACGTACTCCCGCGTCCTCATCGCCCAAGGCGCGGCGCAGTGCGGGTACGGCCAACAGCGCGGCGGGACCGAATCGGCCGAGCGTTTCGGCTGCGGCTTTGCGGACGCGATGATCTTCGTGGCCGAGCGCGTCGATCAGATTGGGCACAGCGGCCTTGCCATGTTCGGCGCCGATGCTTTGCAGCGCGAACATGGCGGCGATGCGGGCTTCGGAATCGCCCACCGAAACGGCGCTGGCGATTTCAGGGACGGCGGCGCTCGCCGCGGGGCCCATAAATTCCAAGGCCTCGGCGGCCGCCTTGCGCACGCTCAAATCCGGGTCGCTCATCAGCTTGGCCAGATTCGGCAAGGCCACCGTCGCCTTGTCCAGCGGAATCGCGCCGAGCGCGCGAACGGCCGACCAGCGCACAAAGCGGTCCGGGTCGTTCAGGCTCGCGGCCAAGAGCGGCGTTGCCGGCGTGGCGGCGTCTTCGATGATCTCCAGAAACTCGACGGCCCCGCGCCGCAAGCGCACGTCTTGGTGAGTCAGGTACTTGGAGATGTCGTCCAGGTGGTTCTTGACGAAGGATTCCAGCGTATCGAGCTGTGCCAATAGCGCCCGATTGCCGCCGTCCCCTTCCCCTTTGATCAAGGGTACGCTCAAAACGCGGCGGCGCAGGCGAATGCGGGCGTTGCCGATGCTCTCGAGCGCCTGCATGGCGGCCAGCTTGACGTGGACATCGGGATCGTCGAGCGCCTGTGCCAGCGACTTGCTTTGGGCCTGCAATGCTTTGGCCACGGGTTCAACGGCCTTCAGCTCCGCGCTGAGGTCTTGGTGCCAGCGTTGAATGTCGGCGCGCTGTTCGTCCGTGAGCGCGCCGGTAGGGAATTCGTCTTTGCCGGCGCCGTCTGGAATGAGATCGCCTAAAGCCTTGGTGGACACTTGCAGCGCACCCAAACACAGATGCCGCACCTCGGGATCTTCGTCGTGAAAGCCGGCAGAGCAAGCGGGGATGACTTGCTTGAGCGCGGCGAAGACATCGGCGCGTGTCGCCTCCACCGGCCGCGTCGTTTCGCCCGGCCGTTGTTGCAAATGAGCGGCGACGCGCACGAGCTGCGCCAGGCCGTCGGCTGCGAGACGCCGCGGTCCCACGGCATCGCTTTTCAGCGTTGCGCGAAACACCGGCACGGCATCTTCCGGCTTGGCGAAGATGCTGCCCAAGGCGCGCAGCCCCTCTTGGCGAACGCCCAGGTCTTTATCCTTGACCAACAGGAGGACTTCGGGGGTCAAGCCGCGCGCGAAGCCTGCTTTGTCGCCCGGCGTGAGGCTTTGCACGGTCGGCCCCATTTCCGCGATCAAGTTTGCCGCCGCCAGCTTGCTGTTGGCGTCGCCCCCGTCGATCACCCGGCGCAGCCCCTTGACAAGCCGGTCGCCGATTTGCTTGCGCAGCTCCACGTCCATCTCACGGAAAACCTCGGGCGTGAGCTGCTCGGCGCTGCGTTTCCAGTCCTGCAGCCCCAAGGCGCGGCGCAGGTCGCCGATGTTGGCCAGGTTCTCGATGAGCTTGGTCAACTCCTGACGGCGCGCAGCCACGACTTGCGGCGAAGGCTTGTCCAGGTGCCATCTCTTCACCGGCAACGCTTTGCGCAGTTCTTCGACCGGATCGGCGGCGCGCACGGGCGCGGCGCCCTGGCTGCATAGGAACGACGCAAGGAACAGCCCAAAGAGAGAAGGCAACCAGCGACGCGCAAAGTGGCTCATCATGACACAAAACCTTAGCTTGTAGTGCGGTTTTTTCATACGGCGATTTGGCGCGCTTAATGCGCGGGCGTCGTCCGTTCAGGCGATACTTTTCCAGTATTTCCATTATTTCCCCCTTTTGCCCCGTATGCCACGCTTGCCTGGACGAAAATGCGGCAAATCCCCCCAAATTCTCCTTGCCTTGACCGTAACCCGCACATTTTGCCGTCCGAGTCGCTTGGTCCGAGCCGCGCCCGTAAAGATGCGGTGACGCGGCTTTGCCCCTGTTCCGCTTTCTTATGGGCGCGGCTCCGACAATGGGTCTGCCCTTGATTTTTGTCGGCGGGCTGTTACCGTCCCCCGCCCAATTCAATAACTCGGGGGACACGGACAAGGATGGCCGTGACAAGACTGTATTGGCTAATGCTGTTGTTAGCATCGTCCTTGGGCTGCACCCTATTCGGCGCGCCCAAGCCGGCGCCGTTGTCGTGGACGCGGCTGCGCCCGGCCGCGCCGCCGGACCAGGCAATTGTACAGCTTCAATTGTGCGTCATCGAACGCTCCATCGGCGATCCGTATCTCAATACGGAGCTTTGGCAACACACCGACGAAATGATCGTCGATCTGGGCCGCAAAGCCGCGCTGGAAGACAACGGCTTGCGCGTCGGACAGATTGTGGGCATGACGCCCGACAAACTGGAAAAGCTGCTGCAATCGAAGCGCGCCTGCTTCGACAAGAAGAATCGCGTCGTTACAGCGGGCCAGGTGGTCACGCAGCCGCTGGGCGTCGTGGAACCGGCCGCTTCCTACACGTTGACGCGCGGCAAGGAAAAGACGCCGGTCACGCTCAAACAAGCCCGCTTCTGCATGGACGTAATGCCAACGCTAACCGCGGACGGCAAGACTCGTCTCGTGTTCACGCCCAAGGTGGAGCACTCGGAAGCCAGGCTGCCGTTTCTGCCCGATCCGGCCAACTCCACATGGACGCTGCGGACCGAGCGGCCGAGCAATACCTATCCGGAGTTGAGCTTCGAGGTAACGCTGGCGCCGAACGAGTTTCTCGTCCTCGGCGGAGTGTTGGATAAGGCCGATTCGCTGGGCCGGCGCGCCTTCGTCTCCGAGCAGGCCGAAGCGCCGCTGCAGCGTGTGCTGGTGCTCAGCACCGATCGATCCGGCGGCAACAACGAACCCACCCCGCAAGATCTCGCCTACACCCATCCTTCGCCGTCTCTGGCGGCGCAAGCGACTTTCAGCATCGTCCGCGCCGACCGTCCTTGATACCATCAACCACATGATCGAACTCGACGGCAGCCACGGCGAAGGCGGCGGTCAAATCCTGCGCACCAGCCTTGCCCTGGCGCTCATTACCCGGCAGGCCTTCCGCCTGCGCCGCATCCGCGCTAAACGCAGCAAGCCCGGCTTGCAAGCGCAGCATCTGGCCTGCGTACAAGCCGCCGCGCAAATCGGCAATGCCCGCGCCCAAGGCGATCACTTGGGTAGCCAAGACTTGACTTTTGAGCCTGGCGAAGTGAGCGCGGGCGCCTACCATTTCCGGATTCCCACGGCCGGCGCCACCGCTCTCGTTTTGCACGCGATCTACCTGCCCTTGGCCTTGGCGAACGGCCCCAGCGAAGTGACCATCGAGGGCGGCACGCATGTGAAAGCCGCCCCGTGCTTCCATTTTCTCGGCGTGACCTGGCGGGCCTATCTGGCAGAGCTTGGCATCAACATCGACTTGCACCTCGATCGCTTCGGGTTTTATCCGCGCGGCGGCGGCGCGATCCGAGCACGCATCGAAGGCAACGCCCGGCTGCGCGGCCTCCAACTGGACAACACGCTTTGCGAAGGCTCTATAACCGGAGTCAGTGCCGTGGCCGGATTGCCCAAGCACATCGCGGCACGGCAAAAGCAACGCGCCCTGCAACGACTGCAAGAAGCAGGGCAAACTGTCGATATCCTTGAAGAGTCATGGCCCGGCGGTCCGGGTTCCGCTCTGTTGCTGACGGCCCCCTCCAAGCCGGCGCCTACAATGGTCTTCGCTTTGGGTGAGCGCGGCAAACCAGCGGAAAAAGTCGCCGATGAAGCCGTGGAGCAAATGCTCGCATACCTCAACGCCCCACATGGCGTCGATTCCCATAGTGCCGACCAACTGATCTTGCCACTCGCGCTTGCGCCGGAGGAATCGAAATCCCGCGTGTGTGTCGCGACACAACATCTTTTGACGAATGTGTTTACAATCCAACAATTCCTTAGCCGCGAAATCCATACTCCGAAAACCGGAAAAACCGGCGAGGTGACTGCTTCTGGCACATTCTCATACCCTTAATACGCGCAGTTGCCACCTGTTCCCAGCCCAACTATCCAGATTTGTAACGGACCAGCGCAACCTTTCCGTTGCCGTAACTTATTTGATTCCAAAGAGGTTGTGGGATTGGTTGCGCGACACAGCCACACCCCCTACCTGTTTCGAATCGTCAACCGGCTGCGATGCAGTTTCTTGCCGAGCCAATCGATAAGGAATTCTAATGATATGTCAATAACCGATAAATGAATACTGCATTTGACATGTCCATCTACAGCCATAGATCAATCGTTAACTGATTGACCGCGCCATGGTAATCCTTTACATCAGGAGGACTTTCTTAATGAAAAGCCGTTTCCTCACGGGAGCCTTCGTGCTTGCCGCGCTGGTTACGACCGGTGTGGCTGGCGAAGCTCTCAAATCCGGGTTGCAGGTGGGCAAGAGCCCCCATCCCTTCCACCCGCTCAATCTCACGGGCAAGCAGGCTGGCAAAGCCAACTGCCTCGTCTGAGAGTACGGCGCCAGACCCGTCGCGATGATCTTCGCTCGCGAAGCCAGCGACAACTTGGTCAGTCTGATCAAGAAAATCGACGCCGCCACTGTGGAAAACAGCAAAAAGAACATGGCCAGCTTCGTCACCTTCCTTTCGGACGAGAGCGGCGCTGCCGAAAAGCTCACCGAAGTCGCCAAGAAGAACGGCATCCAAAAGTGCGTCTTCTCGCTGGACAACACCGCCGGTCCCAAGGGCTATGGCGTGGCCAAGGAAGCCGACGTGACCGTTGTGCTTTACAACCAGCGCAAGGTTGAAGTCAATCATGCTTTCCGCAAGGGCGAGCTCAACGCCGCCGCCATCGACAAAGTCGTGGCGGACATCAAGAAGATTGTGCCCTAGCAGTCTTTGCGATCGCTCCAACAAAAACCCAAACGCCGCCGGGTCCTCCCGGCGGCGTTTTGTTTTTGCGCTGGCATCACAGTCAGTTGGCATGGGTAGTTCAACGTTCAGAGTTCAATGTTCACAGTTCAGCGTTCCAAATTGGGTGGCATGCATGCCACCCAAGACCGCTTCGAAGCGCAGGTCAATGCGCCACCGCGCCTGCGATGTCGTCGTTCTTGCGGATCCAGTCGGCGAGGTTGTTGATCTCCCGGCGCAAGTCGGCCACTGTCGCACCCTCGGGAGCCGCGTCGCCGAAGACCACGCGGACGCGCGGCTTGGACGCCAACGGATCGAGCGGGCCGCAAAACACCGGAATCAAGAGCGCCCCGGTCTGGGCCCGCAGCTGCGCGATGAAGGCGTCGATCTCCGCGTCATGATCGGGATGCGTGACGCCAATGGCCAGCATGTCGCCTTTGTTCAATGCGGCCAGCGCTTTTTCCCTGGCTTTGGCCCATTGCTCCGGCGTGATGTGCCCCGACATCAAGAGCAGGCTGGTTTTCATCGCCGCCTTCCTGAGCAAGCCGCCGTTCTGGTTGACGTGCGGTTCCACCAGCACGACCTCGGTGTAGCGATCGGTGACCGAAACGAGTTGCAGGCTGTCGTCCAGTCCTTCGCAGTTGGTGGCGAGCAGCACGGGGCCGTGCGTGGGCAAATGCTGCATGCCCACCGCCTTGAGCTGGAACGTGCCGATGCTCTTGAGCCAGAAGAGCGTGCGCACGAAAAAGTCCGGCAGCTTGCGGCACAGGAGCCAGAGGATGACCAGCGTCATGACCGCAGCGCCGAGGAAAAGGTAGCGAGGCAAGCCTTCGTTGTTGTAAACGGGCTTGAGCGGTTGACCCTCCGGCCGCAAATAGTAATGAGTCACGCCGTGCAGCGTGTACTTGCTGACGATGACGCGATCGCCTTTTTGCAATCGGCTGCTGAATACCTCCAAAAGATCGTCGTCAAAATCGATCACTTCTTCTTCGATCCAATCCTCGGGATCTATGTGGGGCTGCGGAGAGCCTTTCTTGGCGCGGTAATACCGATTCAGTCCTTCGTCAGTGTCGATGACAAGCTCGATGATGGGTCCGTGCTTGTCCTTTCTGACGATTGAGTCCACGCTGCCAACCGCGTCGCGGTCGACCTGCGGCACCATGGGCGTGATGCCCACGAATCGGCTGGCCTGCACGAGCAAGAAGAACAAGATCGAGGCGGCGATTGCGCCAGTGACATTGATGAAGTTGCTGGTGGCGACGAGGTCGCCCTTGCTGGCTTTGGGCGCGCGGTGCTGCAAGTTCGTATAGAGCGGCACCATGTAAAAGCCGCTGAAAAAGCCGATGATCACCAGGGCGGCGATCAGCATGCCGGTATGGTCGATCTCGAAACCGGCCAGCAGCGTGGCCGCGATCATGCCCAAGCAACCCAGGGGCACCAACCCGAGCTCGACCTTGCCGCCCGAGAGATAACCGGCGAGCGGACTGCCCAGTGCGACGCCCAGAGCCACGGTGGCGACGACCAGGCTGGTCTTGAATTCGTCCCAGTGCGGGTTGCGCGTCTGACCGTGCATGTACATCGTGGCGCGCATGTACGACACCATGAAGATGAAGAACGCGATGCCAAGCGCGGACAGGGCCAGCGGCTTGGACGTGAACAGCACCTTGAGGTTTTCGAACAGCGGTTTGAAGATGTTCTTGGGCAGGATGCGCGTCGGGTTCGCGGCCGGCAAATAGGCAATGAGAAAACTCGCGACCGCGCCGAAGACGGCCAGCCCGATCAGGATAATGCCGATCCATTCTTCCTTGTCGCGAAACTGAAACGACAGCATGCCGCCCGCGACCGTGCCGAGAATCGCGGCGAGAAACGTCGTCGACTCGAGAATGCCGTTGCCGCGCGACAAGACGTGCGGCTGCAAGATCTCCGGCATGGCCCCGTACTTCGCTGGGGCGAAGAAGGCGGCGTGCGTGCCCATGAGGAACACGGTGGACAAGACGATCCATGCGCCTACCGCCATGCCCTGTCCGGTGCCCAGATAAAAGCCGGCAAGCGCGATGAGGGCGATGACGATCTCGGCAATCTTCCAGAAAATCAGCGTGTACGTCTTGCTGTAGTGGTCGGCCAGATGCCCGGCGGCCGTGCAAAAAATCGCCCACGGCGCGTAGAACAGAATCGGCATGAGCGAAATGGCCTGCGCCTCGGTCAAGATTCCCTGGTGGATGGCGTAGAACATCCCGGCCGCATGGAGGGCCTGATCGTTGAACCCCGCCAGGAACTGGGCGACGATCAAGCCGACGAACGTGCGATTAGTGAGCTTAGCGGCAGGCTGGAAAGCCATAGGTCAGGAGTCAGGGGTCAAGGGTCAGGAGTCAGGGGCCAGAGTTCATTCCCGAACGTCCGAGCCCGAGCGCCAAGCGAGGGACTGCCAGCCACCTCGCTTGGCGCTCGGGCTCGGACAATGCATCCAAGGGTCAAAGTGTTTTTATCAAACCTGGTATAAAAAACTATGATGGAAGCGATTACCACTTTGCCGGTGCTGCCGCCGCGTTCACCCGAAAGCAACAAGGGCTCGTTTGGCCGAGTGCTTGTCGTGGCGGGCAGCCGCGGCATGTCCGGGGCGGCCGTGCTCGCCGCGAGTGCTGCCTTGCGCGCCGGTGCGGGCCTGGTGCGCGTGGCCATTCCTTTTGAAGTCTGGCCCGCCGTCGCCATCGGCAACCCATGCTACACCACGCTGCCCCTTACGCATGACAAGGAAGGCAAGCTTAGTAGAGCCGCATCGCCCGAATTGGTACGCGCGGCGGCCGCCAGCGACGTCGTCGCGCTGGGACCCGGCCTTGGCCGTAGCGCGGAGCTGGGCGGCCTGCTGGAAGAAGTTCTGGCCCGCGTCAGCGTCCCCATCGTGCTCGACGCCGACGGACTCAACAACTTCATCGATCACCCCGACCGGCTCGGCCTGCATGCCGGCCCGCTGGTGATTACGCCGCACCCGGGAGAATTCGCCCGGCTCGTCGCGATGGATACGGCGCGCGTTCAGGCCGCCCGCCAGGAGCTGGCCGGCGAGCTCGCGCAGAAACACCGCTTGTTCGTCGTCCTCAAAGGGCACGCCACCGTGGTCACCGACGGCGCGCGCCTGTTCGTCAACACGACCGGCAACCCCGGCATGGCCACCGCGGGCTCGGGCGACGTGCTCACCGGCATGATCGCCGCCTTCGTCGGCCAAGGGCTCGATCCCTTCCAGGCAGCGCAGCTCGGCGTCTATCTGCACGGCCTGGCCGGCGACCTGGCCCGCGACGAACTCGGCGAAGAGAGCCTCGTCGCAACGGATTTGATCGAGTATTTGCCCCGTGCGTTTCGGGCCTGGCGTAATGAAACAACGTAGCAGCGTTGGCAAGAAACTTTCAACCGCGGAGGCGCAGAGGAACGCAGAGAGAAAA
>JAKEFD010000114.1 GCA_022616245.1 Gemmataceae bacterium
AGCGAGATGCCGGCAATGGCGGCCAGCATGAGGGTCATGGTGCCAGTGATAATGCCCATGGTCTGCGCGATCTCGGTGGTGTTGCGGATCTGAAAATCCGCAGGCTCGCCCGGTGAAATACGATGCCGCTCCAACAAGAGCTGCGTGATCTGGCTGACCGCGTCGTTCATTTGCCCCATCGTCCGCGCCGACACCATGACAGCGTTGACATTCTGAAAGGCCGAACCCTGCAAACGTTTTTGCACCGTTGTGTACGGGATAAGCACGATGTTGTCTTGGTCGTCGCCGATCAGGTTGGCGCCTTTGCCCTCCAAAACTCCAATCACGCGGAACGGAATGTTCTTGATGCGAATCGTTTCGCCCAGGGGATTCACGGTCTGAAAAAGCTTGGCAACGATGGTTTGGCCGATAACGCAGACCTTGGCGAGTGAGTTGATGTCGCGCTCGGAGAAAAAGTCGCCGGACTCAAGCGGCCAATTGCGCACGGTGAGATAGTCGGGACCGACGCCGAACATCTCCTTGGGCTTCCAATTGGAGTTGCCGTAGATGACCTGGCTGCCGCCGGCGCCGACCAAGGCGGAAGTGGCCAGGACCGCCGGACACTCTTGGGCGATGGCTTCGGCGTCCTTGGCGGTAAGCGTGGTCACCATTTGTTGCCGGACGCCGCCGCCGCCGCCCGTTCCCGGAATCACCACAAGTACATTGGTGCCAAGCCCTTGAAGCTGGCCCTGCACGAGCGCGCTGGCGCTTTGGCCCAGCGACACCATCGTCGTGACCGCGGCGATGCCGATGACGACGCCCAAAACGGTCAGAGCGGCGCGCATCTTGTTTTTCGCCAATGCTCGCAACGCAATCCGGATCGTTATGAGTTGCATGGCTGCTCCAAAGTAGACCCCACGCTCCGCGTGGGGCTGACGTGTGGCATCCGCGGCGTCTATTCGCAAGCGGGGCGACGCGATTTCCCCACGCGGAGCGTGGCGTCTACTCACTGCGCGGCGCGGATGCCGGTGACTAGTTTCTGGCCTTGGACGATTTCGCCGGTGACGAGCTGCGTGTGCTGGCGGTTGTCGCTGATGCCGACGACGACCGGCACAGCCCTGAGTGACAAGCCGTCTTCGATCCACACGTGCCGGCGATTGCGATTCTTGCGCGATTGGGCCTTATCGGTCGCACTTAATTTGCCGGCGCTTTCCTCGCTGGCGTCGGCCGAGTCGTTGGCCCCTTCCAGCAGTTTGCGATCCTCCGGACGAACCAGCTCGCGTTTGGGGAAATAGCGCAGGGCGGCGTTGGGCACACGCAGAGTGGACTTCACCTCATCCACTTGAAACGACAGGCTCGTGGTCATGCCGGGCATCAATTTCAGGTCCGGGTTCGGCGTCGCCACAACGACCGGATAAGTGACCACGTTTTGCGTCGTCGTCGAGCTCATGCGCACCTGAGAGATCTGGCCCTCGAACAGGTCGTCCGGATAGGCGTCCACGGTGAAGCGGACCGGCAACGCGCGGCGCTGGGCCTCCTTGATGAGGCCGATATCCGCCTCATCCACGGCAGCGAGGATGTGCATCTTGGTTTTCATGTCGGGCGCGACCACGAACAATTCCGGCGTTTGAAACTGCGACGCCAGTGTCTGGCCCGGATCGATCTTGCGGTTGATGACAATGCCATCGACCGGCGAGCGAATCTCGGTGTAGTTGAGGTTCGCCTTCGCGGTTTCCAGGCTGGCCTCGGCCTGCTGAACCGCGGCTTTGGCGACGATGAGCTGTGCGTCTAGAGCGATTCGATTGAACTTGAACTGGTCCATTTCGGCGGCCGAGATGAAGTTCTTGTTCTCCTTTTGCAAAAGATGCGCACGGCCTTCGTCGTTCTTCGCCTGATCGAGCAAGGCTTTGGCGCGATCCTCCTCGGCCCTCTTGGTGGCGAGCTGCGCTTCGGCTTGGGCCTTGCCAGCCTTGAAGAGCCGGGGGTCGATCTCGGCCAAAAGTTCGTCCTTCTTGACGACCGCATTGAAATCGACGAGCACGCGCTGGATCGGCCCCGATACGAACGCCCCGACGGAAACGGACAACACCGGCTGCACCGTCCCCGTCGCGTTGACGACCGCTACGACGGACCCTTGCGTGACTTCGGCGTGCCGGTAGTTGGGCGGCTGCCGGTTCCGCTCGCGCATCTGGGCATAGCCGTAACCAACGCCGGCGACTACGAGGAGGAATATGATGGTCTTAACTGGGACGTATCTCATTGTCTTGCTCCGTTTACGTTTCGCGCTCGCGTCCACATACTATCACTAAATCCAAATTCGCGCCGAGCGCGAAACGTCAACATCATTAGGTTCAACACTCCACGCCGTCCACAAACGTGGTGCATTCGGGCAACGCGTCTAGAAAGTGCCGGCCATACGACTTGGTTACGACGCGCGGGTCGAGGATGACCACCAGGCCAGTGTCAGTCTTGGTGCGGATGAGCCGGCCGAAGCCTTGCTTAAGCTTGATGACGGCCTGCGGCAGAGAATAGTCAAAGAAAGCATAACCGCCGCTGTTGTTCAAGGCGTCGCAGCGGGCCTCGACGAGCGGGCGGTCGGGCGGCACAAAAGGCAGCTTGGTGATGATCACGTTCGACAATGCCTCGCCCTGCACATCGACGCCTTGCCAGAATGTATCAACGCCGAAAATGACGGCCTGCGGCGTTTGCCTGAAGCGCTGCACCATCTGCGTCGAGGGAACGCCGTCGCTTTGCGCCAAGAGGTCAATGTCGTGATCCTTGAAAAAACCGCGCAGGCGCTCGGCGGCGTTCGCCATGGCCCAATGGCTCGTGAACAGCACGAAGGCCCTGCCGCGCGTGCGCAAGACGTAGTCCTGGATCTTTTCCAAACAGGCATCCTCGTATGCCGGAGCGCTGGGGTCCGGCATCTTGCGAAAGAGGTGCAACTCGACTTGTTTGCGAAAGTTGAAGGGGCTGCCGAGCTGCTCGGCATTGCCCTCGAAACCGAGGCGATCCTGGAAATGGCGAAAGCCGCCCAGGCCGCCGACACTGAGGGTGGCGCTCGTGAGGACGACACTGCGCACGCGCTTGAACAATTGCTCGCGGAGGATGGGCGCCACGTCAATGGGGGCGCTGGCCAGCTTGAGGCGTTTGCCCTCCTCGCCGCCTGCTTCGAGCCAGTACACCTGGTCCGGCATCTTTTGCTCAAGCCAGGAATCGAGCTGGGCCGCCAGATCGCCGCAGCGATTGGCGGCGGCGTCCAACTCAATCTGCTCTTCCTCGTTCTTGATATTCTTGCCAATTTGATCGATCACCGAGGCGAGCTGTTGAAGTTCTCTGGAAAGCTCGTTGGCCACGATATTTTTCTTGCGGACGCGAATGGTTTCGCGCGGCGTGTCGCCCCGGCGCGCCTTCTGTTCCTGTTCGCGCCGCCAATCCTGGATGGAAGTGAAAAACCGTAAGGCCGCCTGCCTGGATTGCAGAACCTGGTTCCAGGCGTCGTCGCCGCCGTGCAAGGTCAAGAGCCCTTGCGCCGCCTCGCCTCCCTTGCGCTCGTGCAGGAGCTTATTCAAGAGGTAAGTCACCTGGCCGCGCGTGACCGACAGGCCCATGTGCTCGGCCGCCACGTCTTCGAGCGTGTGCGCTTCATCCAGGATCGCGACGTGGTAATCGGGCAGGATGCTGCGGTCCTTGAGCGTGCTGCGCAAGAATAGATCGGAGAAAAACAGCGCGTGGTTGACGACGAGCACTTTGGCTTCGTGAATGGAGCGGCGGGCTTTGAAGTAAAAACACTCCGCGTAGTCTTTGCACTTTTTCCCCAGGCAGTTGCCGGTGTCGCTTTCCACGAGATCCCAAACCGCGGGCAGCGGGCGAAAGCCAAGGTCGCTCTTGCTGCCGTCGCGCGTCTTCTTGGCCCAATTGCCGACCTCTTGCAGTTGATCGATGGCGTCCCAGCCGCCCAAAAGATTGCCGTGCCGCTGCTGAGCAACGCGCAAGCGTCGTTTACTGAGATAATTGGACCGCCCTTTTACCAAGAGTGCTTTGAATGGTTTGTCGATGACGGATTGCAAGAACGGTATGTCTTTTTGGACGAGCTGTTCTTGCAGACTGATGGTGTGGGTGGACACGACGACGCGCGCTTCTTCTTCCTTCAGCGCGGCCAAGATAGCCGGAACGAGATAGCCAAAGCTCTTGCCGACGCCGGTGCCGGCCTCGGCCATGAGGTGTTTGCCGTCGGCAATGGCTTGGGCGACCGCATCGGCCATCGCCACTTGCTGCGGCCGGGGCTCGTAGGTCGCGAGCTTGCGAGCGATGGGGCCGCCTGGGCCAAAGAAATAGTTGTGAGTCATTGGGATAGCGATGAGCTGGATTAGATGCTCACCAGGTTCCCTTCCCCATCAAACTGCAACGCATACGGCCCCTTCTCCACAGTGAAGTTCGTCACTTTCTGCAGTTCCTTTAGACACGGCTCGGAGACTTCGACTTCCTCCAGCCAGAGCGTGTTACGGATGTGCATGACGCGGGCTAGCTCCGGCGGGCGCGTGCCGAGAATGGCCAGCGCGGCGTCCACAACCCGCCGGTCCGTGTCGAAATGCACAGGCAGGTTGGCGCCTTCGGGATAGCCGCTGGTCAGGCAGTTGATCGCCGTGGCCTCGTAGTTCATGCTCTTGACCAGGCGCGACGAGGTGAAGTCAGCGAAACCCAAGCCGGCCGCGTTGCCGTGGGTGTGTTTGGATAGGCCGCGGATGAAGATGAAGCGCATGGTCGGCTGGTTTTCCGGTCCCTTCGACTTCAATGCGCGTTTGCGGCCGACGACGTTGGTGTCCATGCCGGAGCCGCTGATCTCTTTGCCGATTTCGTCGATGATCAAGAGGTCTGCTTCATGGAACGGCAAGCGGGCCAGCCATTCTTTCGCTTTGACGAGCAGCTTCTCTTCGACCGCTTCGAAGTCCGCCGGCAGGGCGGAGTCCATCAATGCGGTCTCGTCGTAACCGTTCTCGACGACGCCGAG
The DNA here is from genome assembly GCA_022616245.1 of Gemmataceae bacterium. Taxonomy (GTDB): domain Bacteria; phylum Planctomycetota; class Planctomycetia; order Gemmatales; family Gemmataceae; genus JAKEFD01. The sequence goes on from JAKEFD010000114.1 coordinate 4,991, forward strand.
ACCGAATGCGATCTTGGACTTGGCACGCAAGGTGCGCGTCACCGAGCGGACCACTTCGTCGTAAGGATGCTCGAGCAGCACTTTGTGATACCAGGACGCGCCGACGTGCTTGCCCAGCCCGATCATCATCATCTTTAAGAGGCCGCTTTCGATCGGGCCGTGGTAGCTGGTGTGCGGCTTAACGCGCGCGACCACGCCGATGTGATCGGCCTCAGAGGCATGCTTATCGAGATAAACGGGGAAGCCTTCGGGCGTGTTGCCGACCGTGATGATGTCCATCGACGCCTTGATCGGCACGCCGAGGAACGCCTCGGTCATGCCGTAGCTTTCGAGGACTTTGCGCTGTCCCTCGGCGGTGCCGCCGCCGTGGCTGCCCATGGTCGGCACGAGGTACGGCTTGGCGCCCAGGTCTTTGAGAAACTGAGCGACGCTTTTGAGAATGACCGGGATATTGGCGATGCCGCGGCTGCCCGCCGTCAGCGCCACCGAGTGCCCCGATTTGATCCGCTGCCCCAAGTGGAGCTTCTCGAGCGCGGCCCGCACCGCCGCCGGAATATTCTCGATCCGCGGCCGCGCGAACTGCTGCCGGACGCGATACATCGGTGGATAAGGCATTGTTACTCCTCGGTCGCCGTTAGTTTCAAATCCCAAATCCCAAATACGAAATCCGAAACAAATCCAAATCTCAAAGAAGAAATCTCAAAACAAAGAGGATTTGCCTTTTGGCATTTTAGATTTTGAGTTTGTTTCGGATTTCGGATTTCGAGTTTCGGGCTTACTTATTCTAATCTTTGAAGCCGATGCAGTACAAATGCCTTTCGGTGCGGATGTACCATTTGCCGTCCACGAGGGCGGGGGAAGCGAGCGTCTTTTCACTCAGGTTGTTGGTGTGCAGGTGCTTGAATTGCGGACCGGCGGCGAGGACGAAGGTTTCGCCGTCGTCATTGGTGAAGAAGACTTTGCCGTTGACGCCGACGGGTGAAGCGGAAAAGCCGTGTTTCAGCTCCTGGCCGCAGCGCTCTTGCCATTGCAGCTTGCCGGTCTTCGCCTCGAAGCAAGTGATGACGCTGACGATGTCGTTCACCATGTAAATGTAATCGCCGTCGAGGAGCGGGCTGGGGATGAACGGCGCGCCCTTGATCGTGCGCCAAGCGACATTGGTCTTGCTGACGTCGCCCTGTCCGGGACGGATAGCGAGCGTGGGCCCGACGCGACCGGAGCAGCAAAAGAGCAGCCCGTGGCCGGCGACGGGCGTGGGCGTGACTTCGACGAGGTTGCCGGCGCAGGACCAAAGGACCTTGCCGTCCGCGGGGTCGTAGGCATAAACGCGAAACTCGCTGCTGACGATGATCTGGTCCTTGCCGTTGACGGACACGGCGATGGGCGAGCCCCAGCCGACCTTTTCCGTGCGCGGCGTCTTCCATAATTCTTTGCCGGTCTTTTTGTCAAAGGCGGCGACGAACGAACCCGAGGCGCTGCGGTGATCCTGGAAGATGATGACGCGGTCTTTGTAAAGTAGCGGCGAACATGACATGCCGTGGTAGGCATCCATTTCGCCAAATGTCTCGTGCCAGACCTTGTTGCCGTCGAAATCGCAGCAGTACAGGCCATGATTGCCGAAATAGGCGTAAACGCGTTCGCCGTCGGTGGTGGGAGTGCCGGAAGCCCAACCGTTCTTGTCCTTCACGTTTTCAACGGGCACGATCGCGGGAACGAAGGACTCCCACAGCTTCTTGCCCTTCGAGCGCTCCAAGCACAGGATGGAGCGGCGTTTGCCTTTGTCGTAGGACGTGGTCAGAAAGATGCGGCCGCTCCAAACGATGGGCGAGGAATTGCCGGCGCCGGGAACGGGGACCTTCCACAAGACGTTTTCAGTATCGGACCATTTATCAGGATAGTTGCCTGGCCCGGCCAAGCCCTGTCCGGTGGGGCCGCGCCAACGCGGCCAATACTTGGCGCCTTCTCCTTCCGCGGGAATCATGCGCACGTCAAGCGGTTCCCCTGACGATGCCAAAGGCAGCAACCAGAAAGCAACGCCAAGAGACAAGCCAGCAATACGGCGCATCGCGTCTACTCCCTCGAAGATTCTCAATTCGAAACTAATAAGCAGCCCAAGAACAAGCAAGGAAGAATATGGGATTCTGAGATTTCCGTGGATCAATTGCAATACTCAAGGCGAAATGGTAAATCTGCAAACGGCTGAAGTAGACCGTGGCCGTGCGGGCACACTTTGTTGCAGGATGAGTCGATGAAGTTCGAAGGCATTGTCCGCGTTCTAGTCCTGCTCCACCCGCTGGGATGTGGCCGAGCCGCCGCGCCGGTTTCTGACGCCCAGCCACAACTTGAGCGTCCAGCAAAGAAACAGGAGAACAGCATGCAGGCAACGAAACCCAAAGACAACGAGATCGTTCTCTCACGAACATTTGCAGCTCCCCGCGAAACCGTCTTTGCCGCCCTCACGCAAGAGGAGCATCTTGCCTCTTGGCTCATGACAACGGACATGGCGCTCGTGGACTGCAAGGTCGATCTGCGCGTCGGCGGGTCCTTGCGCTATGTGTTCCAACGACCAAACGGGAAGAAACTCGAAGTCAGAGGTACGTACGAGGCGGTTGATCCGCCGCGCCGGTTTGTGTACGCGGAGACCTATGACTTTTCGCCGCTCCAAGTGCTGGTGACGACGGACCTGGACGCGGTGGCTGCCAAGACTGTCTTCAAACAGACGCTCCTTTACTCGTCGAAACAGGAGCGCGATGAAGATTTCGACGGCGTCGCCACGAGCTCAAAGGAAGCGTACGCCAGGTTGGAACGCTATCTGGCGCAAATGGGACAATGATGTGTCGTAGCGATTGACACACATTGCCAATGTGACCATAATAATGGTCATGGCCAAGAAACAGCCCTTCACGCTGGTGTATGCGGAAGAGGTGAAGGACCATCTTCGGGCTATCGAAGCCAAGTACCATTCTGCCATTCAGACGGAGATTGAGGCCCAACTGCTCCACGAACCTGACGAGGAAACCCGAAATCGGAAGCCATTGAAGCGGCCCATCATCTTCGGGGCAGACTGGGAGCTTCGCCTGGGGCCCGACAACCGCTTCCGTGTTTTCTTCCAGGTCAACGTCGAGACCCGTGAGGTGCGTGTCCTGGCCGTCGGGGTCAAAGACCGGAGCAGACTCTATTTCGGGGGAGAGGAGTTTGAGGAATGAAGATTGCATCTGTTGCGAACATCAAGGCGCGATTGAGCGCCTACTTGAAAGAGACAGCGGAAGGACCGGTTGTCGTGACCCGGAACGGCAAAGCGGTGGCCGTATTGCTGGCGGTCGCGGACGATGACGAATTGGAACGGCTGGTGCTGGCGTATTCTCCCAAGTTCCAAGCGCTTCTCGATAAGTCACGGCGACAGATAGAGAAATCGGGCGGCATTCCACATGAGCAATTCTGGCGTGAGGTGAAAGCTGAAACCCGCACGCGCGCTAACAAAAACGGTCTGGGGAAACGCCGAACCAGCAAATGAGAGGGCGGATGATACTCGGCATCGACCACGTGCAAATCACGGTCCCGGCAAGCGCTGTCGCGGAGGCCCGCGCCTTCTACTGCGGACTGCTCGGGCTCCGGGAAGTCGAGAAGCCGGCCGTTCTGCAAGAGCGGGGCGGCTCCTGGCTAGAGGTCGGCGACCGCCAGGTGCATGTCGGCGTCGAGGAAGGGGAGCGTCACACCACCAAGGCGCATGTGGCGTATGCAGTTTCCGACTTGGCCCATTGGCGGGCGCGACTGGCGGCGGCCGGCGTCGAAATTCTCGAGGGGATACCAATCCCCAGCTACGCACGGTTCGAGTTCCTGGATCCGTTCGGCAATCGCGTGGAGATGATCGAGGCGGTAGAGAATTCACGCCGAACCGACTGACGGGCCGCCTCGATTGTCGCGGAACTGGCAACTTACCTTGTCGTTCGGCGACTTGGCTACGGTGCGACACATGGACATTCTTCGCCCGACGGAATTGGCAGACCACTTCGCCTATATGCTCGCCTATGCCCCGGACAACTACCCACAGGAGTTCGGCCGGTACACCAACGCTGACGCTTTCGGCGATGCTTTTCGCGCAGTACGTTTGTTCCGCGACAGTGCGAAGACCGAAGAAGGCAAGGAACGTCTTACGGAATGTGAGCGACATCTCCATGTTTGCTTTGAGTACTATGAACATGGCGACACTGTAACTGCGTTTCTCTGTCTTCAGGAAGTGATGGAAATGTTCAGGAAATTTCGGCGGTACATTTCAATCTCGGATGAGTAGTGCGCCGCCGAACGAGCCGTCCAATTTGACCGGGGCCACATACTCGTGCGTGCGGCGTGATTGTTAGGCCCCGCGGAGCGTTGTGATGAAGCGGCTGCGCGTCATCGTTGGGATCTGCCTTGCGCTGCTCTTTCTGGCCAGCCTGGTGGCCTGTGCGTTGCAGCCTGCGGCCGTGGATGTGGCCAGGGCGAAGTGCATCGAGCAGGGCTGGCCAGCGGATGACCTCGTCCATGCCGGGTTTCATCATACCAGCGGGTGGCTGGGGCTCGGAGAGCACCAGACGGTCGATTTCGTCGTGAAGGACACGAAGCCTTTGAAACGTGTTCGCGTGACGATGCGAAGGCCGGTGTACTTCGTCGCCTGGCAAGCGGTGGATTGTCAAGAACAGGCCGGCGGTCAGTAGCCGAGTCGGCCGTTATCCCCTTGAGGCGATTCCAATGGGTGCGTCCGTTTCTGGATACTGGCCGGGCATTACTGACGAACAGTGTGACTCCTTGACAGGCTTTGACAACGACTGCAAAGCCTGGGGCAATTGGATGGCTAAGCGGTACAACCATCCGGATGTCCTTGACGCGATGAAACGACTTGGCGTCGGGTCACTTCTATCCCATATCACAGAAGGCATGGAGGAGGACGAAGTCGATTGGGTTTCGCCCGACGACTTCATGAAAGCGGCTGAACAACTGCGCGAGCTGGTCCTTGCCCGAGATCCACGCGTGAAGCGCATAGTCGAGACGTATGCTCTGTCAGCCAACGGCGTCGACCCTGTTCATGAGGAATTCGCACAAGACCTCGCAGACGTGCGACTGATCGCCCGCTTCGCCAAGGAGATGGGAGTTCCAAAGATGACGCTAGAGGTGAACTGGTAAGGGCCGGGGCTGGCAAGCGTTGCGCTTGACCGGGGGCCGACAGCACGATTTCTCGAGTCGACACGTTCCTCGCAACCGGTCCGGCCAGTGAACGCGTCGTTAGCCTTTCAGCCTGTGCAGTTGGGCCGACCATGTCTCTCGTGATTCCACGACTTGAGCTAAGGCCAGGCAACATCGTTTGCCTGCACATCCCTCACGGATCTTACAACGAAGCGAATGTGCTTGAAGAAGAACTCTTTCAGCTGGCAATTCGCGAGGGCAAAACGGCTGCCTTCTGCCGTCCGGCGAAAGGTCGCCGTGGAATTCTCGAATGGCTTCGGCGCCAAAGAACTCAGGAATGGCTGGGTCGCGCAGCAGACATTTCCCTTGAGCAGTCGGGGCGAATGATCGCGGACTTTGGAGTGCACGTGGCTGACGTTTTGTTGGCCAATGCGGGCACCGTGCGTTGCCTGCTCGGGATTGCAGCGACACTCGTTCGCAAGCCCGCCGTGCTGGAGTATTCCACCGTTGGTCTCGACCCTCGTGGGCGCATGGCGGTTCATCAGTACGCTGCTTCAAAGGGCAGTGAGTTGTGCCTGGTGCATTTGTCATACCCAACCATTTTCGGCGACGGCACTCCGGCGCCACGAGTCTGCCCAGCAAATGCCCAATGCGTTACACTTACCGAAGCTTCCGGCCGCGAAAATGGCTAACCCAGCGTTGCCGTGTCGAAAACTGTTTCCGAAAAATCCGGAGCAAACAATCGCGAACTAAGATCATGAAAGCGATTGTTTATCACAAGGGGTCGCCGAATGTTTTCCAGTGTGCCGAGATTGAAAAGCCGACCGCTCGGGGCGATGAGGTTTTGATCAAAGTCCGCGCGGCTTCCGTCAATCCACTCGACTGGCGCATGAAGAGCACGCGACCTGGGCGTGATGTGGCCGGCCAGGTGGAAGCGGTTGGCGGGAAGGTAACGAAGTTCAAGCCGGGCGACGAGGTTTTCGGAACGTGCCTTGGGGCCTTTGCGGAGTATGTGTGTGCTGCCGAGCGAGCATTGGCCGTCAAGCCGGACAACGTGACGTTTGACCAAGCGGCTTCTGTGCCGGTGGCGGCATTCACCGCGTTGCAGGGTCTCTGCGACAAGGGACGGATTCAGCCGGGGCAGAGGGTCTTGATCAACGGCGCCGCGGGAGGCGTAGGAACGTTCGCGGTCCAGATCGCCAAGTCGTTCGGCGCCGACGTGACCGGCGTATGCAGTACGAGGAATGTGGAGATGGTCTCCACCATCGGCGCGGATCGGGTTATCGATTACACCCAAGAAGACTTCACCAAAAAGGAGCAACGCTACGACCTGATTCTCGACTGCGTCGGCAACCATTCGTTGCCGGCATGCAGGCGGGTCTTAAATCGCAACGGCGTTTGCGTCATGGTTGGAGCACCCAAGGCACTCTGGATCGTTCTTTCTCGAGTGCTCCAAGCAATTGTGTATTCGCAGTTCGTGAGCCAGACGTTCGTCGTATTTATTTCGAAATCGAGCCAAGAAGACCTGACCATCCTGTGCGAGCTCATGAAGGCCGGAAAGGTGACACCGGTAATCGACCGGCGTTACACGCTACGTGAAGTTCCTGAGGCTATCCGATATCTGGAAGAGGGACACGCCCGGGGAAAAGTAGTAATAACTTTGGAAGAGGACATCAGGACCTAAACAAGTTGGGCATCTAGAGACAAGGGGCCGCTCATGCAGGTACCGGTTACTGCTCTTGGTAAGAGACTGCGAGTTGAGTGGGTCGATTTCTACGGCGACCTTACAATGCACGCTTGCATTTCCGATGAAACCGGCCAGCGGACGGAAGTTTGCATTGACGGGCGGAAGAACAGCCCCACCCGCTACCGTTTATTTCAGCAAGCTCGGCATCCACGCCAAGCGGGGGCTGCTTTGGTGGACTTGGGTGCGTTGGAAGAGGGCATTGTAGTTCCGCTTTTGTCGAAATACCTTGATTCGGGTGAGCCGAAAGCACTGGAACTAACTGAGTGTGGCTGGGAGTTGGCTAGGGAAACCCTGCTGCGCTTGGGCGAAGCAACCCCGCACTCGGAGTGACACAATGTCCGGTGACAACGTCCCGAGCAAACCCGCAGCAGAGACCCCCAGGCAGAACTTCCTGCTCGGCTGCGTCCTCGTGG
>JAKEFD010000115.1 GCA_022616245.1 Gemmataceae bacterium
GGACAGTAACGATTTGGAGTGCGGCGCGTTTCCGCCGCTTTGGTTTTTTTTGAATTCGGCGCTTTCCAGGCGGAAGGAAAGAAAAAAAGCGGCGGAATAGCGCCGCACTCCAAAGTTGATTAATCACTGTAGATTAGATACTTCTTCCGCATCCGGTCAAAGCGCGCCGATTCCGGCTGCCAATTCTGCTCCAGGTCGCGCCAGTCCGCGCTCGCGGCTATACCCTTCCAGGTTTCCTGATGCACCAGGAGCACATCAAGCCGGTCGATTTTCCAGTCTTCGGGATAGAGTTTCCGTAACGTCGAAGCAATCGCCAAGCCCGTGCGGACGGGTTCGAAGCGACCCCAATCATCGATAAAGATATGAACGCCGCCGCAAGACTTGCCTTTGTGCACGCTGCCAGTGGGTGTAAGTTGCGCAGGCACAAAGCGTACGCCGGAGAGTTTTTGCTCCGCCAGGGCCGCAGCGAGCCTGGTGCCGTCCAGCCAGGGAGCGCCAATCCATTCGAATGGACGCTCGGTGCCGCGGCCGACGCTCAGGTTGGTCGTTTCGAGGATGCCGATGCCGGGATAGAGAAGCGCCGCCGACAGGCTGCGCATGTTGGGCGAAGGATTCACCCACGAAAGGCCGGTCCGGTCGAGCAGCATGGAGCGCTTCCAGCCTTGCATCTGGACCACTTCCAGATTGGCGTCGATCTTCCTTTCCGCGTTGAACAGGCGCGCTAATTCACCGACCGTCAGGCCATGGCGAATGGGCAGAGCGTGATAAGCGACAAACGATTCCTTGCCCACATCGCGGATTGGGCCTTCCACCGCGACGCCGCCGATGGGGTTGGGCCGGTCCAGCACGACGACTTTGATCTTGTTCTCAGCCGCGGATTCCAGCACGTAGCCGAGTGTCGTGATGTACGTGTAGAACCGGCAGCCGATGTCTTGAATGTCGTACACCAGAGTGTCGATGCCTTGGAGCGTGTCCGCTGTGGGCCGTCGCCGGCTGCCGTAGAGACTGTAAATCAGCAAACCGGTTTTCTCGTCCTTGGTGTCGCCGACTTTCTCGTCGAGGATGCCGCGAATGCCGTGCTCCGGACTGAAAAGTGCAACGAGGGTGACGCCCGGCGCCTGGTGCAACAGGTCGATGGTCGCCCTGCCCTGGCGGTCGCGGCCTGTGTGATTGGTGACCAGGCCAATGCGCCGCCCTTTCAGCCGCGCGAAGTTCTCCTTTACGAGCACGTCGATGCCGGGGAGCACGGGAGCGGACGTCCGCGCTTGATAGGCGGGCAAAGCTGAAGCTGCAATGGTTGCAACCTGGCCGCGCAGCTTGGTAACGTTGCCTTTGCCGCTGGGGTGGACGCGATTGCTCAGGAAAATGACGGCGGTCTGTGTATCGGGATCGAGCCAGATCGAAGTGCCCGTGAAGCCGGTGTGGCCGAAGCTTTTGCCGGCGGGAAAGAGTGAACCGCGGTTCGCGGAATAACTGGTCAAGAGGTCCCAGCCGAGGCCACGGAACCACTGGGTCTTTCCACCAGGAACTGGCCGCGACGTGGTCATGAGCTTCACGGTTTCCGGTTTCAGTACGCGTCGGCCGTCGAAGGTGCCGCCTAGGAGAATCATCTGCGCGTATACCGCTATGTCGTCCGCGGTGCTGAACAACCCGGCATGGCCCGCCACCCCGCCCATTAAGTGAGCGCGCGGATCATGTACTTCGCCCTGCATCCAGCCGCCGTCGCGCTTTTCGGTCGGGGCGGCGCGGTCCTTTAGTTTCCCCGGAGGCATGAAGCCGGTTTCGTTCATCCCCAAAGGCTCAAAAACGCGTTTGCGCGTGAATTGCTCGAGCGGTTCGCCCGATAGCCTTTCGACCAAGTCGCCCAGTACGATGAAGCCGACGTCGCTGTAGATGAACTTGGTGCCCGGTTCGGCAGTCGGCTTCAGGTCATAGATTCTTTCGAGCGATTTGGCACGCCCGTCTTGATAATCCTTGAGCGCGTTGTCGGCGATGAGGCCGCTCGTGTGCGTCAGCAGGTGTTCGATGGTGATCTTCGCCCCTTGGAACGGCGTGCCGGGCACGTGGTTCGAGACTAAATCCGAAAGCCGCAGCTTACCTTGTTCGATCAACATCATGATCGCAGTAGCGGTGGCGATGGGTTTCGTGAGCGATGCCAGGTCGAAGACGATTTCCGGCAGCATCGCCGTCATTGCCGGCTCGAGGCTGCGCTGACCGTACGCTTTGCGGAAAATGATCTTGCCGCGATGGACGATGAGGACCACCGCGCCGGGCAGCTCACCGCGCTTAATGGCGGCGCTTACGGTTTCGTCGATTTGGCTGAGAATCTCCGCACTGACGCCAAAGGATTCGGAAGCTGCTGTGGCCAGAGGCTTGTCGGCGCGGGCGGTCTGAGTCGTTCCTGCGAAGAAAACAAAACAGAGTATCGTCGCGATTGCCGGACTCACTCGACACTTAGAACGAGTCGCTCGGTCTCTCACCATTCGCATATTCTCGTTTCATTTGAGTTCGACGACAAGAGAGCCAGTTTTTGCATCGTTTGTCCTTCATTTTACGCGCTTAGGGGGAAGGAAAAACAAGACACCATTTGGCGACATTGAAAAAGATGAGGATGCCGGTCACATCCACGAGAGTAGCGACGAATGGACTGGAAGCTAAGCCCGGGTCCACGCCTACCCGTCTGAAGAAAACCGGCAACATGGCCCCGACGATAGTGCCCCAAAGACAAATGAACATGACGCTGAGACTGACGGTCCAGGAGAGCGCCAACCAGTCCACGCTGGCGCCGCGCGTATCCGCTGACGTTAGGGCGGCGCGCAAAAAGCCGAAAACGCCCAAGGTCAAGCCGAGAGCGATGCCCATGAAGAGTTCATGACGCAACACTTTCAGCCAATCCTTGAGCTGCACGTGTCCCAGCGCCATGGCGCGCGTGATCAGCGTGGCTGCCTGCGATCCGGAATTGCCGCCCGTGGAAATAACCATGGGAATAAACAAGGCCAGGACCTGCAACCTATTAATGTCGTCTTGATACGACTCCATCGCCGTGAAGGTGAACAGGCTAGCGAGGAACAGGCACGAAAGCCAGAAGGCGCGATTGCGCCAGATTTTGACAAAACTGGCTTCCATGTAGTTTTCCGTCATCGGGCCAACGGCGCCCATGCGATGCACGTCTTCGGTGGCTTCCTGCACGACGACGTCGATCACGTCGTCGTGGGTGATCAGTCCGACCATGCGGTTTTGATCGTCCACCACCGGCAGCGCCAACAGGTCGTAGCGTGCGAGTTCCTTGGCCACTTGTTCGCGGTCGTCGCCGACGTGCGCCGAGACGAGATTGGTTTCCATCAATTCTTTAATTAGGGTATGCCGGGGCGCGAGGATGAGGTCGCGCAAGGAAACCACGCCCAGGAGCCGATGCTCGTCGTCGAGCACGTAAACGTAATAAATGGTCTCGGTGGTCGGCGCTTGCAGCCGAAGGCGGTCGAGCGCTTCGGTGGCGGTTAGATTGGGCGGCAGCCAAGCGTAGTCCGTGGTCATGACGCCGCCGGCTGTGTGCACGTTTTGCCGATAGAGTGTGGCTATGTCGCGGCGGTCGGCTTCGTCCACCAGACGCAAGAGGCTGTCGGCCACGCGCGGCATGAGCCGCCGCAGCAAATCCACGCGGTCGTCGTGCGACATTTGCTCGATGAGATGGGCCATGTGCTCGCGACCCACTCCTTCCACCAGCTGCACCTGCCATTCGATGGGGAAGTACTCGAAAACGGCGGCCTGATTGCGGATGTTGGTATGCTGCAAGAATTTCCAAACCTGCTCGACCGATAAGTCGCCGGCGAGCGCTTCGGCCACTGTGGCGGGATGCAGGTTTTCCAGGAAAGCTTTGATTTCCTCCGGGTCATTGTCCTCGAGCATCATGCGGACTTCTGGGCCGAACAGCATGTGGACCATGGCTTTAGTCTTTCACTTCGAGGAGCACATTGTCGATGAGCCGCGTCGGACCGAAATAAACCGCCAGCGCGATCAGCACTTGGCCGCTCACAACGTCCAGCGTTCGCAGCGTTCGCCAGTCGACCACAGCGGCGTAGTCCAGTCGTGCACCAGGCGTGCCGGCGACCAAGTCGGCGGCGCATTGGGTAAGGGCGGCAGCCGAGCGTTCGCCGGCGTCGACGCGGCGGTGGACGTCGGTCAAGGCTCGGAACAACACAGTAGCGTGCTGGCGTTCCTCAACGGAAAGATACACGTTGCGCGAGCTCAGAGCCAAGCCGTCATCGGCCCGCACGATCGGACAGATTCTCATCGTCACCGGCAAGTTCAAATCTTCGATCATCTGCTCCAGGATTCGAGCCTGCTGCGCGTCCTTCTGCCCGAAATACGCAAGGTCCGGCTGCACGATGTTGAATAGTTTCAGCACGACGGTGGCGACGCCGCCGAAATGTCCTGGCCGCGATGTGCCGCACAGCACGTCTTGCAGTTCGCGGACCTCGACACGCGTCTTGTAGCCGGGCGGATAAATGACCTGGGGTTGGGGATGAAAAACCAAAGCTACGCCTGCTTGAGCGCACAATGCGACATCTTGTTCGAACGGGCGCGGATAGCGGGCCAGGTCTTCCTGGGGCCCGAACTGCGCGGGATTGACGAATATCGAGACCACAACAAAGCCGCACTCGGCTCGGGCAGCGCGGATCAAGCTGGCGTGCCCTTCATGCAATGCGCCCATGGTCGGCACGAAGCCGACGCGCATACCTCGACCTTTCGCCTGTGCGACGGCTTCGCGCGTTGCAGCCACGGTGGTGGTAATGAGCGGCGCCATACGAGTTGTGTGAATTGTGCCGGCGAGCGCCAATCGATGAATCAGGCTCGAATCAGCCGCGTTTCATCTTCTCCAAGACCATTTCCAAATAGGAAAGGCGTTCCGCATTGTCCAGACCCATTTCCTCGGCCAGTTTCAAGATTACCCGTTGCGCTTTTTCCTTATCGGACTCCGTGGCGACGATTTCGACCTCGACGAAGTTGCCGAGAGTCTCGACTTCGTCCAGGCAGACTTTCAAGGAGAAGCCATCGCCGCGAAAATGAAAGGATCGGCGGATTTTCTTGACAACGGCGGTGGCCCGGTAGCCCAGATGCGAAAGGAAACGGCAAAATCGCTCGGCGGATTCCGCGCCGGGGGTAAGCGGCAATTCCAGTTCGGTGCGCGTCTTGGTGGGCCCAGGCTCTTTGGGGCCTTTGTACGTGACCAGGCTCCTTGAGCCGACGCGCCTCAGGCGCAGTGCCTCGTCGGTCCTGGCAAAATCCCGATCCGGCGCGTTGAAGTAATGGTCCGCTTCCTCCACCGGCTCGCCCCCTTTGGCATGCAACTGCTTCAATCGCGCATGAATAGAAGCGAAATCGGCGACCGGAAATTTCATCTCGATTTCCAGCATGAGTGCTACTCCGTCGGATTCTTGCGAATTCCTGTGTAGCCGCATTCGCAAGAATGCGGCGTGAGGCGGGCGACCGGAATTCTTGCGAATTCCGCTACGTAGCCGCATTCGTGACGCACGAGCTCTTTCTCATGATGTAGAATAAAACGATGTTGTGGGCGATACTTCCGACGTGACGAATACTCCGGAAGTTTGATGGGAAGTTTGCGCGAGGAATGCATGAGCGAGTTTCGGACGGTGTGCAAGGTCAGTGAAGTTCCGGAGGGCGAAGGAAAGACGATAAGTCTCGGCAACAAGCTGATCGCCCTCTTCCGCATCGGCGGCCGACACTACGCCATCGACGACGTCTGTCCGCACATGGGCGCTTCCTTGTCCGGCGGCTATGTGGAAGACAACATCGTGACTTGCCCCTGGCACGCCTGGCGTTTTCGCATCACGGACGGAACCTGGGCCGACAACCCGCGCATCAAGATCGGCTGCTACCCGGTGCGCGTCGAGGGAGAGGACGTGCAAATACAGCTTCCCCAGTAAGTTAACGTTTCGCGCTCGATGTATCCTCGCACAGATGATGTATCCCATTCGGAGCCTGCCATGCGCTATTTATCCGTTTCAGTGTTGGCCATCTTCACCCTCACCCTCGTCGGCCATTCCCAGAATCCGCAGCAGAAGATCGTCCCCAAGCTCGAGCCGGTGGCGGAGACCAAGCTGCTGATGGAAGGGCTGGCCAACGCCAATTTCCGAGGCCTGGAGCGCCAGCTCGGCCAGAAAGAACTCACCGCCCAGAACTGGACCTTCGCACGCGGCCAAGCGTTGCTCGTTGCCGAAACCGCGAACCTGCTCATGCTGCGGCCCCCGAAGAAACAAGGCGAAGCCGTGTGGTTCGAGCACGCCATGGACTTGCGTACGACGGCTGCGCAATTGGCCCTGAGCATTGGCAAGAAAGATGTCGAGCGCAGCAAAGCCGGCATGACCGCCGTCGCCAACAGTTGCAACCGCTGCCACCAGTCGTTTCGCATCCCGGTACAAATCACGCCGTTCGAGGACGAGCCGGCCTTACCCAAGGCCGATTAGCCATTCACGGCGCAACGATTGCCGGTCAACTGTTGACTTTCTCAACGCGCGCCTTTAGTGTTGCATTTCCAAAGAATCCGTAGAAAAGAACGAAGTACCCCATGTGTCCCGGCGCATTCATCGGTTCCTAACGGGCGCGGCTCTGAATTCGCAAGAGGTGCTGAGCCTATGGCCAGTGATCCTTCGCAAAGTCCCGAACCCTCGCCGCTGCCAGGCCAAGGTCCGCCACCCAAACAAGCCGCACCCATGCCGGCGGCCACGCCAATGAAACAAGCGGCCGGCACTTCGTTCCTGTCGGCCATGTTCTTCGGCCGCTCCAAGCCCGGCGAATTGATCGTCTATCATCATTCCTCGCTGTTCTACTGGTGGCCGATCTGGTTTTTCGGCTATGTGATGGCGTTCATCACGTACTTCACCGACACGCATTTGGCCTTTGTCCCGTCCAAAACTGTTCCCGCCATCTTGGAAAGCGGCAAGGTCACCATTGACGAAAAGACGGTTGATCTGACGGGACGCGACATACTCGTGCTGGCGGAAGGCAGAAAGAACCTCAAGCGCAAGGACGCGACGGGCGAGGAACAATACCTGCAGCCGACGCTCTATATTTCGCATCGCAAAGGGATGGGTACGGTGTATTTGGTGATGCTGCTCTTGATCATCATCATCACCAACATGCATTTCCGCGGCTTGTGGTCGTTTTTCATCATCATGGTGGTCGTGATGTTGTCGATCATTTTTGCCGTCGCCGGCTGGTGGGACAACATCCTGGCGGGTTTCGGCAATCTGTCGACCCATATCAACATGGGCGGTTATATTCTCTTGAGCACGGTCCTGTTGATCTTCTGGTCGATAAACTTCTTTTTGTTTGACCGGCAAACCTATGTGATTTTCTCGTCGGGACAGGTGCGCATGCGCCTCGAGATCGGCGGCGGCGAAACCGTCTACGATACGATCGGCATGGTGGTGCAGAAGCAGCGCAGCGATTTGTTCCGCCACTGGATTCTGGGGTTCGGCTCCGGCGACCTCATCATCCGGCCTTTTAATGTGTCGCACCCGATCGAGTTGCCCAATGTGCTCCGCGTGGCCTACGTCGTCAAACGAATTGAGGAGCTGGTCAAAGAAAAGGTCATTGTCTCCGGCCAGCAGTAATGAATCTGTTCTCTTCACCGAAGGGCTCGAATCCATGTCCACCGCATCCGTCCCGAAGAATGAGATTCGCATTATCAGCCACTCGACGTTGTTTTACTGGTGGCCTGTGTGGGCGATCGGCTTTCTGATGGCGCTTATCAGCTTGTTCAGCGGCCAGCTTATGGCCACCGTGCCCAGCGGCTCCACGTTTCGAGAAAACATTGTCTTGGACGACGTCGGCAAGCCGCGCACCGTGCTGGTCATTCCGGAAAGCGGCAAAATCCCCCGCGATGACAACGGCAAGCCGATCGATCCGCGTGTGCACATTTCCGGCAGCAAGAACCCCGGCGTGCTATTCTGCGTCGTTATCCTGTTGGTGGTCACTATCACCAACGTGCCCTTGCGCGGTTTGTGGTCGGTCATCGTGATCACTTTCATCGTGTCCATCACCATCATTCTGGCGATTTTGGGTAAATGGGACGACATTCTCGCAAGGTTTGGCCAGCTCGATATCCGCATTAATTTCGCGGGCTATCTAGTCCTGTCTGGCGTCCTGTTTGTCATTTGGCTGGTCGTTTTCTTGCTATTCGACAAACAGATTTACATCGTGTTCACGCCCGGCCAATTCCGCGTTCGCCTCGAGATCGGCGACGCCGAAACCGCCTACGACACGACCGGCATGACCATTCAGAAACAACGCAGCGACTTGTTCCGCCACTGGATTCTCGGCTTGGGATCCGGCGACCTCATTGTGAAAACCGCCGGCGCGCAGGCGCATCATTTCGATTTGCCCAACGTCTTGTTCCTGGGCCGTAAGGTCAAGGAAATCGAAGAAATGCTGCGCTCGCGGCAAGTAGTGGCGGGCTAGTAACCCGACAGAATCCGCACGCGCCGCCCTTCAATCCGCAGCCGGCCTTCCGCGAACAGCCGTATCGCTTCGGGGTACGCTTCGCATTCTTGGTCGAAAACCCGCGCCGCCAGACTGTCCGGCGTGTCGTCGTCCAGAACGGGGACGGCGCGCTGTAGGATGATCGGGCCGTGGTCGTATTCGTTATCCGCGAAGTGCACCGTGCAACCCGTAATTTTCGCGCCGTACGCCAGCACCGCTTCGTGCACGTGATGCCCGTAAAAACCTTTGCCGCAAAAGGCGGGGATGAGCGCCGGGTGGATGTTCACGACCCGGCCTAAGAAATCGTCGGGCACGCGAATGAGTTGCAAGAAGCCGGCCATGCACACGAGATTGGCTTTGGCCTCGCGGCACAAGTCAAAGATTTGCCGGCTGAACTGTTCTACCGATCCGGCTTGCTTGCGGGAGACGACCGCCGTCGCGATGCCGGCCTTGCGCGCTCGCTCCAGCACGTACGCATCGGCGTTGTTGGACACGACGAGTCCGATTTGGGCGGAGAGCGACCGGTCGGCGATCCTGTCCAGAAGGTTTTGCAGCGTCGTGCCGCCGGCGCTGGCGAGTACCGCAAGGCGGATGGGTTTCATAGATGGTTCCCGCTTGACAATTACCCTAGGTTGGCTACGGTGTGTGGCAAGGATGTTTCAAAAAGAAAGGATGTGCTCTATGGCAGTAGACAAAGAAATGAGGGCCTTTCGCAATGCGCTTCCCAAGCTACTTCGAAACAAGAAGAACATTGGCAGGTTCGCGCTCGTCAGCAAAGACGGTGTAGTCGGCGTTTGGAAAACGATGGAAGAAGCATTGAAACAGGGGTATGAACACTTCGGCTTAGGGTCATTCATCGTCCAGGAAGTTGTGAAGAACGAGATTCCAAAGTACTGCTCGAGAAACGTGGTCACATGCCGTTAATAACCGGTCCGATCACGCAACATGGCGCTGTTCTGACGGTCGAAATAGGTCTTTCCAAAGGCCAGGTATCCTATTTGCGAAGAATGGGAGCGACGATTCCTTCTTCGGTTTCGATGACCGCCCAGATTGACACGGGATCGTTTGTCACCGGATTCCCCAATTCCGTGTTCAAAGCACTTTGTATCGAGAGAATTGGCACGATCCTCATCAGCACGCCATCGACGAAAAACCACAGGTGCAACCAGTATCCAGTCAGCTTGTCATTTGTGTCGGGTCTCCGTCGCGCCGCCTACTTTCCTTCAGTCGTAGTTGTCGAAACGGAAGAAGGCAGCGTGGACGAAGGCCAAGGCATTCTTGGGCGCGACGTCTTGAAGTCCTGCATTTTCCAATATCACGGACCGGAAGAGCAGTTCACGTTGGCATTCTGACTCCGACTGACACTCCAACCTATGGTAGCCTTCGTTGAGCGTTTTCCGCCCGCGCCTTTTCAAGTACGCCCGCCAACGTCACCGGCGCGCCGCCTTGCCGCTTGCTCTCGTCGGCGGCCTCCATGAACGCGAAGATTTCGATTGTCTCCTCCGCGCTCACGGGCGCTTGCCCGGTTTGAAAGAATCGGACGATTTCCCTGACAAGCGGCTCATAGCTGCCGCCCTTGGAGTCCAGGGTGTGAATTCCCTTCGCGCCGAACACTTGTCCGCCATAACCCGACGCTCCCTTGCGGATGCCGCGAAACGTGCCGAGGCGTCCGTCCTTCCACGTGCCGGTGACCACATCGGTGTCGGCGGTGTGGGTGCGGACCACGCTCTGGCAGCCCGTGCCCATGATCGTAAACAGCGACTCGACACCGTGGATGCCATACCAAAATAGATCGGGGTGGTGCTTTTCGAGCGAACAGGGTCCGTGCACGGTGGCACCGAGAATGTCGCCCAGCCTGTCGTTTTTCTTGGCGCCCGTGATTCCCGGATAGTAGCGCAGCGAGGAGCTGGAAAAGAGCGGCACTTTGTACTTGGCGGAGAGCTCGAAGATCAAAAGTACGTCTGCCAGCGAGCCGGCGATCGGTTTGTCGATGAACACGAGCTTGCCGGCTTTGAGCACGGGAATTACCTGTTGCAAGTGCGGCCGGCCGTCCACGCTTTCGAGAAGCACCACGTCCACCTTGCCGACCAGCTCGTCGATGGAGGCGACGATTTCTATGCCCATCTCGTCGCGGAGTTGCGCCGTGAATTTGTCCACGCGGTTGGCGCTATCGGGTATGTCCTTGCTGCCGCCCGGAAAGCCCGCGACCACGCGGACGCCGGCCAGGTCGCCTTCATTTCTCGGATTGTTGAGCAGCTTGGTGAAGGCGATGACGTGCGACGTGTCCAGCCCGATCAAACCGGCGCGCAGGATTTTTTTCTCCTGGGCATGGGCCAGCGGCACAAGCGCTAGGAGTGTGAAACCAAAAAAGGCAGCGAGGAGTTTCTTCATGGAACACCTATACAACGAGAAAGTCAGCCTGCTCATTTTGGCTCGTCGACTTGTAATAGACAACGAAAAACCCTGGCGAATCCGGACGGCTTCCATGCCGGCATTTTTTGCGAAGCAATTCTCGCTTGTCCTCGATACCATGATGGAATCATGAGCATCGCGACCACACCAACGCACAATCGTGTGATCCCGACTCCGCGCGGCGTATTGCTGTCCGGCATTGCCTGGCAAACCTACGAAGCCCTCCTGGCCGACCTCAAAGACCGTCCCATCCGCCTCACCTACGACCGAGGATGCCTGGAAATCATGCCTCCGACATTCAATCACGAGCGCTCTAAACGCAAACTCGGCCGAATCGTCGAAACTATGGCCGAAGAACTGGCGCGCCCTTTCGTCAGTGGCGGTTCGACAACGTTTCGGCGCGAGGACTTGGAACGCGGCCTGGAGCCCGACGACTGTTTTTGGATCGCCCACGCCTCCCGTGTGCTCGATAAGCAAGAGATCGACTTGCGCACCGACCCGCCGCCCGATCTGGCTCTTGAGATTGACATTCACAGCAGCTCGCTCGACCGGCTCGGCATCTACGCCGCGCTGGGCGTCCCCGAAATCTGGCGCTACGACGGCGACCACCTGCAAGTGCTCGTACTCAAACACGGCGCCTACAAACAGGCGAAAAAAAGTCCGACGTTTCCCATGCTTCATCTCGCAAAGCTGAACGAATTCATTCGCGAAAACATCGGGATGGATGACGGCGGATTTGTGCGAGCGTTCAGGTCGTGGGTCCGCCCATTCTTGAATTGATCGCAACTATTGCTTAACACTGACGCATGCCGGAGGCGACACGGAAAGGAGATCGTCCATGAAGACTTGGACTTTTTTGGTCGTCCAATTGTTGCTGAATGCCAATCTGACCCAAGCTACTGCTCAGGAACTTACGTCGCCCGTCACCGCGCCGCCCGAATCCTTTTTCGAGAAGTTCCGCGACAAAGACCGCGACGCCGCGCGCAAGTTCTACAAGAAACACCTCGACGTCCAAGGCGTCTCCGTCGCCGCCGCGGGAGAAGTGGCCGACGAAGCCTTGGAGCGCACCCATCACATCGTCACGCACATGCTCGCCGGCCGGCCCGACATCCTGGAAGTCATGAAAAAGAACGGCACGCGCCTCATCATCATCGGCAAGGACCAGGTTTACACCGACATGCCAGAATACCGAAA
Organism: Gemmataceae bacterium; assembly: GCA_022616245.1. Taxonomy (GTDB): domain Bacteria; phylum Planctomycetota; class Planctomycetia; order Gemmatales; family Gemmataceae; genus JAKEFD01. The sequence continues at coordinate 12,109 of JAKEFD010000115.1, forward strand.
CCACCCGAATCCCGTCTATCAGAACGAGCGCGTGCGCGGCACCGGCGGCTTGGGCGTCACCAGTTTCGGCGAAGAGAATCTCTTGAACCTGGCCCTCGACCGCTACGACGATGAAAGCATCGGCGTGCACGAATTCTGTCATACCATCGATGCCGCACTCGGCCGGCTCGACCCAACCTGGCGAGCGCGCCTGAGCCAAACCTACAAGAACGCCATGAGCAAGGGCTTGTGGAAGTACGCTTATGCCGCCTCGAATCCGGCTGAATACTGGGCCGAAATGTGCCAGTCCTATTTCGATTGCAATCGCATCAACAACTGGAACCACAACTCCATTGCCTCGCGCGAACAGCTCAAGCACTATGACCCCGAAGGCTACGACCTCGTCCGGACCACTTTCAAGCTCAGTCCGGAAAATGACTGGCGCTATCGGCCGTTGCGGCAACAGCCCAGCGTGATGCCGCCACCGGTCAAGTTCAAGATCGATTCCCACTACACCAAGTTCACGTTCGCGCGCGAGTTCACGGTGCTGGGATCCAAGCACACGAGCGACGCGGCACTTCTCAAGGCCAACGACATCATCCGCAAGATGTTCGCCTACCGGCACGATATTCTGAAAGCGATGATTGCCGACGGCGCGCGGCTCGTCGTCTTGGGCCGCGGCGAAAAGCTGAGCCGTTTGCCGGAGTTCAGGGATGTCAAAGAAAGGGCCGGCTTCGACGAAACACGCTATTTCGATTACACGCCCAAGCTAAAGATCATGGTCGTTCCCGAGGAAAATGTGCTCGGCCTTGCTGACGACCCGTTCGCGGGCAAGTGCCTGGTGGTCAGCGTTTTCGCAAAGGGCCTTTACCAAGTGGCCGGCTTGCGGCCCGTCGATCCTGGCTTTGACAAAGTGCGCAGCAAGCAGCAATACGAATTACGCGTCAAGCGCCTCGACATCCAGTTTGACGAAAAGCTGCGCGCGTTGCACGAAGCCGCGCTCGGCAAAGGCTTGTGGAAAGGAACGCCGGCTGGCAACAGCCGAGCCGAGTATTGGGTTGGGGGCGTGGAGGCCTATTTCGATGCCGCCGGCGCCGGCCTGCCCCCCAATAACGCCGACCGCCCGATCACCACACGCGCGGCGCTTAGAGCCTACGATCCGGACTTGTACGCCCTCGTGGACGAGACGATGGCGTATAAAGAACATGTCGATTGGCGCGTGAAGGGAAAGTAGACGGCGCTTTAGAAACGCCCGGACAATTCGACACGATTTGGCCAACTCGAAAAGCGAGTTGGCCAAATCGTTCATGGATCACAAATCATTCATGCCAAGGAAGTTAGAAGCAGGCGCGCGCACGATTTGGCCAACTCGACAAGAGTACGGGGTGGATGAGACGTAAACATCTGTTTTTCGTGTTTTTGAGGGCAAGGTTCGTATCGTAACGTCTTATTGAATAATGATTTGTGTTTTGGATATAGGTTTAACTACCTAGATGGATTGCATCGTTTGTGTGTGTCGGTGCAATGCAATCCATTTCACTATTAGCCATCAAGTTGTTGAACTTCAAGCCTTAGGGCTGTACGTTCAGCGAGTAACTTCAACGTTTCGAGTGACTCCATGCAGGTCAAAAAGGTCGTCGATCCCTTCGGGGAAGTGAACGTGTACCCGACCAACCGCGGGGCGGTCCGGGTGACGGCGACCATCCTGATGGAACCGCGCAAGGAAAGCACGCAAACCGGCATCGCCCTGGACGGATCGTCGTCCATGCGCGTTCTGTACGGACTTGGCCCCACCAAGATCAATCAGGTCACACCGGTCGCGCAGCGCATCTGTGCCTACCTGGCGAGCAAGATCGACGCCGATGGCGGCACCACCGTCATCTATTGGGCCACCGGCTTGCGCGGCGATCAGGTCGAAGTCATCGGCGATCTGCGCGCCGAGGAGGCCGAGCGGCACAACTTCGGCCCGCCGCGCGAATACGGCACCGACACGCGTCTTGTGCCCGCCGTCAAATACTTCGTCGAGCGCTTCGCGGACGCGCCGTGGGGGTTCTATGTTTTCATCACCGACGGCTCGCTCAACGACATGGGCCCATTGAAAAGCTACACGACGCAACTGGCCCGTGAAATCGCCGCCGGCAAACGCAATCCGCTCAAGTTCGTGCTCATCGGCGTCGGCGACGCGGTCGACGAGGAGCAGATGGAAGCGCTGGACGATCTTTACACCGGCACCAACATCGACCTCTGGGACCACAGGATCGCCCGCGAGATGCGCGTGCTGCAAGAGATTTTCGCCGAGGTAGTCGATCAGCACGCCCGCGTCGCCGACAACGGCAAGATCCTGGACGCGCAAGGCACGCTCATCAAGGACTACGCCGGTGTGGGATTGCCGGCCTTTCTGGAATTTGAAGTGCCGGCCGGGTCGGAGTCCTTTGTCCTCGAAGTGAACGGCCAGCAGATCCGCCAAGAGATTCCCGATCCGCGCATCAAGCCGGCCCCGCCGATCCCGAAGATTTCGTCGCGCCGGCCGGAGCCGACGCCGCCGTCGCCCAAGCGCGGTTGCTTCTCGCTCTTGGCGGGCCTTCTGATCTTGATCGTGGCGCTCTGGTGGACCGGCAGGGCACGCTCCGACGAGGAAAGCGCGGCCAAAGCGCTCGCGAAGCTGGGCGCCGAGGTTTTTCGCCATCCGCTTCGCCCCGGCAAGCCGCTGTTTCGCGTCGACTTTTCGCCCAAAGCGAAAAACCAGGGGCTCAAAGAATTGCGACAACTCAAGGATCTGGAGTATCTCGAAATCGGCGGTCCCTTTGTCGATGACGCCTACCTGCGCGAAGTGAAGCAATTGACGCAGCTCCAGCGGTTGGGCTTGAGCCTCCCTAAAGTCAGCGTCGCCGGAATCAAGGAACTCAAAGCGCTCAAGAAACTGGAGGAGCTGTACCTTAATGGTCCCTGGTTGACCGACGCCTTGGCGAAAGAGCTAGGCGACTTCCGCCAGCTTCGCGGCCTCGCTCTTACCTCATCCCGGCTGGGCGACGCTGGACTGGCCCAGATCAAGGGCCTCACGCAGTTAGAGTCGTTGAATGTCTCGATCAGTCCGATCAGCGACGCGGGGCTGGAAGAAATCAAAGATTGGAAAGGATTGCGCACTCTCAATCTTCGCGCCACGAGAATCAGCGATGCCGCACTCGGACGCATCAAACAGTTCAAAGAGCTGACCTATTTGGATATCAGCCAAACCGAAGTCAGCGATGCGTCGCTCAAGGACTTGATCGAGATGACGCAGCTCGAATCGCTACATCTTACCTTGTGCAAGATAACCGAAAAAGGCTGGCGGCAATTGCGCGCCGCCTTGCCCAAGTGCAAGATCATTGAGCCATGACTCTGCCTTAATCCTCTTGTTCCCACGTCTTCCGAATAATGTGTAAGCGCCGCTCCACGGTCCTCTTGGCGCAACCAACCTCCTGGGCGATTTCCTCAATCGAATGCCCCTCCATTTTCAAGAGCGCGATTCGCCGTAATTCGTCGTCCCCCAGCCTTGCGAGCAAGCGCTCGCATTCCTCGGCGACCTGGACGGCGAAGGCCGGCGTGGGCTCGGCGCCGATCACTTGGTCGATGCCGGCGGCCTCTTTTCGATCCGGATCGAGGAATGCTGTTTCGCCCTGAACCCGGCCGCCGCCGCGCTTGGCGCGGCGTTCGTTGCGCAGATATTCCTTTGCTTTGCGTGCGGTAACGACCACGAGCAGATTCCACAGGCCGTGGCGATCGGTTAATTGCGGATAGCGTTCGGCCGCGATGCCCTGCAGGAAGCAGCGCAGGGCGCTGTGGGCGACGTCCTCCTCGTCGTAGGCCCGCTTGAGATGGGCCGGCAGGTGCCGCCGGGCGCGGCGGACCAGAAGCTCGAAGTAGCGTTCCCAAAGGCGCTGCGCCGCCGTTTCGTCGCCCGCCCGCGCGCCCAAAAGCCAGACAGCGATGGAATCGTGATCGGACATGTCGCTTTCCCAGCCGGCCTATTCCTTGTCTTTGTTGTAGAAAATGCTGGAGGCGAACCATGGCGGTTTCGTCCAGAGCGTAGCCGCGTGCCTTCCAATTGTGCGGAAAAAACGAAAAACTCTCTAGGAGAATTGGACCGGTTTGTTTAGCATGAGCAAAGGGAAGGAACCGGTTCCTGACCGGGCAGCAAGGAAGACGATTGCTGCCCATCCATCCCGCGGGCAAGGAGGATTCGGGGATGAAACTGATCTATCTCTTCGTGGATCGGCAAGGTCAACTCGTCCGGGTGCGGCGCGTGCAGGTCGGGGCGCTGTGGCGGAGTCAAATCTCCGCGCAAGATCTGGGCTCGGACGACCCCAGTGAGCTTCGCCTCGTCAGCGCTTTGTGCGACGATCAACTCTTACCGCAGAAACTCTTCCTCTTGCGCTTGCCCCTCACCGAGGGCCGCTTCACGCGCAAAGACTATCAGCGGCTGCGCATCTTCACCAAACCAGAGTGCGTGACGCCGCGCGAAGTTATCCAGCACCATACTGACGGTTGGCCGAACGATTTCTTCAGCCAGCTTGCGGTGCTTCTGGACGTGCCGCGCAAGTTTCTCGACGTGCCCTTGGGCATCGGCGGCCCGCTCATGATGGCCGCCGCGCTGCGCGTCAGCCCCAAGCAGGCGCTGCGCTATTTGAGCTAACCACTATCCGAAACGGCAAGCTTCTTGTCAAAAAGCGGGCGAAGTCGGGTCTCGACTTCGCCCGCGAACAATTCGAAGTTCGGGCATTTTTCGCGAAGAGTAGCTAGCTTGAGCGTTTTGGCGATCTGGGTCTTTTCGCTCGCGGACAGATCGGCTCGTTGTTTGGCCGCCTTCTTGGCTAGAACTCTTTGTAGAAGGCGCCGGGGTTCTTCTTCGGTGTGCCGGGAAGCGCTTCCGGCTCCGGCGGTAGATTCGGTTGCTCATTGAGCTTGTGCGACTTCTGAATTGCGGCAGAGTCGGCCAACAGCCAAGCTTCGAGGCACGGATGAGCGACGCCGATTGCCATGGGAAAATCGCGGCGTTTGGCGTCGCGCCCTTGCTCCAACGGTAGCCGTAGTTTCACGGGATTGTTGCCTTCGCTGTCCACGACATAGACAAGACCGGCATCGCCCTGATCGCACGCACGGACTTTGGTTTGCTCCACGCGACGCCAGAGTTGGGTCCCTTTGCGAAGACGAATCGGTGCGCGCCGACGAACTTTCATCGATTCGGGCGAGCCACATAGCCGGTAAACCAGAATCGTCACCACCCCCGATTGTGGATCTTCTGGCTTGTCCGAAGTGCTGCCAGTTTCCGCTTTGCCGTCGCCGACAATTTCAATGACCAGCGGGGACGGGGGCGTCGCCAAAGAGAACCTCCTCGTCGTAGTTGTACCAAATCTCGTCCAGGTACTCGAATTCCTTGCCCAGCCGCTCTTGCACGATGCGCGATTCACTCAAGGGCCGAGCGCGCACTCCTCCGTCGGGTTGGCGCGAAAGAAATGTGATCTCCTCTGGCTTGAATTCGCCCATGAGATAAGGCGAGTGCGTGGTCATCACAATTTGGGGCGCGTTGTGATTCTCTGAAACGTAACTCTTGAGCAGCTGAACCACTTCCTTGAGTCTCTTCGGGTAAATACCGTTTTCAGGTTCTTCAACTAAGAAAAGCTTTGGAGGACGAGGAATGTGGCAAAGCGCCAAAAAGCCCAAGAACAGAATGACTCCGTCCGATGCCTGCTGAAGTCTTATGCGGCCTCTTTCAGTCACAAGTTGGATTTCTTTGCCGGGAGGCCCAAAGTGATACTGGTGCGTTTCCTCACCTGTTTTCTCTCTGCGGTAAGCGTTCACGGTCTCTAATCTGATGCTGAGGAATTGAGGAAAGTAGTCTCTGAATGATTCCTGGAGTTCCGAGAACAAAGCAACGTCGTAATCTTTCAGGCGGTCCAACAATAACGGCAATCCGAATCCGTCCTCTTCCAAAAAAAAACCGTCAGAGACCTCTAAGGCCGATGGCATCGCCATGTTCCTGGAGTTGAATCGAAAAGCGCCAACTCCCGCAAACTCATCAACCAACTGGTTAATGATTGGTTGATCCGCAGACGAGATCGACACGGCACTGTATTGTGTGCCCTGTCGTCGGACTAACTGATGCAAATCGGTACCGTGGGACCATTCCCCGAGTGCGTGAACGATTCTGCCGCTCGGTTCAAATCCGATTCGAATTCGATAATTCACTTTCGTGTCCGATTCCGCCTCAAGCTCAACGAATGGATCGGTTGACAAGAGCCAAAGCAACTCTTTTCCCTTCCAAGGGAAAGGAAAGCCGTCAACCATTCTGCGCCCCGGTTCACTTGCCTTGAACAGGGCATACATCGCTTCCAAAAGGCTGCTCTTCCCCGAATCGTTCTGCCCAATTAGCACATGAATCGGCGTCAGCGCGAGGCTGACGTCTTTCAAACACTTGTAATTCTTCACGCTAAACCGGGTCAACATGGTCCGCCCTCCGCTCGCTTCACTGTAAACGAATCGCCGCGGTTGGTCCAGTCGCGCCACCGAGTGCTCGCACTCTGCTGCCGAACCGTTCGTGGGCTAAAGTGCCATTGTCGGATGAATGGGTTCTCGGTTATTCATGGAGTTTGCCCATTCTCCTGGTTTTGAGGGCCAAGTCATGGACAACGGCCAGCTTCCCGCTACCCATCGCTCGCAGCAAGTCTTCGAGGATTCCCCGGTCTTCGAGATGGCCTGCCGCCAGCTCGACGCCGTGGGCGAGGTCATCGACCTGGACCAAGGCGTCTTGGAGCGGCTCATGAAGCCCAAGCGTTCGCTCGTTGTCAGCGTCCCAATCCGCATGGACAGCGGCGAGACGCGCAACTTCTGGGGCTATCGCGTGCAGCACAGCCTGACGAGCGGCCCGGCCAAGGGGGGCCTGCGCTACCACCCCAGTGTCGACCTGGGCGAAGTCGCGGCCCTCGCCATGTGGATGTCGTGGAAATGCGGCATCATGAACTTGCCTTTCGGCGGCGGCAAGGGCGGCATCACCGTCGATTGCGCCCAGATCTCCCTGGGCGAAAAGGAACGCCTGACGCGCCGCTTCACCGAGGAAGTGCTGTGCATCATCGGCCCGCGCCAGGACGTGATGGCGCCCGACCTGGGCACCGACGAGCAGACCATGGCTTGGATCATGGACACCTACAGCATGAGCGTGGACTACGCGTGTCCGGAGATCGTCACGGGCAAACCGGTCGAGTTGGGCGGTTGCGTCGGCCGGCGCGAGGCCACGGGCCGCGGCGTCGTTTACTGCGTCATGAAAGCGCTGCAAGAGATCAAGGCGAACGCTTCCGACGCCACCGCCGTCGTGCAGGGGTTCGGCAACGTCGGCTCGGTCGTTTGCCAGGAGCTGTCCACACGCGGCATCAAGATCGTGGCGGTCGGCGATCGCTACGGGGCGATCGCCAACCCGCGCGGCATCGACCTGGCGGCGTTAAACAAACATATGCAAGCCCGCAATTTGCTCAAGGATTTTCCCGGGGCGGAACAGATTCCCTCCGAGGAGTTGCTGACGACGCCGTGCACGATACTGGTGCCGGCCGCCCTGGAACGCGTGATCACGTCGGCCAACGCCGGCAAGCTGCGCTGCCGGGTGCTCGCCGAGGCCGCCAACGGCCCGACCACGCCGGATGCGGACGTTATTCTCAAGGGCAGCGACATCTTCATTATCCCCGACGTGCTTTGCAACGCGGGCGGCGTCACAGTTTCTTATTTCGAATGGGTGCAGGACATTCAGCAGTACTTATGGACCGAGCAGCAGGTGAACCAAAAACTGGAAGAGCTGATGCTGCGCGCGTTCAACCAGGTGCGCGGCTTCGCCCAGCAACGGAATCTGGCAATGCGGACCGCGGCGCTTTCAATCGGAGTGCAGAAGACGGCGAAGGAAAAGATGCGGCGGGGGTTGTATCCGTAGGAACACCTCAACGCTTGCGACGGCGTTTCCTAGGTGTTTTGCTGAATGCCACTAACTTCGGAGAATCCGCGCCCAGTTCCCAATAGGATATGCCTTCTTCGGCAAGACGGATTACTTTCCCCATCCGCTGAGCGCGAGTTTTGAAACCGGGGAAGTTGAATAGTTTTCGAACGAGGGGAGGAAGCTTTCGCTGTTGGCGAAAGTCGATGTGGACGAACACGATGCAGTAGCCGTTGTGGCATAGATTGGATTGCCAAAAGTCGGGATCAATAGTGACAAAAGTCGGCGTATGACAAGTCCGAAGGATTTCGGGCACGCGCTCGTCGAGGATGTGCTCGCCCGGTCTCAGCTCCTGCAAGCGAACCCAATTCGTCCAGTTCTTCAATCCCGGTTGTATCTTTATTACGTCAAGCTGATCGTCCAGAACGAGCTGACTCATCCGTATTCTCCGTCCGCGCGCGCGTTTGTTGGACGAGCGCGTCCGCGGCCAGTTGTATTGCTTCCGTGACTGCTTCGCGCGATAACTCAGGCCAACCTTTCAATACTTGGTTGATGGACCGCCCCTCGGACAAGACATGCAGCACAGTTTGCACCGGGACGCGCGTTCCTCGAAACGTCAGCCGACCGTGGCAGACACGCGGATCGACAATCAAGTGTTTTCCAATGGTGCGAGCTTTCATAGCGCCGAACTCGTGAGTCACTTAGGAAGACTATGAGCAGTATAGGGGACAGTTTCAATCGTTGAAAGGCCGCATATCCAGTGCCCGCGACCCGATCCGGGCCAAGAAGCGCACCTTCTGCTCCGGCGTCAGCGTCTGCATGTAACGGCTCTTGGCGGCGTTCAGCCAGCGCACCGGGCGGCGTCGATAATCGACGGCGACGCGCGTCAGCACGGGTCCGTCGTGCTCCAGAATGCCCTGCAACCGTTCGTCGAGTTGGCCGTTGTGCGTGATCTCTTGATACGCGACGCCGAAGCCGCGCGCCAAGTCCTGATACCCAAGCCGGGCGAGGATGGTAGCGGTGGTGCGTAAATAGGCCGGCCGCTGCAATTGTTGCATGTACTGGTAGGCCTGATCGTCGAGCACGAAGAACTTGACCGGCAGGCATTCGCGCGCGGCGGTGGAGATTTCCGCCATCGACAGGAGAAAGCAGCCATCGCCGGTAACGGTGACAACCTGGCGGCCAGGATAGACTCGCTGAGCGCCGAGCGCTGCCGGGACAGACCAGCCCATGCCTTGATTGTTGGTCGGGTTGAAGAAGGTCCGCGGCTGGTTCACAAAAAACGTTTCCGCAGCCCAGTACTGGGAAAGGGTTACGTCGACGAAGGCAAGGGAATCCGGCGCGGTTGCCCGCCTGAGCGCCAAGAGAAACGCCAAAGGATCGACGCAGCCGTCGATGGCGACAGACGAATTCGCGCGGGCCTCGTCGCGCTTGCGGGCGCGGATGCGATCGTGCAGTCCGCGGTCGTCGGCCCGGCAAAAGCGCGGCGTGTCGTCCAGAAGCTGGCCGAGAAAAACGCCCACGTCGGAGTGCACGCCCACCGTGGTCGCCATGATTCGGCCAATGTTGTCCGCGTTGATGTCGACATGCACCAGTTGACGATGCCGCGGCAGCGAGTAGAAGCCGGTCGAGACTTCGCTGTACTTCACGCCGAGCGCGAGCACCAGGTCCACCTCGCGAAAGGTGGATTCCGCAGTGCGCGTCCCTTGCGGTCCATAGCCCCAGCCGACCCCGAGCGGATGGTTTTCCGGCATGGCCCCTTTGCCGGCCATGCTGGTCGCGACCGGCGCTTGCAGAATCTCCGCGGCCCGCACTAATGATCCGGAGTAATCCATGCAGCCCAAGCCGGCATAGATGCCCACGCGGCAACGGCGCTCGGCGAGCAGGCGCAGCGCGCGGTCGCTGGCCTGTGGATCAAACGGCAGCGGCGCGGCTTCAAGCGGCCCGGAGTTGAACCTTTGCGCATCGATGAGCAAGTTATACGGCACCACCACGCCGACTGGGCCGGGCTCGCCGGCGCGCGCCAGTCGAAAAGCGCTCCGCACCGCTTGCGGAATCTCGCCGACATTTTGCGCGGCGAAGACCTGTTTCGTTACCGTGCGCAGCAAGGCGGCCTGATCCAACGAGTGCACTTGAAAGGCGTGATTCCTGCGTCCGTTGGCGACGTCGCCGACCACGCACACGAGAGGGACGCTGTCGAGCAATGCTTCGCCGATGCCGGAGAGTGAATTGGTAAGTCCCGGGCCAGGCACGATGCACAAGACGCCCGGTTTGCCGGTGCTGCGGGCGCAGCCATCGGCCATGGTCGCCGCGGAGAATTCGTGCGTGACCAAGAGATAAGGCAAGCGCTTGGCCTTCATGGCGTCCCACAGCTCATTCTGCTGCGCGCCGGGAATGCCGAAGACGCACTCGGTCCCTTCTTGAATCAACGTCTCGACGAGCGCTTCGGCGCCGGACATTTTGCCGGTCACCCAGCCGGGGCGGCGGCCCAAGAGACCTTGTGCGGCCAGAGCCGGCGCGGTCGCCCACGAAGAAAGACAGTGCGCGGATACGATTTTCAGCACATCGCGTCGGGAGCAATCCATGCTCACCTCAGTAAGAAAGAATGGGCGCTGTCCTTCTCTATCGGAGAATGCGTAAAACTCCTTTACTCGGAAGAATGGGAAAACTAGTGAAAGCTAAAAAATATGGTAGATTTTTGCGGATTGGCTCA
>JAKEFD010000116.1 GCA_022616245.1 Gemmataceae bacterium
AATCTCGATCAACTCCGCCAGGCCCGCCGCGACAATCTGCGCACCGGTCACATACTGCCCCGCGGCGATCCACTGTCGCACCTCGTCGATGCCGGCGCCAAAGAGCCGCTCTTGCATGGCGTCCATTTCTTTTTCCATGTCTTCGAAGTGGCGCGCCCAGAGCGCGGCCTCACCGGAGCCGACGCGTTTGTCGCTTTGCCAGCGCATGCGGTGAAACAAAAATGTGCTGTGACGCGTGACCAATCGCTTCTTACAAGCTGCGAAGATCATGATGCACGCCGATGAGCATTCGCCCAAGACGATCGCTGTGGCGTTCAGCTTTCGATGGCGCAACAGGGTGGCGATAGCCAAAGCGCCATACACGCTGCCTCCCGAAGAGTCGATGTAAAAAACGCACTCGCCGCCCTCGGGCAGATCGAGCAGTGTCTTGAGCACGTCTTCTTCCCAGCGGTCCACGTCGCCGACCAGGGGGATTTCCGGGCTTTTGCGGCGTTTTTTCGATTTGGCCATGAAGAAATGGAATATGGCAAAGCTCAGGAAGGTTCAACGTCGTTTTTCTCGATGACGTCGTGCTTTTCTTCTTGTGCTTGGTCGTCGCCCGGCTGAGCTTGCAGGCCGTCGCAGCAATGCAGGTCGCCCAGACCCGCGCACTCCGGACAGGGCATCCAGACGCCGCGGATTTGCACCATCCGTTTGCCATAGCACATTGGGCAAATCATGATCTACGGGCTTTCCTCGTCGCCAATGTCGTCTACCTTCATTATCTCACGCAGCAAGACAGTCGCGTAGCTTCCCGCGGGCAGCGTAAACGACAGCCGCACTCCTTCCGAGGTCTTCTCGGCTTCGAGGTCCGGCACATAGACCAGATTGTGGCGGCGCGTCCCTTGCAGCAGTTTGCCGAAGCCGCTGAACGATTGTGATGATAAGCCAAATCTCGCAAGCGTAGCCTGCTCGCGTTCGGCGGCGTCGTGTCGTGCGGGAAAGGTCTTGCGGCCAAAGATGGGCCCGGCGTGCACAATCTCCTTCGCATCGAAGCGGCGCTGCTCGGCGGCCACATCTTCGGCAACGAACATTCCGCCAAACGGGATCTTCGCCATTACGTCGCCGTGGAGGACGGTGAAAAGCAAGCCGTCACGCAGGCGCTCACCAAGATACTGGTTGAACAAGGCGGATTGGACGGCGGACAGCGCTAACTTCTTAAGGAATGGGCTCACGCGCTTCATGGGAGCGGCGCCCAAGAGGGACATGCCTAACTGCAGGGTCTCCTGGTTCTTGCCGAAGCGCTGCGGTCCATAATAGTTCGGAAAACCCTGGGCGCGCAGCCTTTCCAGGTAAGCCGCTAGAGTTGCATCGGCGGCCGGATCGATGTCGCGAACGAGTATGCGAAAACGGTTGCCGTGAAGATGGCCCGGCCGCAACTTGTTGGAATGACGGCTGGTTTTGAGTACGCGGATGCCGTCGCCTTCGAGTTGACCGAGTTGGGCTTCGGCACCGGCCGGAACGGAAACCCATTGCCGCGTCACTGCGCGGCGATCTTTCAAGCCCGCCGTGCCGACCTCTCCATTCGGTAGATTCAGCCGTCGCGCAATTTGGCGAGTGAAGTACTCCGCGCCCAGGTCGCGCTTTTCCAACCAAAGATAAAGGAAGTCGCCGTTGCCGGACGGCTCGTAGGCGGGAATCTCTTCGACCTCGAAGTCTTCGGGAACGGACTTGATGCGGCCGCCGATGCCGGGAAGGTCTGCGGTCAAAAGGGGCGGAGAAATCACATCGAACATAGCGATTATTTTCCAGGTCGCACTAATGAATTGCAATCGTTCATTCGTGCTTCCAAAAGCTGAAGAGAGTATAATGCCGTAAAGTTGCAATCGCTGAGGGCAAGAAGATGGCTATCGGTCAAACAAGCGACACCATACACTACGATGCGGACCACTACGAAGTGGTCAACGGAGTACGGCGGGAGCTGCCGCCCATGGGTGCGTTCGAATCGGGTTTGGCTTCGTTCTTGTGCACTATTTTGGGGACTTTCGCACGCAGACGCGACTTGGGTTCCGTCGTCGTTGAAGTGTTGTTTCTCTTGGACGCAGTCAAAGATCTACAACGCAGGCCTGATCTCGCGTTTGTATCCTACGCAAGGTGGCCTAAGGGCCAGCGGATTCCCAAGACCGCGGCTTGGAAAACGGTTCCTGACTTGGCCGCCGAGGTCATCAGTCCTTGGAATACCGCGGACGAAGTTATGGAGAAAATCCAGGATTACTTTCGTTACGGGGTTCAGCGCGTTTGGGTGATCTATACCAGCGTCGAGCAGGTGCTTGTTTACGATTCACCCACCAGTATTCGGGTCTTAAAGCGCGGCGACGTTTTGGACGAGGCGACGCTACTGCCCGGTTTTTCCTTGCCCGTTTCAAGTCTGTTCGATGAAGAACTCCCTGAAGAGACAACGAGTTCTTCACCGAATGGGGCCGGAAATTAACTCATGGACCTGGACGCCAAAGTCTGCTACTGCTTTCACGTATCGCGGCGCAAACTGGTCAACTTCGCTCGGCAGAGCCAGCCAAAAGTGGCCAGCCAACTTTCACAGTGCGGCGGCGCGGGCACCGGCTGCGGCTGGTGTATTCCCTTCTTGAAACAGATTTTCGAAGAACAAAGGGACGGCGTCGCAACCGAATTGGATCAACTCACGCCGGACGAATACGCGCAAAAGCGGGCCGAGTACGTTCGCTCCGGCAAAGGCACGCCCCCTCCAGGCGCGACCCCCTTGCCGCCGGCACAAATCTAACGATATTGGGTGTATTCACGCCGCGGCACGCGAATTCGCCCCGCGGGTCCAACGGAGGTCAATCATGTCGCACTGCCGTCGCCTAGTATCACTGCTTGCTTTTGCCTTGTTGGCAATGCCGGCTCTCGCCGAGACTTGCCTCTCCCCTTTCGTCAAACGCCTCGACCGGCCGGAAAAATACGTCTACGTTTATTGCGTGGACGCCGACGCCAAGGACAACGACTTCCTCGCGGTCATCGACGTGCAAAAGGATTCGCCCACGTACAAGAAAGTCATTCACCAACTCGATCTCGGCACGTCCGGCAACGAGACGCACCACTTCGGTTTCACCGACGACCGCTCGCACATTTTCGGTTTGACGCTGTTTTCCAACCGCATCTTTTTGATCGACGTCGCCAGCGATCCGGCCAAGCCGAAGCTGGTTAAGACGCTGGAAAACGCCGGCGGACCGGCGGGGCTGGGCTCGCCGCACACGCCCTACGCCTTGCCGGGCCGGATGCTCATCTCGTTCCTTAGTAGCGACAAAGGCGGTCTGCCCGCGGGCCTTGCCGAATTCACCAACGACGGCAAATTCATCCGCAAGCTGTCGAATCCCAAAGATGCGCCCTACGGCTACGACGTCGCCATCCGCCCCGACCTCAACCGCATGGTGACATCGAGCTTCACGTATTACAACAATTACAAGAACCCGATCGCCAAGTTTGATTTCAAGGCATTCGGCAGCGAACTCGTCATTTGGGACTTCCGCGAGCGCAAGCCATTGCAGACGCTGAAAGCCGGCCTGGCGCCGCTCGAATGTCGCTGGTCGCTGAAGGAAGGCCGCAACGCCGGTTTCACCAATTGCGCATTGGACCATTCGCTCTGGGTGTGGGAAGGGCAGGCCGACGGCGCCTACACGACGCGCAAGCTGTGCGACACCGGCAAGCTGCCGGTCGACCTGAGGCAATCGCCGGACGACCGCTACCTCTTCGTCAGTTGTTTTTTTTCTGACGAAGTTCAGCAATGGGACGTGAGCGATCTCAATAAACCCAAGTTGACCAGCACCCTGAAGCCCGGCGTGCAGCCCAACATGATGCACGTCACCAGCGACGGCAAGCGCATGTACATCACGAATTCGCTGCTATCGACGATGGACCGCTCGGACGACTTCTGGCTCAAGCGGGCCATGATTACGCCGGAAGGACTCAAGCTTGACGAAGACTTTGTGATTGACATGACCAAGTTCAAGACAGGCCCTGCGCGCGGACACGATTTGTTGTTGAATTAGCCGATACTTGATTTATCGTTTCGCGCTCACTTAATCCATACGATGCATCCCATACTTCTTTCCATCGCCGTGTGCCTTGGCGGTATGGAACCGCCCTCCCGTCTAGCCGTAATCCGGCCAGCGCCCGATGTCCAGCTCTTGAACCAAGACGAAAAACCCATCCAGCTCTCGGACTACCGCGACAAGGCGCTCCTGGTCAGCTTCATTTTCACGACTTGCAGCGGCACGTGCCCCGCGACCACGCATCGCCTCGCCCGCGTCCATCAAGAGCTGGAGAAGCTGCCCGATCTGCGCAACAAAGTCCATTTTCTGTCCATCAGCCTAGACCCGGTTCGCGACACGCCCGAAATGCTGCGCGGTTATCGCCGGCTTTATGACATCGAATCGCCGCACTGGACGTTTCTTACGGGGAAACCGGCCGATACGCACAAGGTACACGCCGATTGGGGCATGTGGGCCAAGCCCGCGCCGAACGGACAGCTTGACCACCCGTCGCGTGTGTTTCTGGTCGACCCCAAAGGCAGGATTCGCGAGATCTACAACCTCGACTTTTTTCGGCTGCCATGGGTGCTGGAGGATCTGAAGCTGGTGTTGGACGAAAAGTAAACACTTTTGAAGTACGGCGCTTTTCCATTTGGAGTGCGGCGCTTTTCCGCCGCTTTTGTTTTTTCTTTTGGCTTTTCCCTTTTTTTCTTTTCCGTTTGATCCCATTAAGTAAACTCATCCCGAACAGTGTCCTTGTCAAAGGAAGAAACAAAAGCGGCGGAAGAGCGCCGCACTCCAAAATAGAAAAACAAAAGCGGCGGAATGGCGCCGCACTTTCTTTTTTGGAGTGCGGCGTTATTCCGCCGCTTTGTTTTCTGTTTTTGTTTTGCAAGTCGGCCGAATTGCAGACCTTGAGGGCCAAAAAAGCGGCGTCATATCGCCGCACTCCAAAAAAGAAAAAACAAAGCGGCGGAAGAGCGCCGCACTCCAAAAGGATCAAGCGGCGGTTGTCTCTTCTTCCTCCGGATACTTGATGCGCGCGTGAAACAGCGCTATCAGAGACTTGCTCAGACTTTCTTCGATCAGGTGCAGCTCCGTCAGCGTCAGGCCGCATTCTTCGAATTGGCCGTCCAGCAAACGCTTCATCAATAAGTCGTGCACCAGCTTCGTCAAACTCCCCGGCGTCGGCGTCGTTTGGCTGCGGCTCGTGCTTTCGACGGCGTCGGCCAGCATGAGGACGCCGATCTCGCGACTCTGCGGTTTCGGGCCCGGATAACGGAAACACGCTTCCAGATCGGCGGAACCGTTGCCGGTGGATTCCTGAATCCGCATCGCCTCGCGGTAAAAATACTCGACCAGTGTCGTGCCGTGATGCTGGGCAATGAAGTCGATGACCGGGCGCGGCAAGTTGTATTCATGGGCCAGGGCGATGCCGTCCTTCACATGGCCGATGATGACCAAGGTGCTGAGGGCGGGCTCGAGCTCGTCGTGCCGGTTTTCGCCGGCCTGGTTTTCGATGAAGTACTGCGGCTTGAGCATCTTGCCGACGTCGTGAAAGTAACTGCCGACGCGCACGAGCAGCGGATTGGCGCCGATGGATTCCGCGGCGGCTTCGGCAAGCGTAGCCACCGTGATGCTGTGCGTATAAGTCCCCGGCGCGCGTTTGACCAATTCTTGCAAGAGCGGATGGGCGCCGTCGGCCAATTCCAGCAGACTGATGTCGGTGATGATATTGAAACAGCGCTCGATCAGGGGCAAGAGGCCGGTGAGCAAGAAACCAGCCGAGGCGCCGCAGACAAAATGCCGCACGGTGTCCGAAGCAATTAATTGCCAGGTCTGGCCGGTCAAGAGCCCGGTGGCGACCGTCATGGCAGCAAAGGCTGAACCGGCGCAAACCGCGACGCGCACGAGTTGCGTGCGCGTGCGGACGTGGCGCAATAGCAGGACCGCCGCCGCTAATCCGCCCATCTGCACCAGCAGTTGCTCGACATGAAAGCCCAAGACGATCGCCATGCCGAAGGAAAGACTGAACGACATGAGGAGCGCGAATTGCGGATTGTAGGCGAGCGTGAGGACCATCGCGGTCGCGGTCATCGGCAAAAAGACAGCGTGCCAGGGTGGCTGGCTCAGGAGTAAACTGAGCGCCATCGTGACGAGCACAAGCACGCAGACGCCGCCGATGCGCGGCAGACTTTCAGCCAAACTCGGCTGAAAACGGATGACGTAGAGCACGACCAGCGTGGTAAGCAACGAGAAAATCAAGAAAAACGCGATGCCCCGGCTCCACTGGGACGACGGACCGAGGCTGGCCAGGTAAGCCCGGTGTTCTTCTTCCAGCACTTCCAGATGACGATCCTGAATCGGCTGGCCCATGGGGGCCAACACCATGCCGCGCGTGTACTTTTCCACGATGCGGCGCTCCGTGGACGGCTGCCGGTCAGGATCGCTTTTCTGTACGTCGAGAGAATTGTCCAGCTCGACCTGATTGACGATCTCGAAATCGAGCCGGGCACGCGCGTCGTGCGGGAGGACTTCACCCAGCCGATACGCAAAGGGCGGCCCCCACGCGATGGCGAGCACGGTCGCGACCAGTGTGGTCAACCACGCGATGCCCAGGCGCAACAAGGCCGCGGGCTGCGCCAACAGTTGCAAGAGCGGCTCATCCAGTCGCGTCGATCGCCGTCGGCCATTCCATTGGCCCAGCCTACCCATCGCTTTTCCTCCTGCGGGGCTTGTCATCCTCATACGCCTGGACAATCTTCTGCACGAGCGGGTGCCGCACGATGTCTTCTTCGCTGAGATAAATGATGCCGATGCCGTCCACTTCGCGCAAGCGGTGGGCGGCGTCCACCAGGCCGCTGCGAGTCTGGCGCGGCAAATCGACCTGAGTCACATCGCCGGTGACGATGATCTTCGATCCGTTGCCCATGCGCGTCAGAAACATCTTCATTTGGGGAATCGTGGTGTTTTGACCCTCGTCAAGAATGATGACCGAGTTATTCAGCGTGCGGCCGCGCATGTACGCCAAAGGACAAATCTCAATGATGTCGTTCTCCATATAGCGCTTGAGTTGCTCCGGCTCCATCATGTCGTTGAGTGAATCGAACAAAGGCCGAAGATAAGGATTGATCTTGGCCACGATGTCGCCGGGCAGGAATCCGAGCCGTTCGCCGGCTTCAACTGCCGGACGCACTAAGCAGATCTTCTTGACCACTCCTTGGCGCAGCAAGTTGACGGCCATGCCGACTGCAAGATAGGTTTTGCCTGTACCGGCAGGACCGATGACGAAAACCAACTCGTTCTTTTGCATCGCGTGGACATAGCGACCTTGGCCGTCGGTGCGCGGGCGCACGCTGCGGCCGACGCCGGCCACCGCCAGGTTCGGCGCTGCTTGTCGATCTTCGTTTTGCTGAACGACGGCAAGCACCGTACGGACGTTTTCCCCCGTCAGGCTTCCCTGTTTTTTCAGCATTTGCCGTAGCTGCCCGAACACGCGATCCGCCTGATCGACCTGAGTTTCGCCGCCTTCGATATGGACGACGTCGCCGCGGGCGATGATGCGCACTCCTAGGGCGTCGCGGATTTGGCGCAGGAATTGGTCCCGGCTGCCGAACAGCAGCAACGCTTCGTCGCGATCTTCCAGAGTCAGAGTCACAGTGGTTTCGCCGTTCATCATCGCAAAACTCAATCGTTTCTCTACTGCACATCAGATGGCATGCGTTGGCATGCGCCACCGCTACGGCGCAGTCGGCATACTCGCGCGCCATTCCACGATCATGAAAAAGACGTAGGCCACGGGAGCGGCGAACAGGAGCGAATCAATGACATCCAGCACTCCGCCGAATCCGGGCACCACGTGCGAGGCGTCCTTTTGCTCGCAATCGCGCTTGATCAGCGATTCGGCCAGGTCGCCGAACATGCTGGAGATGCCGATCGCGAGGCCGAAGCCGATTTCGTAGAGCCAGCTCTGCTTCAAGGGCGCGACATCCACTGACACCCAGCGATCGAGGACAACC
This sequence comes from Gemmataceae bacterium, assembly GCA_022616245.1. Lineage (GTDB taxonomy): Bacteria > Planctomycetota > Planctomycetia > Gemmatales > Gemmataceae > JAKEFD01. The sequence goes on from JAKEFD010000116.1 coordinate 8,045, forward strand.
GCGATCGCGCAAGCCAGAACGAGACCGCCCACTGCCCCTTCCCAAGTTTTCTTCGGACTTAGGACCGGCGTCATTTTGAATCTTCCAATCAACCTTCCGATGGTGTAGGCGCCGATATCGCAGCCCTTCGCGGTGAAGATGAGCAGGGCCAGCGCCGCCGTGCTCCGTTCCAGAGAGAAATACACCTCGAAGGCGGATTCCGACGCGTAAAACCAGCGCAATTGCGCCAAGAAACAAGGCAATAGTCCCAGATAGGCGACGATCCACTGCGTCAAGGCGATACGCTCAAGGGAACGCCCCGATTGTTCATACGTGGTCATTTCTTGAAGAAACGCGGCCAGGACAACCAGCACGTAGCAAAAAAGAATGAACTGCCACGGCTGAAACTGAATCTCGAGGAACACCTTTTGATGCGCAAGCCAATTGCTGGCGCCCATCCACAGGACGCCCAGATAACACAGAAACACTTGCGGCTGCCGGTAGGGTCCCAGCAGCGAAACCAGTTCGCGGCAAGCCAGCATCGACAAGACGAAGACAAAGGCAGCCAGAAACGGATACCAGGGCGGCTTATCGAAGAGCAGCATGCCCGCGGTGAGGGCGATGAGGGCGGCGCCGGTGATCAGGCGAGTTATGAGCATAGATTTCCAGACACGATTCATCGATTCGCGCTTGCTGCATGCCTTAGCGCGGCAAGCTACGAGCGCGAAGCGATAAATCAGGCAAGATTCAATCCTCCAAAACGGCGCTCGCGGCGGGCGTAGTCGCGCAGCGCCTCGTGCAGAGTAGCTGGGTCGAAGTCCGGCCAACATTTCTCAGTCACCCACAGCTCGGCGTAGGAAATCTGCCAAAGCAAGAAGTTGCTGACGCGCATTTCGCCGGCAGTGCGAATGAGCAGATCCGGATCGGCCATGCCGGCGGTATAGAGCGCATCCGCGAGCGTCGTTTCGTCGATATCCTCCGGCGCCAATTTGCCGGTCCGCACCGCTTCGGCAATGCTCTTGGCCGCGTCGGCCAGCTCGGCGCGGCCGCTGTAATTGATCGCCAATGCCAAGGTCATGCCGGAGTTCTTCGAGCTGAGCCGCATGTTCTCGTCGATCTCCCGGAGCACCTGGTCCGGCAATCCCTCGCGCCGGCCGATGGTTGTGAAGCGGATGTTTTGCTCCATGATCTCTTCGCGCTCGGCAATGAGATACATGTGCAAGAGATCCATCAGGAAATCGAGTTCCTGTTGGGGTCGTTTCCAGTTCTCGGTGCTCAAACAGTAGAGAGTGAGTTGTTCAATGCCCAAGCGGCAACATTCTTCGATCGTCGACCGCACCGACTGCACACCGCGGCGATGTCCTTCGATGCGGGGCAATCCCCGCTGTTGCGCCCAGCGGCCGTTGCCGTCCATGATGATGGCGATATGTCGCGGCAGCCGGTCCGGATCCAGGCCGGCGGCGGCCAACCGTTCCAGCGTGTCAGGCTTCAAGGCGATGACGGGCAAGTGTGGCACCTTCACTACGTAGCAGGCACACTCCGTATGCCGTTCGGTCAGGGCACGGCAGACGACACACGGAGCGTGCCTACTACTTTACCTCATTATGGTCTGTTCGCGGTCCGGGCCCACCGAAACGATGGTGACAGGCAGGCCGAGAATCGCGCTGAGCCGGTCGATGTACTTTCGCGCCGCCGCCGGCAGCTCGGCGAGCTTTCGCGCTTTGGTCAGGTCCTCGTTTTTCCAGCCCGACATCGTTTCGTAAGTCGGTTTGCATTTTTCCAAGAGGAAGCTGTCGCCGGGGAAATAATCGATGCGTTTTCCCTCCAGCTCGTAGCCCGTGCAAATCTTGACTTCGTCCACGACGCTTAACACGTCGAGCAGCATGAGCGCCAGTTCATCGACTCCTCCCAGGCGCGCGCTATGGCGAACGGCAACAGCGTCAAACCAGCCACAACGACGCGGCCGTCCCGTTACCGTGCCGAACTCGCGGCCTTTTTGACGGATGCGTTCACCCAGGCCGCTGGGACCATCGTCCAACTCAGTTGGAAACGGCCCTTTGCCGACGCGAGTCGTGTAGGCCTTGACCACGCCGATGACGCGCGTCAACCTGCGCGCGGGGACACCAGAACCGGACCAGATGCCTGTGGTCGAGCTATTGGAGCTGGTCACAAACGGATAGGTGCCATGATCGATGTCGAGCAGGCTGCCCTGCGCCGCCTCGAACAGAATGCCCCTGCCCTCGTCCAATGCGCGATGGAGAAGGATGGTCGTGTCGGCGATGTGCGGCCGCAGCTGTTGCGCGTAGCCCAGATACTCGTCACACAGCTGGTTGGCGTCGAACTGCTTCGCGTCGGCGGACAGCGCGTGGAGCATGAGATTTTTCCGCGCGACCACGGCCTGCAAACGATGGCGGAAATGGTCCGGGTAAAGGAGTTCGCCGACGCGGATCCCGTTGGAACGGCCAACCTTGTCCTGGTAGCAAGGGCCGATGCCGCGGCCGGTAGTGCCAATGGCCCCTTCGCTCGCTAGTTCGACCAGCCGTTCTTCCTCCACGTGATAGGGGAAGATCAGGTGTGCGTGGTCGGAAAGAACTAGGTTGTCGCCAATGTAGACACCGGCGGTTCGCAGCGTGTTGACTTCTTCCAAGAACCGTACGGGATTGATGACCAGGCCATTACCGATCACCGCGCGTAGATTTGGATTGAGAACGCCGGTGGGCAGAAGCGAAAGCTTGTACGTTTTGCCGTTTTTCACGACGGTGTGCCCGGCGTTGGGACCGCCGTTGTAGCGGACGACGAATTGATGTTCGGTCGATAAAAGATCGACGATTTTTCCTTTGGCCTCGTCCCCCCATTGTAAGCCAACCACGCAGGTGCAGGCCATGTGTACGCTTCCCGTCAAAAAAAACGCCCGAGCCAATCAGCGGCTCCGGGCTCACAGGGTGCAACGCAAAGTTATCCAGGATTTAAGGTAGCGGCGAGCCGTGGAAAGCTCAAGGGCTAGTGGCCGCTCTTACGCGCTGGAATTCGCTCAAGACGAACGTACTCGCTCGCCTTGGAACTTCAATCGTTTTGGGCAAACAAGGATATTCCCCCAACCTGGCTACCCAAGATTTGCACTTTTGGTGATTGACCAGACTTGCGCCTTCGCTTTATGATGCGCAGAGTGGCGGAAACCGATGGACTGTTTGGAATAACGCATGTCGCGCGGCGTCTTTATTGTGTGTGCTTTCGGCCTCTTGCTTGGATCGTCCGGATTCACTTTCGCGCAGGACGAAGAAGTCCTGGGCAAGAAGCGAACGGAATGGTTGGCGATTCTGAAAGAGCACAAAGAAGTGAAGTTCCGGCGAGCGGCCATCATAGCGCTGGAAGTGATGGGACCGCGTAGCCGGGGCGTGCTTGAGGGGCTGTTCGACGCCTTGGAAAAAGATGCCGATGCGGAAGTGCGACGCGAGGCGGCGCTGACCATCGGGCGCATGGGAGCGGACGCCAAAGGCGGCGCCGAGTCGCTGGCGGTCGCACTCAAGAGCGACAAGGCTGACGTGGTGCGCGAGGCCGCGGCCCATTCCCTGGGTAAGCTTGCCGAGCAGGCGAAAACGCAAGTAATGACGCTGGCCGGCGCGCTCAAGGATCCGCATGCCGGCACGCGCGCCGCCGCCGCAAGTACACTCAAAATCCTCGGCGAACACGCCCAGGTCGCTTTGGAGCAGATTAGCGCGGTGGCTCAGGACGCAAAAGCGGACCGTTTCCCGCGCGTCCATTGCATTCAGATTCTGGGCAAGCTCGGCGGCGCGGAGGCCGTCCCCCTGCTCTTGGCGATTTATGAGGAAAAAGACGTCGCTCTGCCGATCAAGCAGGCAGCGCTTGAAAGTCTTGGCCGGCTGGGCGAAAAAGCCGCGTCGGCGGTGCGTGTTATATCGGAAGGATTGAAAGAGAAGGATGTTGACCTGCGCCGTGCGGCGGCAGTGGCCCTGGCACAGCTGGGCGAAAAGGCGAAAGAAGCTTGGCCGGCGATCCAAGACGCCTACATGGATGCCGACATCGGTGTGCGGCATCAGGTCATACGATTGGCGGGACGATTGGGCAAAGACGTCGGCGCTGCCGCCGTAACCCTCTTGCTCGAAGCGGCCCAAAAGGATGTGAACGTGGAGAACCGGCTGGCAGCCATCCAGGAACTAGGCGAAATGCAGGCCGCTGATGCCGCACCGGTCCTGACCAAGATGGCCCAGGACGATCCACGTGCCTCAGTGCGAGATGCGGCAGCCGCTGCGTTGAAAAAGATTCAGTGATTCGTCTCTAATAGGACACCAGTTTGGCCCAGTTTCCGGGGGTCTGTTCCATGTGCAAACGTCGTTTCCCCGTGTGGCTTCTCAGTGCGACGATGCTGTTGTCATTTTGTGCCACCAGTAAGGCACAAGACGACTACAAACAGCGCGTGCTAGCGCTCAGCAAGAGAATCGATGAGCAGATCGAAGCCAAATGGAAGGACGCCGGACTGAAGCCGGCATCCAAAGCCGAAGACGGTGTCTATTTCCGCCGCCTGAGCCTCGACATCACGGGCAAGATCCCCAATCTCACGGACGGACGCGACTTCCTGGACGACACTGATCCCGACAAGCGCTGGCACTGGGTCGAGCGGATGCTGGGCGGCGAAATGTATGCCCGCAATTTCGCGGCGTTCTGGCGCTTCCAGATTCTGGGCGCCAACAACAATCAGCAATTCGCCTTTGCCGCCCCCGGCTTCGAGATTTGGCTGCGCGACAAGCTCCAAAAAAACGACGGCTACAATCGTATCGTGCATGAGTTGCTGACCTTCGGCGCCGGCAACCCGCAGATGGCTTTTGGCGGTGGGCCGCAGAGCAACCCGCAAGCCTTCTATTTGGTTAATGAGAACAAAGCCGAAAACCTCGCTGCCTCGACGACGCGCATTTTCTTGGGCGTCAAACTCGAATGCGCCCAGTGTCATGCGCATCCATTCGCTAAATGGACACGCGAGCAGTTCTGGGAAACGGCCGCATTCTTTGCCGGCTCGGAACAGCCGGTGCGCCGTCCCGGACTTCAGGCCGCTAAGGCCGTCGATCCCAATCGCAGGGAAATCAAGATCCCCGGCACCAACGACATCGTGAAAGCAAAATTCCTTACAGGCGAAGAGCCCAACTGGAAGCCGAATGTGTCGCCGCGAACGGTGCTGGCCGACTGGCTCACCTCGGTGGAAAACGTCTATTTCGCCAAAGCCACCGTGGACCACCTCTGGTCCTATTTCTTCGGCGTGAGTCTTTTGGAGCCGATTCTAGAACCAAGTGACGACAGTCCGGTCACGCATCCTGAACTTCTGGAAATGATGGCGCGCGTCTTCGCCGACGAGAAGTTCGATCTCAAGTTCCTGGTGCGCGCGATTGTCCATACGCAGGCCTATCAGCGCGCGTCGCACGGCGACCCGAACGCCACCAAAGACGATTATTCCTTCTTCACGCGCATGCCCGTCCGCGGCTTGACGCCCGAGCAACTTTTCGACAGCGTGGCCGAGGCGACCGCCTATTCGCAGCCGTCGCAGAATCCAAACATGGGCTTCCAGCAGTTCGGGCCGCCGCAATCGCCGCGCGCCCAGTTTTTGACCAAGTTCACCACTCAAGACCGCCGCCACGAATCGCAGACCTCGATCCTCCAGGCCCTATTCCTCATGAACGGCAAATTCCTGGCCGAACGCGTGAAGACGGAAAACAACCCAGACTTCAACACGCTCGTCAACCAGAAAACGTCGACCGCGATGAAAGTCGATTCGCTGTATTTATGGGTCCTTGGGAGATTGCCCCGCGCCGAGGAACGCAATCGGTTGGTGCTCTTTGTCGACGCCGGCGGCGCGGTCGCCGACCCGCGGCGAGCGCTATCGGACGTGTATTGGGCACTCCTCAACAGCCCGGAATTCATGCTGAATCACTAGGCAGGCCGGGCGCGTGTCGTCGAGGCCGGCGTTCGAGGGTGAGGGTGACCTTCACCTACTACGGCGTCGAAGGCCTGCGCCGGGCACGCCCTGTTGTGCATGAGTTGCCGAGGCACGCGAGCAACGCGGACGGCAGAATCTACGCGGTAAACGAAAAGGACGACACCTCGGGGCACGTCTTCGGCGCGAAGCGTACCCACGTACCCACCGGAAAAGCTAGCAACAAAGCGATGTTACCAAGCTTCACAGCGAAATCCTCTTCGAACGTTCGACAATTGCTCGAGGATGGCAGTGAGGTGGAAGTTATTTGGTCTTGGCTTTCCGAGACCAAACGAGCGAAGCTGGTTTCCGTCTACTTTCCGGAGTGAAACATGAAAGAAAAACGCGAAAAGCGGAAACGCTGGGTGCAACGCGGCCAATACGCCGTCGAGGTCGACATCGAGGTAGTCTATCCCGTGGACGATCCCTCCGAGCCATGTCTGGAACCGGCGACTGTTCGCCTGCTCGATGAAATCGCGCGCCGGGCGGCGGCCGGGGACGTGAAATACCTGCGGAAGTTCGGGCCGGTTTTCAAGTCGGTCGAAAAGGTGAAGGCTTAGTCGGCACGCTTCACGACCGCGTTTTCATGCCCAGTGCAAGTCCGGCTCTTCATATCTTCCCTCGAGGCCATCAAGCCAGGGATAGCACCCATTCATGCCAAGTTACTTGCGAGCTATGGTAATGTTTCGGCGGTGCCGAAGTGCACTTGGCTTCAGGAAATGGTCTCGGCGTTTCTTGAACCATTTCAGTCGTCGGCCGCTGGGGTCGATGTCGTGCAGCCACGTGAGTCTTCTCAACTTTTGCAAGGCTGCTTCTGCGCCGTAAGCGCCAATGACGTCAACTCGTAATCCCATTCTTGACGGCTTCGTCGGCTGCCGCAATGGCGGAGTTTGTGCGAATTACAACTATATCTTAGTTCTATTCGGCCCGAGATCCCAGCCATCTAGAGAACAATCTTGGGCAGCGATGCCGACCATGCCTACTCCTCCTCCTCTCGCAACTTCGCCAGCACCGAGTAATCCTCCAGCGTCGTCGTGTCGCCCGTGGTTTTCTGGCCGCTGGCGATGTCGCGCAAGAGCCGGCGCATGATTTTGCCGGAGCGTGTCTTCGGCAGCGAATCGGTGAAGCGGACTTCGTCGGGGCGGGCCAGCGCGCCGATTTCCTTGACCACGTGCGCTTGCAACTCTTTCTTCAAATCGTCGGTCGGTTTCTCACCGCCTACAAGCGTCACGAAGCAAGCAATGCCTTCACCCTTGATCTCGTCCGGTTTGCCGACCACCGCAGCTTCAGCGACTTTGGGATGATGCACGAGTGCGCTTTCCACTTCCATGGTCGAAAGGCGATGGCCGGCGACGTTGATGACGTCATCCACGCGGCCCATGATCCAGAAGTAGCCGTCTTCATCGCGGCGGGCGCCGTCGGCGGTGAAGTAGACATGCGGCACCTGTGACCAGTATTGTTGCTTGAAGCGCTCGTCGTCGCCATAGATGGTGCGGAGCATGGCAGGCCAGGGCTTCTTGATGACGAGCAGGCCGCCCTGATTCGCGGGCAGGGAATTGCCTTGGCGATCAACGATGTCGGCAACGACGCCGGGCAGGGGCCGCGTGCACGAGCCGGGCTTGGTCGGGATCGCGCCCGGCAGCGGCGAGATCAGTATCATGCCCGTTTCGGTCTGCCACCAGGTGTCGACAATGGGGCAACGGCCGCCGCCGATCGTTTCGTGGTACCACATCCACGCCTCCGGATTGATCGGCTCGCCGACCGTGCCCAAGAGGCGCAGGCTGGAAAGGTCGTGCTTCTTCGGCCACTGGTCGCCCCATTTGACGAAAGCGCGGATGGCGGTGGGGGCGGTGTAGAACGTGTTGACGCGGTACTTCTCGATGATGTCCCAGAAGCGATCTTCGCGCGGATGGTTGGGAGCGCCTTCGTACATGAGCGTGGTTGCGCCGTTGGCGAGCGGGCCGTAGATGATGTAGCTGTGGCCGGTCACCCAGCCGATGTCCGCGGTGCACCAAAAAGTGTCCTCTTCCTTCAGGTCAAAGACCAGGCGATGCGTGTAGGCGGTGCCAAGGAGATAGCCGGCGGTGGTGTGCAAGACGCCCTTGGGTTTACCGGTCGAGCCGGACGTGTAGAGGATGTAGAGCGGGTGCTCGCTGTCGAACGGTTCGGCGGGGCAGATGGCGGAAGCATTGGACATGAGCTCGTGCCACCAGAGATCGCGGCCCGGCTTCATGTTCACTTGCGTGTTGCAGCGATTGAAGACAACGCATTTTTCCACAGTCGGCGATTTTTCCAAGGCGGCATCGACGTTTTGCTTGAGGGGAACGACCTTGCCGCGCCGCCAGCCGCCGTCCGCGGTGATCAAGAGGCGCGCCTTGGCGTCGTTGTTGCGGTCGGCGACGGCATCGGCCGAAAAGCCGCCGAAGACGATCGAATGCGGCGCGCCAATGCGGGCGCAGGCCAGCATGGCGATGGCCAACTCTGGGATCATCGGCATGTAGATGGTGACCCGGTCGCCTGCCTGGATGCCGAGGCCTTTCAAGACATTGGCGAACTTGCAGACTTCTCGGTGCAAATCCTGATAGCGGAGCACTCGGCTATCACCCGGCTCGCCTTCCCAAACGATCGCCGCCTTGTTCTTGCGCGGGCCGGACAAGTGCCGATCCACACAGTTGTAACACGCGTTGATCTTGCCGCCCACGAACCACTTAGCGAACGGCTCCTTCCAGTCGAGCACCTTGTCCCATTTCTTGAACCACGAGAGCGACTCGGCTTGCTCGGCCCAGAACTTCTCCGGATCGTCGTGAGCCCGCTGCCAGAGCTTTTCATAGTCGGCAAGGCTCTGGACGTGCGCCTTGGCCGCGAAGTCTTTGGGCGGCGCGAATTTACGGGTTTCTTTGAGGACGCTGGTGATATTGGCAGGCGCGGGAGAGGACATAGTTACTCCACGATTGGCGTTCGCAAAGTGCTTGCCGTTGCCAGCGCGCCGCGAGCGCGAACCGATGAATCAGACGCCACGATAGAATTCTAAAGACGTGCGTTCTAGAAGTCGAGATTGACGATCTTGCCGTCGGCGCGACCGGCGAGCCAGCGCACCACGTTAACGTCGCCGCCTTCGCGGAAGAAGCGGATTGACCCGTCGCAGAAGCCAAAGAAGGCGCCGCCCGAGTGCCGGCTGCTGAACGCTTGGGGCGCGGGGCCGTTGATGCGGGCGCTGGCCTCGTCCACCCACCACATGACGTCGCTGATCCACACGGAGCCGTCGCGCAGGCCGGTCATGCCGGCCCAGAGGGCCGCGCGCTTACCCGTTTTTTCGTCAAACATGCACTCGCCGACAGCCAACGTGTTCGAAGTGCCGTCGATAATGCCCGAGAATTTGATCTTGCTGTTCTGGTACATGACGCCGCCCATGTCTTGATTGGCGAAGAATAAGGGAAAAGTGATCGGGCCGGCGACGGCGCGGTAGTTGGACATGGCGTGGTTGAGGCGCATGGGATTAAGGTCAGGGCCGGTATCCGAAGGACAGCGATAAAGCGGCAGCTTGGTTTGACTATGAACGGTCGGTAGCGCGGGATTCTTGCCGCCGCCGAAGAGAACCTTATGCACGCCGGCGGCTCCATACAGATTGTTCTGTTCCACGAAAGGCAGAATCGCCGCACTCCAACCCCAACCCGGATTAAAGCCGGGCGCCTCGTAGGCCGACGGAAACGACTTGCGGACATCGGCATAGTTGTGCAATGCCAGGCAAAACTGTTTCAAGTTGTTTGCACACTGTATGCGCGCGGCCGCCTCACGGACCTTTTGCACCGCCGGCAGCAAAAGGCCAATAAGAATGGCGATAATTGCGATTACGACAAGTAGCTCGATCAAGGTGAACGCCGAGCGCGCGCCCGCACCGCCACGGCCGAGATTCGGCCGAAGTGACTTCAACATGACCAACCCTCCCCGAAAAACGCTAGATAAAGTTGGCCGTCGGCGCCGTATTGCGAGTCCGGTACCGGCGGATTAGGCACTCGCGACGGAAAACACTACTCAGCGCGGCTGGTTCTGGGCCGGATAACTCACCGCCGCGGCTTTTTCTTTGACGAATTCAATGCGCGCGTCCGTGATCGTCGTGCTCGGGTCCTTAATAACATCGGCATAAAGACAATGCGTTTCATCCGCATTCGGACTGTACGTTGATAACGGCTCGCCCAGGGTAGTCCTAATTTCGTCATAGGACTTGCCATTGACGAGCTTTTCGAACTCCGAGCGCGAAAAGTTCCTTTTATTGGGCGACGCGTTGTTCTGCGCGCCGCATCCTACCGCGACTGCCAAGCTCAAGAGCAGAAAGCCAATCCGCCGCATAGGTAGGAGTCCCAACGCCAGATTAAAGCATTGTGAGAACGAATGGAGTATAGTCAGGGAGGGATTCAATGCAACATGAATTGAGTGATTTTGGGCAACGGAACCAAACCGCGAATCTCAAAAGGAAGAGGACACCGGAGTGTCCCCTTCCTTCGTTTGTCAAGCAGCCGTCGCCCGATGGCAACGCTACGTCACAGTTGGCACTAGTTCTCGTCAAACGGATTGTGCCAGTTGACCACTTCCACGATCGCTGAAATGATGCTCGGGTCGAAGGTGACCGAATCGTCGCCTCCAAGCGTGACGATGCGGATCTTCTCGAAACCGCTGGACACGATGGAGTTTCCGTTGACGTCGACCGTTGCGCCGCCGACGCCGACGGTGATGTCGACGCCTAGGGTGTTGACGGTGCCGGTCGTGAACGAGCGGTTGTCGACATCGAAACTGTCGTGCTGGAGCGCGCGACCGTAGACATTCAAGATGTCGCCGGTCCCGTTGCCGCCGTAGGCGACAATTCCGTCCTCCAACCCGCCGTTCGAGCCCGCGATGAACAGGTTGAAGAAATCCGGCGCGGTGTCCGAACCGACCAGGATGATCTGGGACACGTTGCCCAGCGTATTAAGGGCGAGAACCTGATTGGTGCGATTGTCGATGACGGAAACGACGCCGAGTCCCGCGACCACGGACAGGTTGGCGCCTTCGTCCGGGGCCTCGATGACAATTACGGACCGGTCAAAGAAGACGTTGTCCTGGATGTTGAAGATTTGCGTGTTCCAGCGGATGATGTTCGCCAGAGTCACGTCTTCCATGTCGAGGACCGCCTTGACGCCGGGCGAGTTGAGGAAAGCGTCATCGGTGTAGAAGAAGCGGTCGCCGTCACGCAGCCGCGCGAACTGGTTGTTGACAATCGAAAAGAGCGTTGGGCCGACGCTCATGCCGGGCAGATGATCCTCGGCGAGCATGCCGACGAACGGATCGATGTTATCGACGTTTCCAAACTGCGCCGCCAACGCGGCTTGAATGTCCGTGTTAGAGGTTATCTGTGCGAAGGAGGTTATCTCTCCTACGCCGTATGCGCCGCGCAGGTTGTTGTAATCCGGCAGGCCGTGATCGCGGCCGCGCTGGACGTCCAGGGCGCCCAGGTCCAGACCGCCAAAGCCGGCCGGGCCGAACAAGTTGTTACGGATTCCATTCACTAGCATCAAATCGACTTCTTGCCCAAGCTGGGACGCCAGCCCCTTGAGCATCCGCCCCACGCGCGATGGGTCTTCCTTGAGGAATTCCGGGTTGAAGAACGCGTCGTCCACGGTCAAGCTGCCGACCGATTGGTTGAAGTTGTTGACCAGCAGGGTCGCGTCATTGATCTGGCTGTGGCCGAAGCGGAACGCGGCATGAGCGAACGAGTTGGTGACCGACGCGTTGACGGACGTGCTGTAGACCGCGTCGTCTGGATCGGCGGCCAGGTCGTAACCGAACAGCGACGGCAAGTATTCCTCGTAGGTGATGACCTGCTGCTCAGCGCCGACGATGCGCCGGGCGACCTGGAAGATTTCCTCGTCGGTCAGGGTCGGATAGAGGGCATGGATGCGGTCGGCCAGCCGGTTGTGCTCGCGCACGAACAGTGTATGCACGGCGGTTAGGTTGAGCTGTTCGTTGGCGCGGAAGTCGCCGGCCAGGAACAGCGCTGGGCCCAGGCCCAACGCGTCAGCGTTTGGCAGCGGGTTGGGCCCGTCGTTCAGCGGCAGCAGCTGACCGTTGGCACTCGTCCTCAGCTTGCCGCCCTCGAACGTGCGCAGAGCCGCCGCCCGCGTCGCGTCGCTGCCGTACACATTGGAAGCGTCGATGTACGACGTGATGGCGTTGATCTGGTGACGCCGCGGCGGACGCTGGCCCCCCGTCTCGGTTTGCGCTGAGGTGAAGTCCACCGCCGAGCGGTGGAACGGAATCGGGTTGGGGCCGAGTGGGTCGAGCGGGTCCTCAATGGCTATGCTGTATTCGCCAGAACTACCCGGGATGGGAAGAAAGTTGGCATCGAGAAGTACGTCAAACTCTTCCCCGTTGAAGGTCAGGTCCATGTCGTGGGTGACCCACTGGCCCCACTGGAAAGACCAATCGGTCAAATGCCGATCGTTGAGTTTGTCGACGCTCTGGGCAAAGAGGGCATTACTGAGCGTGCGGGCATTGGGCCGAGCCGGCGACGTAGTCGGACCGACCAGGACATTGCCGATGTCCGTGGGGTCGTTCTCGGTGAACTCCACGCCGTAGCCGAAGCGAATTTGCCGGGTGTCGGCTGCCCCCTGATCATACTCAAGGGTGCGAGGGTTCAGGACGGTGAGGTTGTTGTTGGCGCCATCGATGGTGCGGATGTTGATTTCGTCAGGAAGAATGAGGGACAGTGCGAGCCGTTCTTCGAGTGGTTCGGCCCACAGGCGCGCACGTAAGCGCGCACCGCGAATCTTCGCCATGTTAAGGCTCCTTGATGCAATTGGTGTTAGTTAGAAATGGCAAACTACCAACGGTTGATTCGGCGCGCTGGCAAATCCCGCGCGGCGCGCACAGCGAACCCTCGAGAGCAGCAAGGCCGCTCCCGTTCAGCACGTTTCCTACATGCTTCCGTCAGGCACGACCTCATCGTGCCGCTAACATTGGTTCACGTGCAATGGTCCCACCGAGGTGCAGCTCATGCGCGTCGGATTCCTCCTTTCCGGCGACACTACTGGTACTTCGAAAGACGCTGCTGAAGGTGTCACGGCGCAGACTGAGCTAATCCGGATCGCAGACGGCGATCCAAGAGCATGAGCGGATCACGCACTGCCCCGCCAGGACAGATTCATGCCGATAGGAAAGGGGCGACTACGCAAGGGAACAGAAAAGGCGAACCCCTCAAGAGAGATCCGGAATGAGGAATTGATTATGATATTATTTGCGAAGCTTATCACGCGGAGACCGGATGGCAAGAAAAATCGTTACAGATTTCCAAAAAAGAATTTCCTTGAGCTAACAAAAAGTGAACAACCTATGAGAGCTGTAAGAGACTTCTAACGCACCGAGTGTTTGTCGCGGAGAATGCCAATGAACAAAGTAAATCTCGCAGAGAAATTCGGCCGTTTCTCTGACCAGTGGAAGCCAAAGATCGTGGGTGAATTGAACGGCCAATTGATCAAGCTCGTCAAGTTCCAGGGTCCGTTCGTCTGGCACAAGCACGACGCCGAAGACGAGATGTTCTTGGTGATCAAAGGGCGCTTTCGAATGGAGCTGCGCGATCGCCACATCTGGCTTGACGCGGGAGAGTTTTTGATCGTGCCGCGCGGCGTCGAGCACCGGCCCGTCGCCGACGAGGAAGCGGAGGTGCTATTGTTTGAGCCGGGCTCGACGCTGAATACGGGTGACGTGCGCAACGAGCGAACGGTGGAGATCCTGGAACGCATCTAACGGAGAATCCGGCTTGATTCTCTCGAATCACTTCGTTAGACCATTGCCGCTTCCACATCGAGCCCTAATAGCGAAATCGAGTTCCAGGAGGTTGCCATGGTTCGCCGGATTCTCCAGTTTGCCGCAATGGCGGCAGTGCTTTTCGCCGGCAGCACTTCTGCGCAGGAACGCCGCCTTCAGCCAAAGAATCAGGCTCGGCCCGCGCTCAACACAGTTACGTATCCCGTCGCGGACCTGGTAGTCCCCATCGAATCGCGAGTCAATCTGGATGTGCCCGTCATGCCGGGGCCGCGCGCCGGTGACCCGCAGCCGGTTCCATTTCCCCGCAAACTCGCGCGGGCAACTGAGGAAGGCAAACTAATGCAATTACTGTCGAACTCCGTCGCACCTATGACCTGGTCGGAGGCAGGCGGGCCGGGCACCATACAGTACTTTCCTTTGGGCATGGCCTTGGTTATTTCACAAACGCCGGATGTGCATGCCGAGATTCAAGCGATGTTGGCTGCGCTGCGCAGGCTGCAAGACGTGGAAGTAAGCCTGGAAATCCGCGTCGTCAGCACTACGCCTCAGGCTTTCGAGCGTGCCTGCAAAGTCTTGAAACTGAAGCACCAGAATGAAAAGGACAACGAACCGGCGAAGGACAAGTGGACGGTTGCGCCCAAGGGAACGCGCTGGATGTCATTCCTGGAGGCGGGCCAACAACCTGTCTTGCTGGAAATGCTGGTGAACGACCAAACGACCAGCGTGATGCAAGCGCCGAAACTCACGCTGTTCAGCGGTCAAGCTACCGACCTTATGCTCAAGGACGCCAAACACTACGTTACCGGCGTCGAGATGCACTTTGACGGTGACGAGTTGCTTTTCAGCCCCAAGCAAATGCAGTTTGACGTTGGCCTGCACCTCGCGTGCAAAACCACCGCGTCCGCCGATCGCCGCTTTGTCGAGTTGAATCTTAACGGCTACTGGTGTCAGCTCGCTGGTCCTGTCGCACTGCACCCCATTCAAATCCGGCGTGCAAAGCTCCAGGACGATGCGGGAAAGGGCGCAAAGGAATTGACGCCGTTTCAACTCATGATGCAGCAGCCGAAGTTCGCCCAGGTGCACTTGAACCAAGAACTGACAGTGCCGGACGGCGGCACAGTTCTCGTGAACGCCGGCGTCGTGCCTTTGGAGATTCCCAAGACAGGTTGGACTTCCTGGCTGTCTGAATGGCTGCACGGCGAAGTGCCAACTACGAGCGCCGAGCGGCAGGTTTTCTTGCTGTTTACGACGCGCATCCACGTGCGCGAGGAAGCCGAAGCGACGGCCGACAGACCGCTACCGTAGCATCTTCAGCATCTGCTCCGCGACAAAGCGGTGGCCCGCGTCGTTGAAGTGGTTGCCGTCGTAGGTCAGGATGCCGCGGTCCTTGTTGTCCGGATTGTTTGCTTTCCAGTGCGCGACGAAGGCCTTGCGCAGGTCGTTCAGCGGCACGTTTTTCTCTTTCGCTACTTTGCGGGCCACCTCGGCGAATTCCTCCATCTTGGCGTCGCCTGGATTGGTGCCGTCGTGCTTCTCGCCCACGCTAGTGAGCGAACACTGGATCACCTGAATCTGGGCTTTTTGCAGCCGGCCGATCAGTTCCTCCAAGCCGGTTTGGAAGGTGTCCTTGGGGATGCGGCGGGCGTCGTTGCAGCCGATTTGAATGAACACGATATTTGGCTTCTTCGCGATCACGTCCTTGTCCACGCGCTTCAATAGATCGGGAACGGTGTGTCCGCCGGTGGCCACCCAGTCCACTTCGATGTTCTTGTCTTTGTGCGTCTCTTGCAGCTTTTCCCAGACGATGCGAACATAGCCCTTCTTGACATGCTCTTTCGGCCGTTCCGCGCCGGCCAACTCGGTGAGCGAATCGCCGAAAAACAGGATGCGATCGCCTTTCTTTAGCTCGATCTTCGCCGGCGCGGACTCTTGCGCGGCGCTTATGGCGGATTGGCGTCGGAGCGCCCGACCCGGCTTGCCTCCGGTGTGCTTGCCTTTCTCTAGAACGGTTTGGCCATTCACGAGGACGTATTCAATTCCCACGCTGTATTGAAACGGCTCTTCATACGTCGCTTTGTCGATGACGCGCTCCGGATCGAAGAGTGTGATGTCGGCCGAGAATCCCGGACGTAGCAAACCACGGTCGTGCAGGCCGAGCTTCGTGGCGTTGAGCGAAGTCATGCGGCGGACCGCGTCTTCCAGCGTCAACAAGTTGCGCTGGCGCACGTAAACGCCAAGGACTCTGGGGAACGTGCCAAAGCTGCGCGGATGCGGATGGCCGCGCTTGAGCGGGCCTTCCGTCGCGAGCGCCAAACCGTCCGAGCCGATCGAGCACCACGGCTGCGAAAGAGCCAGTTTCATGTCCTTTTCGGTATGGTGATCGTAGACGGTGGGAATGGAGCCGCCTTCTTCGATTAAGAGATCAAACAATTCGTCGAGATCGTCCGACCCTCGCTCACGCGTCGGGTTTTTCTTGCGGGCGGCCATGATGCGGTCCACGGTCAGGCCTTTGTAGCCGGTGTTGGCGCTGACGAGCATCCGGCTCCAGTCGCCGCCCACGGCCGTGAAGTGGTTGTACCAGCCGGGGATGCCGGCGCGGATGTCCTTTTTCAACTTGGCGCGGTCGCCGCTGTCCTTGAGTCGCGCCAGCATCTTGGCCGTGCCGCCTTCATGGGCCCACGGCGGAATGATGCTGGAAAGATTGTTATGGCCGCGCGTGTAGGGGTAGATGTTGGCGTGCACGTTGACGCCCTCCCGCCGGGCGTCGTCAACCAGCTTCACGACATCGCTCATCTTGCCCCAATACTTCTGGTCGGCGATCTTGATGTGCAAGATCTCGACCGCGACTCCCGCGCGGCGGCCGATCTCGATGGCTTCGCGGATGGCTTCAAATACGCTGGTTCCTTCGTTGCGAATGTGGGTCATGTACGTGCCGCCGTAGCGGGCCACGACTTTGCACAATTCGACAATGTCGTCGGTCGTGGCCAGCGATCCCGGCGGCATGGCCAACATGCTGGACAGTCCCGCCGCGCCGTTCTGCATCGCTTCTTCGACGTGCACCTTCATCCGTTCAAGCTGCTCGCGCGTCGGCCGGGCATGCGACTTGCCCATGACGCATTCCCACACGGTGCTAAGTCCGACGAACGAGGCGACATTGGTCGAAACGCCCGCCCGCTCCACCACGTCGAAGTAGTCGCCCAGCGTGGTCCATCGTGTCGGTTTGCCGTTGACCAGGTGTTGCGGCGGCGCGAGTTTTTCTCGATAGGGACCGGGGGAACTGCCCTCGCCCAAAACCTCGGTGGTCACACCCTGGCGAATCTTGCTTTGCGCCAGGCCGTCTTCGAGGAGTGTAAAGTCCGAATGCGAATGCATGTCAATGAAGCCGGGCGCGACAACCAGGCCGCGCGCGTCGATCTCGCGGCGGGATTTGGCATTCGACAACTTGCCCAGGGCCGCGATCTTGTCGCCGCGAATAGCCAGGTCGGCGTGGAACCAGGGATTGCCGCTGCCGTCGACGATGCGGCCGTTGCGAATGATGAGGTCGAAGGAATCGGGTTGGGCAGAGATCGACTCGCGCGACGTGGCGACGGTCCAGAACACGACGCACACTAAAGCAAACAGCGCATGGGGCCGGCACATTATGTCCACCTCTTTGGTGCTAGTTACGCTGCATTGGACTGGGCTGGGGCGCGGTTATGGTTGCGCCGAGGCTGGCCATTTTTTGGTCGTCACTAAGATCACTACGCACATCGGCTTTGTCAAAGAGAATCCGCATGAAGCGATCCAAGGACCTTTGCTGAATCTGTGCACCGGTTTCCCAACGGGATAGGGTCGCGTCGGCGATGCCAAGCAACCCCGCCAATTGCCGCTGCGTATATCCGAGAGCCTCGCGATTCCTCTTGATTTGCTCCGGCGTCAACAGACCAGCCGCTTTCCGTAAGGCATTGCTGACCTCTTCGTTGACCGCATCGGTCATCACTAGCTTGCCGCAATTCTTGCACTTTGGCGTGTGCAGTGCCGGAATATGGACGGCGTACGCACGTCCGTCGTGCTCTATGGAAACGGCATAGTCGACCAATGCAGGTACGACCGTCCGTTGTCGGCAACTGTGGCAAATCCATGGAAATGGCTTTGATAGCATGGTCTATTTGGTTTGTGGATGGGCGTTGAAGATCGTAACACTCGGCCATTCTGGATCCGGGTCTATCAATTCCATCTCGACGAAGACACTGTCGCCGCGAACTCGCTCCGCACCTTTGTCATCCCATTCGAAACAACCGGTTACGCCGGACTTAATCGCAGCGATGACCAAGTCGCGCTCGGATAGTTCGCTCATCGGCGGCTTTGACCACTATAACCGGCTATTTGACTTACGTCAAATTGTAAATCCTAAGCTTAAGCCTTCAGCGCGGCGTACAGCTTCGTCATGCTGTCCTTGGCGTCGCCGAACAGCATCATGCACTTGGGGTTGTAGTAGAGATCGTTGTCCACGCCGGCGAAGCCAGGACGCATGCTCCGCTTCAAAACGATGATCGCTTTGGCCCGTTCGACTTCCAGAATCGGCATGCCGTAGAGCGGGCTGCTGCGGTTGTTTTTGGCCGCGGGGTTGGTGACGTCATTAGCGCCGACCACCAGGGCCACGTCCGCCTCCGCGAAGTACGGATTGATCTGGTCCATCTCGTGCAGTTGATCGTAGGGCACATTGGCTTCCGCCAGAAGGACGTTCATGTGCCCCGGCATGCGGCCGGCCACGGGATGGATGGCGTACTTCACGTCGACGCCGCGCTTGAGGAGCAGGCTTGCGAGCTCGGCCACGCCGTGCTGCGCTTGGGCCACCGCCATGCCGTAACCGGGCACGATGACCACCGAACGCGCCCCTTCGAACAGCACTGGCGCCTCCTCGGCGGTGATGCTGCGGATGGTGCCCTTTTCTTCGGTGACCGGACCCGTGCTGGCTTCCACATCGATCTTGCCAAACGCGCCAAAGAGCACGTTCATCGCCGAGCGATTCATCGCCCGGCACATGAGAAGCGACAGTAAGAACCCCGACGTGCCGTCGAGCGAACCGGTGATGATCTGGATCTTGTTCATGAGCACGAAGCCCATGGCGGCGTCGGCGAGTCCGGCGTAGGAATTGAGCAGCGAAATCACCACCGGCATGTCCGCGGCGCCGATCGGTATCACCAGCAGGAATCCGAACAAGAGCGCCAGGACGACCATCAACATGAACCACGGACTTCCCACCGGCACAAAAACAATGAAGGCAATGAGCACGGCGACCAGCGCCGCCAACAGCGTCAGGTTGGAGGCATTTTGTCCTTTGTAGGTGATGGGCGCGCCGGGCAAAAGGCCTTGGAGCTTGCCCGCGGCCATCAGGCTGCCGGTGAAGGTCAGCCCGCCAATTATCACTTCGAAACCGATTGCCGTCATTAGCACGCGGCCAAGCTCTGCGCCGTGCCGCGGCCAAAAGTATTCGGACACTCCGATCAGGGTCGCGGCCAAGGCGCCAAGCGCGTGCGACAAGGCGGTGCGCTGGGGTACCGCCGTCATCGGAATCCACCAGCCAAGCGCGCCGCCGACCAGCGATCCGATGATGAGGCCCGCAACGATCCAGATGTAGCTGTGAATCTCAGGGTGGAAAAGCGTGCCCACGACCGCGAGAAGCATGCCGAACTCGGCGAGCCACATGCCCATGCGCGCCCATTTGGGCGAGCTCAGGCCTTTTAAGCCGAGGATGAAAAGGACCGCGGAGATAATGTAAAAGAGATTGAGCGCCTGCCCGCGCATATCCTGGAACAAAAGCAGCATAGCCAGGTAGACCACGAACAGCGCCGTCAGCGACAAGAGAACGATGCGATTGAAAAGGTCGCGTCCCTTGCGCAGCTCTGGATTCTCGTCCTTCTTGAACATGCGCAACATGCGGTCGGTGATGAGAAAGCCGCCCACAACGTTGGTCGAGGAGCAAGCCACTGCAATGAAACCGAGGAAGGTGCTGGGCGTAAATTCGCTTGATGAACCAGCGACCACGAGCGAACCGACCAACGAGATGCCGGACATGGCGTTGGTGGCGGACATGAGCGGCGTGTGCAACAGCGGCGGGACGCGTGAAATGACGTGATAGCCCAAAAAGCCGGCCAGGATGAAGATGTAAAGGCCGATCTCGAGTTGGATGTCCATAGTGCGGCAACTTCCCCATTTGAACTAGGCTTAAGCGTTCACCACCGAGTCACAGAGATCACAGAGGAAACACACTTGATGCTTAGTTATTCATTTCTTGTTCTTCTTCTCTGTGATCTCTGTGACTCTGTGGTGAATCTACTTCCCACCCGCGGCCAAGGCGGCTTTCACCGCCTCGTGAACAACTTCGCCCTGGTGAGTGACCAACGGACCGCGCGTCAGTTCGTCGGTTAAATCCAGATTCAGCCGCCCGTCCTTGAATAGATGCAAGAGATAACTGGCGACATTTCGCGCATACATTTGGCTGGCATGGTATGGCACCGTGCTTGGAAGATTCGTCAAACCGCTGACGACTACGCCGTGCCGGACCACTTCCTGGCCCGGCTCGGTGAGGGCGCAATTACCACCCTGCTCTGCTGCCAGATCGACGATGACAGAACCGGACCGCATACCCTGCACCATCTGTTCGCTAATGAGCACCGGAGCGCGCTGGCCCGGAATCAGCGCCGTCGTGATCACAACATCCGCGGCCGCCACCGCCCGGGCCATGGCTTCTTGTTGCTTTTGGTAAAACTCGTCGGACTGGGCCTTGGCGTAGCCGGTCTTGGCCTCGGCGTCTTGCGTGGCCAGGCCGAAGTCTGCGAACTTGGCGCCCAGGCTTTCGACTTGCTCCTTGACGGCAGGCCGGGTGTCGTAAGCTTCAACGACCGCGCCGAGCCGCTTCGCCGTGCCGACGGCCTGCAATCCGGCGACGCCCGCGCCGATGACAAACACCCGCGCCGGCGTCAGCGTGCCGGCGGCTGTCATCAATAGTGGGAAAAACTTCGGCAAATGCCCTGCCGCCAACAACACCGCCTTGTAGCCCGATACCGTGCTCATGGCGCTTAAGGCGTCCATCGGCTGGGCGCGCGTGATCCGCGGCATCAGTTCCATGGCGAAAGCCGTGACGCGGCGTGCGGCTAATGATTCAATGGCCGCTTTGTTGGTGAAAGGTTGGAGGAAGCCGATCAGAGTGGCGCCGTCGCGCAGGTGGCTGATTTGGTCGACGCTTGGCGGCTGGACCGTCAGGAGGATTTCGCCTTGAGTGATGGCATCGTCGGCGAGTCGGGCGCCCTTTTCGGCATACAAGGCGTCATTGAAACCTGCTGCTGCTCCCGCACCGGGCTGAACCACCACGCTCAGCCCGGCCTGAATCAGCTTGGGGACCAGCTCGGGAACCAGTGCGACCCGTCTTTCCCCGGCTAGTTTTTCTTTGGCGACGCCGACGATCATATCCACCCCTTGTGCGTAGCGGAATTCGCAAGAATTCCGGGCGAATTGCAAAGACGAAACTCCGGCGAGTTTCGCTACACCGACGCGATCAAACGCGGCCGTGGATGTACTCTTCGAGCACGTGGATGGTGAACTCGTGATCGTGCGTCTCATACGCGTTCAGGTCGCCGATGGAGACGAGGCCCAGCAGCCGGCGATCGTCGTCGACCACCGGCAAGTGGCGGATGCGGCGATTCTTCATGACCCCGCGGGCCTCGTCCAATTTCGTTTGCATCCGGCAACACACCACTTCGCTGGTCATGACTTCGCCGACCTTGATGGTCCTTGGGTCGCCGCATTGGGCGACGACGCGTTGCAGGATGTCGCGCTCCGTGAACATGCCGATGACTTTACCTCCTTCCATGACCACCAAACTGCCGATCTTGTGATCGTTCATCAAGATGGCCGCCTCGAGAGCGGTCGCATCGACGCCGATGGATTGGACGTGGGCGCCTTTCACTGCCAAGATGTCTTTCACTGTTGGCATGACTAGTCCCTTTCTTGGATCGCGCGTCGCCGGGTCGCCCTGGACAATGAACCCAGCAGCGCCTTACCGAAATAGATTAAGAACACCAGATAGGGAGCGACTATTAGAGAGTAAACTCGGCTTGGCGAAGCATGTCAATTGGTTTTTTGACTCATTGCGTCACACCAAGCACACTTATCGGCCAAGATTGTCCTAAGCCGCCGGCGCGTTTTCAGGCTTGAGCGCCATGCAACGGATCTAGGCCCTCTCCCGGAGTAAGGTCAAATACTGTAGACTTGCACTACTGGGCCAACTGCGGAGTGCTGGCTTGGACCTTCTGCGATGCAGAATTGAGGAGATTTCTGACTGGCATCCAAACCTCTTTCTGGAACCGCACATTGTCGCGTGCGCTTCGATTCTGAGCGGCTATTCGAATTCGCCTGCGAGAATCGAAATAGACTGGGAAATGGTTAAGAACAAACCCGAGAATTTCGAACTGCGAGCAAGTTGGTGCCGGACAACAGCAGACAAAGGACGCCGTTTTCGAGCCACGGTTCAGCCGCACGTGCTTGTAGAGATGGCGTCGGTTGCTTTGGCGATGGTTTTGGTGCACGAAGTGCTGGCTCTTGGACCGCTCGACGTGACGGTGCTTGGCGAAAAAGCGGACTACCGTTGTCTCCAATCGAAGCAAGTGGTGGAGATTAGCGGAACCGAGAATCTCGCCGAGTTTGGCCGAAGGCACACAGAAAAGGTCAAACAGGCCTTGGCGAATCCGTTCAACTGGGCAGCTTGCGTGGTCGTCTGTGGGTTTTCAAAGAGTGGTCATCGCATTCGGATTTCTCAACACGAAATCGGAGACTAGCGTTATGGCGAAAACCAAGTCGCTGCCTAAAGAGGTCCAGGCCCTCGTGGCTGAGAAATCGAGCATATTGAGCAAAGCACTGGCATTTGCGGAATTGGACATGTCTGCGACGGCGCGGCCATTGTGGGCAGCAGCAGGCTTCAAGGAAGAGATGCTGGCGCCATTGATGGAGACTTTAGGCAGGGACGACGAAGCGGCCGTGCACCGGATGAGTGCGGCGAGTTGTTTCATGCGCATCGGCGACTGGAGCCGGGCGGCCAATCTGTTTCGGGCTGCACTTGGCGGTCCGATCACTTCCAAAAGTCGCCAGGAAGTGCATCGTCTCTTGAAAGAATGCCTGGCAGCGTTGGCCAAATCGCCCATCACCACTACTTCCAACGTTGCCTCGACGTTTTCTGCATCGCAGAACTAAACTACGCGTACCAATCCGCACGTGTCAACTCCAGGCCGGCCCGGCCATTGTCCCGCTTGACCACGAGGGAATGGGTCAAATTGTAAATGCCGGCGCGGAAGCCCAAGATTGCGCCGGACATATATAAGCGGAAAACGCGATAGCGCACCTCGCCGACCAAGGCAATCACTTTATCCCGATTGGCTTCGAGCTTGCGGACCCAGCGATCCAGCGTCAGCGCGTAGTGCTCGCGCAGATTCTCCACATCGCGAATTTCGAAGCCGGCGTTGGCGGCGGTCGTCAGCACAAACAAGATATTCTGCATTTCGCCGTTGGGAAACACATACTTGTGTGAGAACGCGGTCCAGCGCGGCATCTTCGTGTTGGGTGCGATGTTGAGCGTGTGGTGCAAATAGACCCCGCCCGGCTTCAGCACTTCGTAAACCTTGCGGAAAAACACCGGCAGGTTTTTGTGCCCGATGTGTTCTCCCATGCCCACGCTGGTCGCTTTGTCGAACAGCCGGTCGGGATGGAATTCGCGGTAATCGCATAGCTCGATGCGGACGCGGCCTTCCAAACCCGCCTCGGCGATTGCCCGCCGCGCGTGCTCCGCCTGCACCTGGGACAACGTGAAGCCGACGCCTTCGACGCCGTAGGTCTTGGCCGCGTGGATCAAGAGTCCGCCCCAACCGCAGCCGAAGTCGGCAAAGCGCTCGCCCGGCTTCAGTCTCAGTTTGCGGCAAATGTAGTCCATCTTGCGCGTCTGGGCAGAATTGAGGTCTTCGTCGGCCGAGGCGAAGTAGCCGCAGGTGTACTGCATGTTGTCGTCGAGAAAGAGGCGATAGAACTCGACGGGCAGGTCGTAGGTGAAGGCGATGGCTTCGCGGTCGCGAGCGATGCGATGGTCGCCCTTGGTCGGCCTGCCGGCGAGTTGCGCGTCGCGCGTGTTGACCTGGCGCGGCAGCTTAAGCAGCCGGCGAAACATTTTCAGCCTGAACCAGAAGCTATGCCGCTCGCCGTTATCGACCAGGTGCTTGAGCCAGCGCGTGAAGGCGAACATGTCGCCCTCAATGTCGAAATCGTCGAAGAGATACGACTCGCCGAAGTTGACCGCTTGCGGCGGCCAGAGCATCACGCGCAATGCCCCCGGATGATTGAGAACCAGCGTGAACGGCGCGGGGCCGGCGTTGGGCTGCCAAGTAACGCCGTTCCAAAGGCGGACGCTGAAGTTGTCCGTGTAGCCTTGCGTCAGCGTGGCGAGAATCTCCAGGGAGACGGCAGTGGCCCGGTCCGCGGCTTGTTGGGTTTCTTGAAGCTGGCTGGCCATGGTGCAGCATCCTGTCGCGATGAGGGTTGGGGACAGTGTAGCGACTTGTTATGCGACTTGAAAGAACTAGGGCCAATACAACGAATCAACTTTTGTGCCGTCGTTGCGCGTGATGGCGGCGCGAAGTGATTCATCCCGCAGACTCTGAATCCAAATGCTCTGAGCGGAGCCGTCCGCCATTGCCAAGCAAAATGAGCTGGTGTAACGGAAAAAGAAACTACTGCTCTTTGCGCCCGATCCAAAAGCAGGCAACGGTTGATCGGGCGAGTATTCGATATCCTCAGGCTTTGTCCACGGCACCGCTTTGGACGCTTCGATGATCAAAACGGTTGACGAAGAGCCGTCCTGTAAAGCGCTGAACTTCAATCCTTCCGCGCTTTCGAAAGCCGTGCCAGGGCCGACGAATACTTGACAAAACGTCGTGTTCGGCTCCTGCGCGATCAAAGCTTCTTCTGGAGGTGCAAACACTTCCGGCATGAAGGGCAGCAACGATCGGTTATGCTCGCTGTCCCAAGGCTCGTCGAGCCGAAACTTCAAAAACAACTCCGTATGGCCAAGATACGGAAGAATGAGCACGCGCCAACTCAAGAGCTTGCGGCCCTCATTGCCTGAAGTGAACGGCGGCGGAAGGCGTCTTGGGTCTTGGGCGTCATGATACTCGTGCATTGCCAGAGCAATTCGCTTGAACCGGATTTGCGTTTCGTGTCGGATGCCCGCATCTCTGACTTTTCCGACAGCGTGATACACAAGCCACCAGCCCAAAATGGTGAGACCAGCAAGCACGATTCCGAGCCCGGCCAATGCACTTGCACGTGACCACAAAATAATCGCGCTCAAAGCCAGAGTCGCTACGCCGCAAGCGATCGATGCAAACAACCACGCATCCGAAGCATGTTGGAAGCCAACGATTTGGCAGCAGAGGCATGAACTGCCCAACAAGCTCGCGAATATGCCCTTCCAGTCGCGCGCCATTCTTGAATCTGCTCCCAATTGGATTCAGTCTCAACAGCCACGTCTGATGACGCTTCGCTGCCATACACCTGCACCCACGCTTGGTACTCCTGGCCTTTCCATTGGAACCCGTATAAGCCTGCCGGGGGCTGTTGCGACTGACCCGACCAGATCGAAATGGACACATAGAAAAACGGCTTCGCCTCATCTTTTGCCTTGGCCGGGTTCTTGCCCGGGGGCACCGCGTTCTCCTCGAAGACGAAGCCGGCGGACTTGAGCTTGCTGTCGTCGAATTCCAGGCGCGGCTTGACCTTGGAGACTCCTTTGAGCGCGGCGTGCTTGGCTTCCAAGTTCTTGAGACGGTCGCACGCCAACCGGAATACTTCCTGAGGATCGAGCTCTGGCTTGGACGACGCCAGTGGATCGCCGCCCGATATTCGCGCCGTCGCCAAGGCAACGACGGCCGCCGTGAGAGATAGAAAACATAACCGCTTCATGGTCGACTCCTTTGCGTCGCCGCCCAAGGCATTCATGAAACCTCTGGGCCGGGCGGGCCACGCGACGGCCCCTTAACTTGGCGTTGGATTCGTTCCCATTCCGCGGCGGCGGCATGTTGGAAGCGTTCGAACAATTCTCCGCGTTCGAGGCGCTTCGAGCAATCCCGTGCCTTCTCGAGCAAGACGAAACTGGTGGAGCAGCCGTCATCGAGCAGTCGCACGGCAGTATCGAAGGCCTTTTCTGCTAACTCAACACTAGCCCGACGCGCTAGCGAGGCCGGCCGATCAGCGGTTGCGGCAGCGCAAATGTCCAAAGCCAACTCGACCGTGGAGCGTCCCATCCCCGCCGAGTACCAATCCCGCAATTCCGGCCATTCGAAAACGACTGACAATGCACCCCAAGCATTATCGAGCGCGCCGACGGCGACGCATAATTCGCCAAGGCTCAATTGGTCGGACATGCGTTCCCAGGCATCGTGAGGCCGCAGCCGAATCATCGCTTTGGCAACTTCAATCGCCTCGTGATGTTGACCGAGGAGCCGCCGATAGTAACGCAGTTGGCTGAGGGTGTCGAGATTCGTTGGCTGCGACGCTTGCCATGCATCCAGACAAGCGCGCCCTTCGTCGATGCGACCGGAATCGAGGGCGTCCTGAACGAAATCACTGGGTTCGGGTGAAGTCATTGATTCACACAAGAACGGGCGGGCGACAATTGGCGCAAGGGAATCGGATGCCTATGACCCCTACACTTCGCGTCTTTCTTTGCGACTTCGCGTCTTTGCGCGCCTCACTCGTCGTGCCCCGCGAGGCGCACTTTGAAGCTGTCCGGCTCTGTCTTTGACACAACGCCTTCGACGATCATCGCGTTTTCCCCAAACTGTGTCAGCTTGTGCTGCTTTTCCGCGGCGGCCCGGTCCGTCATGAAGCTCCTGGTAAGCTCCGCAGCTTGAACTGCAGGTTCTTCGCCCTCGTACAGCGCAGCTTGGTGCAGCACCACCTTCTTGCCCTTGCTTCCCGCGAGGGCGACTTCACCCTTGAACTTCAGTTTCTTTCCCTCGGCTAGTTGCGAAGCGGCCTTCTTGTAATTGTCTAGCCCCATGAGGACCTCGACGTATGGTTTGTCGGCACTCGGGGCAGGTTTCGAGGGATCGCTGGAGCCGCCACAGCCGGCGAGGAAAACCAGCACCAGGAGAGAACCCAGCAACCAAGCACGAGGTGTTGACTTCGCTTTCATGACACTCCTCCTCTGATGTAACCGATGCAAACCGAGGGCTCAGCGTTTTGTCCATCTCTTTGCCAAAGTAGCCGACGCCATGAGCCGACGCAAGCGTTGTCCTGAAGCGCCCTCAGAAGTCAAGTCCGAGCCGCGCCCGTGAGGAAGCGAGCCCAGCGGGCAATCCGCTTCCTGACGGGCGCGGCTAGGCGCGAACGACTGGCACGCCAAGCCTTTGCATCCATTTCCTGGACCAGGCGCTTGACAGTCCAGTCCGGCCATGCTACGGTTTAACCCGTCTTGCACTCGATCGCCCAATCAGGCCTTCTCCCGTCTAGGCCCGCGCGCAATACGAGCTGCTTCGAAAACAGTCTGTCGACGACTCGCTTGTTCGACTCCCTCATTCGGCAGATTGCTCGAAGTCGCCCATAAACTGAATTCAAACGTAGCCACAAGCGGCCCGCTTGTTGGCTGCACAAGCGAGGCCGCTTGTGGCTACGATTCTGACCAAATTCAGAGCCGCGCGCAGTAACTGGTGAACACAACCGGATTCAACAGATTCCAAAAGGAGAAGCCATGCTGGGCCGCAATCTCACCCTGAAATCAACCCGCCAGTCGCGCAAGCCAACGTCGTTCCGGCCGCGGTTTGAACAACTTGAGGACAGAACAGTCCCTACCCTAACGCTTGGAACTCTGACCCCGCCGGACGCGGTCGAGGGCGCGCCGTTCACAGATACCTCACTTTTGGATTTCACCAGCGACGTTGGCGACGTCATCACGGATTTCTCGGCCACGATCTCCTGGGGCGACGGGCAAACCGACATCGTCACCAGCGTCGCCAGCGCCGCCGGGCAGATCGTGGAGATCGGCCTGGGCATGTTTGTCGTACAGGGCTCGCACACGTATGCGGACGACCTGAGCGGAGCGACATTCGAGGTCCGGATCGACGACATTACTGACATTGAGAACGCGACTGCCAGTTTCACCCCATTCAGCGTGGCTGAAGCGCAACTGGAGGCCACTGGCGTTGACGTCACCGCTCTCGAATGCTTCTCTACGAACCTGGTGACGGTGGCGACCTTTATCGATCTGGGCGGCCCAGAACCGCTCTCGGATTACAGCGCCACCATCGATTGGGGCGACGGCGCCACCAGCACCGGCGCAGACGTGATCATCAGTCTTGGCAGCGACGGCGAAACCTTCAGCGTCCAGGGTAGTCACACCTATGAGGGCGACGGCACATTCACGATCCAAGTGGCGATAGTGCATGAAAACGGCGTCACCGCCGACACCATCAGCACGGCCACTATCCAGAAGAACATCGGCATTCTCATCCTTGATCCGACAACGACGACCTTGCAAGATACCGGCAATGGCAACGTAACGGTGACTGGGGATTGCGCCAGCATCGTCATCAATTCGAGCGATGGCAAAGCCGCGCACATTGTGGGCAATGCCGTGCTCAAAGCCGACGAGATCATCGTCGCCGGCAACGTCCAAGTCACCAACAACGCCAACATCCAAGGGACACTCCTGACCGGGCAAGACCCGATCGCCGACCCCTTCACACTCCTGGACCAGCCGACACAGGACCTGGACGCGCCGACCTTCACCGACGTCCACTTTTCCGACTCCGAGATCGCGACCCTGGATCCGGGCACTTATGTCGGCGGCATTCACATTTCCGGGCAAGCCGTGATCACGCTCAATCCGGGCGTCTACTACATGGATGGCGGGGGCTTTTTCGTGGATGGCCAGGCCATTGTCACGGGCGACGGCGTCTTGATTTTCAACGCGGCCGATGAGTCCGGCCACGCTATCCACATCACCGGCGACGCCAGCGTGACGCTGAGCGCGCCGACCGACGGCGACTTCAAGGGCTTTGCAGTTTGGCAGGACCGCACCAGTTCCGAGTCAATCTTGATCAGCGGCCAGCCGCGCGTGCGGATCATCGGCACCGTGTATGCCGCCGGGGCAGATGTCCAGATCAGCGGCCTGGCCGACGTGGGTCTTGAAGGAAGCGAGACCGACGGCATCGCCTCGCACCTCGTCGTCGGCGATCTGCGCGTGGTGGGCAACGGCGTCCTGACTGTGGACACCAGCAACAACGACGAGCAGGTTATGCCGATGTCGCTGGGCATCGAGCAGGGCGAGTTTGGTTTTCATCCTGCCGGCAGCCTCTTGACGAACTGGGCGGGCTTTGGCGAGAAGTGGTTCCTCGATCGCGACAATCACTGGTTCGCCATCACGCCGAGCGGCGACCTGGTCGAGTGGGACGGCAAGAGCTTCGCGAGCAGTCTGCGCAATTCGCATGCGAATCTCGGCCGCGTAGTTCACAGCAAACTCAACCTGCTCTTTGACGCGACGGTACCGATCAGTCCAACGGCGCGTGCACAGTTCGCCGAAGTGCAAGAGGACTTCGGCTTCCAATTCGGCGGCAACTACTATTTCAACTGGGGCGGGCACAAAGAAAAATGGTTCAAGGACCGCCTGGGCAACTGGTTCGCCATCACGCCCAGCGGCGACGTCTTCCGCGGCAACATGAGCAACCATGTGATGAATCTGAGCCCGCTGGCCTTCGACGATCCGACGCGGCTCTTCGATGCCACGGTAATCGTGTCGGCCGAGCTCAAGCAGCAACTTTCTCAATTGCGAACCGATCAGGGCTTCCATTTCGCCGGCAACTTCTGGCAGAACTGGGCCGGGCAGAAAGAAAAATGGTTCCAGGACCGCCTGGGCAATTGGTTCGCCATCACGCCCAGCGGCGACGTGTTCCGCGGCAACATGAACAACTTTGTCACGAATCTGGGCGTGCTGGTCTTCGACGATCCGACGCTGCTCTTCCATGCCAAGGTGATCGTGTCGGCCGCGCTCCAACAGCAACTGTCTCAATTGCAGACCGCTCACGGCTTCCACTTCAGCGGCAGTTACTGGGTGAACTGGGCCGGTCGCGGCGAGAAATGGTTCCAGGACCGCAAGGGTCACTGGTTCGCTATCACGCCTAACGGCGACATCTGGGACGGCCAGAACCTGCGCAAACCCGGCAAATCGCCGCTGGCACACTTGCACGGGATTGTGTTCGACGACCCGAACTTGCTGTTCAATGCGTGAGACGCCTGCTCACGCAGTATTCCGGCCGCGGCCTGTCATTGGTCGCGGCCGGCTTGAAGCGGCAAGAGCATATTCAGGCATTAAGTTAGCCGGCGAGGAATATACCCCGGCGGATTCGTAACAACCCCGCGCGACCTATTTTGTGCCGTAACCCATTGTCAATTCATATAGTTGCAGAATAGGTAGCGCGACACAGCCACACTCCCGCTTCTTGTCCTGAATCGTCAATCGGTTTTGAGCGGGCCTTCCCCAACTCGAACACGTCCCGCTTGCCGTCGTGCAACCGGTCACATGGCTCCGGCAGGCCGCCGATGATGCGAGTCTCTTTTGCAACTCCACTGGTGCGGCGTTACTTCTTGAGATCGGCGGCCGT
The DNA here is from genome assembly GCA_022616245.1 of Gemmataceae bacterium. GTDB lineage: Bacteria > Planctomycetota > Planctomycetia > Gemmatales > Gemmataceae > JAKEFD01. Next base: position 38,480 of record JAKEFD010000116.1, read on the forward strand.
CGGCGCGCCTTCCACCCAATGGACGTCCCAGGGCCCGTCTACAGTGATGAACACGACGCTGCCCGCCGACGGCCATGCCTCGTGGACCATTTTCGCCGGGAGGTAGTTGAAGGACCCGGGCCCCTGCTCGATGCGCTTGCCGTCACAGGCAAACACGGCCGTGCCGACAATCATCGTGTGCGTTTCATTGGCACTGTGCCAATGCTTCCTGATATGGATCGCTTTGGGGGTGCGGATCAGCAACTTGGTCGCTTTCGTCTTGGGATCGACATGCAGGATGGAGATCTCGGGCGAACTTTCGCCGAGGTCGGGTATAATCTTGTCCCACTTCAGGTCCTGGTAGTTCTTGAAGACCGGCATGTCCGTCTTCGCCCCGTGGACGGGCTCCTTCTGCTCTTGACCACGACCGCTCACGGCGACGCCGACCAGAACCGCCATCGTTACATACAGCACGGTCTTCATAAAGTCCTCGCTGCGGAACCGAGAAAAGTCTCGTCACATGCTCGCCGCCAAACGCTGACATGCGCTGGTCGGCTACTTCTAGAACTGCCATCAGCGCCGCTATTCCGATTGTTCTCCCGCACGCGTTTCTTTAAGAGTCTCCGCGACCGGGACAAAGCGACCTCTGGGCATTTGGCGCGCTTGCTCGACATCCTGCGTTAGGCCTGCACTGATGGCGGCTTCCGGCGCGGCGCGGGGGTACTTCCAGCCTGCGGCCGCCCCGAGAAACGTCTCCGCGATGAACGTTTCGGTCTCGGGGGACGGCTGACGCTCGGAATAGATTCGGCGGACCTGAGCGCCGGCGATGCCGTGCTTGCGTAACTCCTCCCACACCGTCCGCACGGCATCTTCGCCCGGCGTTCGAGCCGCTCCGAGGAAGTGGCGGAGCGCGCCGTCGATCTCCACTTCGAACATCACGACGTTATGAGGCTGCGAATGTTGCATACATCTGCCATTGAACGCTACTCGCTCAACCGCGATCGGACTTGTTCGATGTTCTTGGCCCTCTTTAGAAACCGCGCAAACCGCCGCAGCGCGTCAAGCGATCCCAGGGCGCGAACCTTGGGCAAGAGCTTGCGGCCGCTCGAACCGAACTTCTCCAGGTCCATTTCGATTGCCTCCAAGAAACCTTCTTCGCGTCCTTCTTCGCGTCCTTCTTCGCGTCCTTCTTCGCGTCCTTTCTTCATCGCAAGCCGTTCGATGCTCGTAATGTAGGGCATTTTTAGCTCCTCCTCGTATTCGTATATCTCAGTCCGCCACGCCTCGTCTAAGTCTTCCGGCAAGGTCATGATCCAATCGATCAGGCGAAACAACTCGCGCACGTCCTCTTTGGACCAGTGGCCTCGGTACAGCCCTTTGACGATGCGCAGCTTCCATTGTTTTCGCGTCGCAGGGTCGCCGTGCGTCGCGAGGGCTTGCAAGTGCGCCAGCACGATAGCGGCAAACGTGTTGTCGCTGGCCTCTAGCGCATCGACATCTTGCGCAAAATCCAACAGTTTCGCGACCCGGAACGACAATTCCATTTTACAGTCCCAGTGGCCGTAGGTGAACGTGTTAGGCCGCCATTCGAGACGGTCGTCGCACAGCACCGCCAGACTGACGACCGACTCGCCGTACAGTTGCCAGGCGGCCAGGTTGTAATCGAACATGCGCCGCGCAAAGTCCTTCTCGAAAGCGCCTTGAATCTCAATGTGTACGAGCAGCCAGCGCTCGGCGCCGTCCTTGAGCCAGATCTTGAAGAGCTTGTCGGCCAGCCGTTTGCCGGTCTTGGCGCGGCGAATGATCTGCTGAAACTCCTTGTCGAGCGATTCGTAGCCGCGCGACCAATCGACATCGGCGTGGATGTCCGGCCAGAAGAAAAGCAAGAACGAAGGCAGGTAGCGTTGCAGCGCCTCTTTCCACGGGCTGTCAAAATCATCGGCGGGCGGGGGCTTCGGCATGAGGCGACTATAGCGTGGGCTAGAGCGGCATACAAGGACTCGCAACCCGCGCCATTTTAGTTGCGTTACTCTAGATCACACGCCCAGCGGCGTCGAGAGTTCGCTCATGAGGCGTCGATCTGAAGTCGCAGCTGCGCGCGTTGCCGTTGACATTCAGCGGCCGGCGAACTGAAGCAGCAACTCATAGGATGTCAACACACAAGCAACCGCCTGCTGCCGGTCATATTTGTCGTCGATGACTGAATCGTGGTAGATTCGATATACCGGGCCGGGTGGATCGTCACGGACGTTGATGAAGTAAGGGTCGCCTGTGCCGATCAGACAGCTCCCGATCGGCACGAATCCGTCCGCCTTGACGACAAGCCCTGGATAGAATTCATTCGCCTCTTCTGCCGCACTGTCTTCGTCAAGGAGTTCGATGGATGCTCCCACACCCGATACGTCGTCGGCTGCCGGAATCGCAATGCACTTGCCGACCAAGCCGCGCCGCGCAACGAATTCGCGATAATGCGGTGTCCACATGCGCGTCACCTTGCAAGTCGTTCATTTTTTCGGCTGAAACGGCGGGCCGAAACCCGGTTCTGCCTTGACCGGGTCTGCCAGCTTGCCGTTGCCGGCGAGGTAATCGACCAACACCTTATTCGACTCGGCGGGTGCCGCGGCACTTGGGGTATTTGGAGCAACCGAGGAAGTAGTTGCCGCGGCGGCCGGCGCGCAGTTTCATGGCTGAGCCGCATTTCGGACAGGTCTCGGTAATGTCGACCTTGGGCAGTTCCTTCTTCTTCGGGGGCGGCGGCAGCTTGTCCTTGAGCTTTTCTTTCAGGTCCTCCGGCATCGGCTTGGCGCTGCGGCATTTGGGATAAGCACTGCAGCCCAAA
>JAKEFD010000117.1 GCA_022616245.1 Gemmataceae bacterium
AAAGTTGTATATGTCCATTACAGGCACGGGGACGAGGGCGAAGTGTTCGCGGTCGCCGTCGGCACGGCTGAGCTGCGGAACGTTTTCGAACGATTTGCCCTATGGCTGAGATTGTGAGGCAGGGCATGCGTTGGCGGTACTGGCTTTGTGCGGCATTCGTTCTCCTCATTGTCGCTGTTTTCTTCGTGCTTTGGCGTCGTGCGGACCATCGAATCAACTCGGACAACTTCGCCAAAGTGCAAATCGGCATGACGCAATCCGAGGTCGAAGAAATCTTCGGCTGCCCTCCCGGCGATTACGACGAAGTGATTTGTCTGTTTCCCTCAAAATCCAACTACTACAGCGAGCCCTGGCGTTCACAGCAGCAACGTTGGGGCGGCCGCCACGGTGTCTACCATGTCTTCTTCGACGCTGACAGCCGCGTTTGCGACAAAACGGGTGATTTTGGCATGGTTGTCGTCCCAAGACAAGAGACGCTGTGGCAGAAACTTCTTGCGATTTTCGTGCGCTAGTCAGCATCATGATTCATCGTTTCGCGCTCGCTTGGGGTCATGCTTATGCTTGTGCTGTGCGAGCGCGAAACGATAAATCAACTGCCAAAGAGGCTTCCATGCCAAGATGTTTGATCATTGCCTGCTTGTTTTTGGGCTTCACATTGCCCAGCGCCTGGTGTCAGGAAAAAGTCTTTCGCGCCGGCGCTTATGCCCAGAACATCAACCCGCTGAAGTATCCCGTATCCGTCAACGGCGGCATGCAGGACCGCACCGCCACGAGCGCCGCCGATCCGTTGCACGCGCGCTGCCTGGTGCTCGACGACGGCCGCACGCGGTTGGCCTTCGCCGTTTGCGACAGTTGCATGATCCCGCGTGAAATCACCGACGAGGCCAAGCGCCTGGCGTCCAAGGCCACGGGCATACCGTCGCAGAACATCCTCATTTCCGCCACACACACGCACACAGCCCCGACGCTGAGCGGCGTCTTTCAAAGCGAGCCAAACCCGGAGTACATCGAACAACTGAAAAAGCAGATCGCCGAAGGCATTGAGAAGGCCAACGCACGGCTGGTCCCGGCCAAGATCGGTTGGGGCGTCGGCAAGGATGAAACCCAGCTTTTCAATCGTCGTTGGAAAATGAAGCCGGGCACGTTGGCAGCGAATCCATTCGGCAAGACCGATGAAGCCGTCCGCATGAACCCCGGCTATCTTGCCCCCGGACTGATCGAGCCGGCCGGCCCCATCGATCCCAACGTGTCGCTACTTTCCATACAGACGCGCCGCGGCCAACCTATCGCCGTCCTCGCGAATTACTCTTTGCACTATGTCGGCAACGTGCCTTCGTTGTCCGCCGACTACTTCGCCGTCTTCGCGGACAAGATGAAGGAGCACGTCGGCGGGGACAAAGATTTCGTCGGCATCATGTCCAACGGCACAAGCGGCGACATCAACAACGTCAACTACGGCAAAGCTGCGCCGGGGAAGCAGGGGCCGTATGAGCAGGCGCGCCTCGTCGCCGCCAGCGTGGCTCGTGCCGCCTTCGAGGCGTACAAGAAAATCGAGCACAAGGACTGGGTCCCGCTGGCCGCAACGGTGACCGACTTGGAGCTCGGCGTGCGCCTACCGGGCAAAGAAGACCTCGCTCGCGCCGAAGAGATACTCGCGAAGGCGAAGGCAGCCGGCAAGAAGTCGCTCATCACGTTGGAGGAGATCTACGCGCGCGAAACCGTTCTCCTGTCCAAGTATCCGCCCAAGGTGTGGGTATTGGTGCAAGCGCTGCGCATCGGCGATTTAGGCATTGCCGCCACACCATGCGAGACCTTCGTCGAGATCGGTCTGGAGATCAAAAAGAAAAGCCCCATGAAGCACACCTTCACCATCGAGCTCGCCAACGGATACAACGGCTACCTCCCCACGCCAAAACAGCACGAATGGGGCGGTTACGAAACCTGGCGAGCGCGTTCGAGCTATCTCGAAGCGAACGCTTCGGTGGCGATCACGAAAGGGATCTTGGATTTGTTTGGTGAAATCGCGCGGTGAATCTAAACACTAGCCCGACGCGCTAGCGAGGGCGGACGGGTCGCCTGTTGGGAGTTCATCCCGTTGCAGAGATTCTGTGAGTAATCCCTGAAGGGAATTCATTGCCACACGGGCGATACGTCCGCCCTCGCTAGCGCGTCGGGCTAGTGTTTAGCGCGTTGCGCGATCGCATTGAGATCGACTATGGCGGCCCGGTCGCCGGCCTTGCGCACCAGCTCACAGATCAGCTCTAGCGCGCGAAACTGCGGGTCGGTACTGTGGGGGGCAGGGTATCATTCCTGCCGGCAGACAAGAATGTCTGCCCCACGAAGACGGCCAATAGAAGCGACACAACGAGGAATGTGCGACACATATGCGGACCCGGTAGTGTAGTCGGCTCGCTCGCTCCGCGCGCGGACGGATGTGCCCGCGATGCGCGGTGCGCGTGGCTATACTACCGGGGACTATCGGTGTGTCTACTATAGCTCCGACAACAGCCCGCGTTTGACGTCTTCGCTGACGTTTCTCTTGCCGAAATAGTTTTCCCAAACGGCTTTCGAAAAGTCGACGTTCTTGATCAGCAAGTCTTCCTTGCCTTGGCGGCGGCAGTGGAAGCCCACCTTGGGAATGTGGGTGAGCCACACGCGGTCGCCCGATTGCACGGACGTCCTGCGAAACATTTCGAGGACTTGCTTGACTTCGTCGTCGAAGGCCGGCGCGGGATGATTTTGGCGAAAGATGGAATGAAACGTTTGCGCCATCTCCCCGCCTGATACGCCGCGCAAGAACACTAACTGCAATTGCTTCGCGCTGTCAGCGTCCGCTAACTCGGCGCCCTTGCGCACTTTGACACCGTCCTCCAAATAGCTGGCGACCGAGTAGACCCTGAAGATGCCCTTCTTGCGAACGGCGGTTCCGGTTCGGGTCAGCTTGACGCTTTCCTCGCCGACTTTGGTTTCAATCAAGGCCGGAAACAATCCGCCTCCTTGCGCTGTGGCCTGGGCGCCGAATTCTTCGAGCGATAGCAGGGACAAACAAAACAACAGAGCGGGTGCGCACTTGGACATGGTTTGGGTTCCGTTCCAAGAGTAAAAGGAAAGGTTTTGAGAAAGGCGGCGCACGATTGGGGAAGCATAGCTGGTTCGGCTGGTTTGGGCAAGATCAAGTGTGGATTCCATTCCGCCATCAAGATTATGCCAGCACATTACCACCGCTTTTGCATTTCGCGAGCAGCGTTCATGCCGCAGGTGCCCATGACACCGCCTCCGGGGTGCGCCGCCGAACCGCACAAGTATAGCCCCTTAATCGGCGTGCGGTAGTCCGCCCAGCCGACAATCGGGCGAAACATGAAAAGCTGATTGAGCGACATCGACCCTTGAAAAATGTTGCCCCCGGTAAGGCCGAAGGTGCGCTCGAGATCGAGCGGTGACACGACCTGCCTGGCAATGACAGAGCGTTTGAAATTCGGCGCATACTCATTCATCAAATCAAAGCAACGGTCGGCAAATCGGTCTTTCCAATCTTCCCAGGTTCCTTCTTTCAGTTTGTAAGGCGCATATTGAATGAACATCGACATGAGGTGTTTGCCCGGCGGCGCGACCGTCGGGTCGACGGAGGAGGGCAGGGTGCATTCGAGAATCGGGTTTTCGGAAGGCTTGCCGTACTTGGCGTCGTCGTAGGCGCGTTCGATGTAATCCTGATCGGGGCAAATGTGCATGGTGCCGCGATGCTGCGGGCCCGGCGTCGTGCCGGGACAGGCCGTGAAGTCTGGCGCTTCGGAGAGCGCGACATTGATCTTCAAGCTGGCGCTGTCATAATTGATGCGGCGCACCGCGGCCGCGAACTCTGGCGGCAATACCTTGGGGTCGAGGAGTTTTTCGAAAGTCAGGTGCGGATCAACGTTACTGGCGACTTTCTTGGCGTGAAACTCGTCTCCATTCTTGAGCGCGACGCCTTTGACCCGATTGTCCTCGACCAGGATCTTGGCGACCTCGGCCTCACAGCGGATGTCAACGCCGAGATCCTTGGCCGACCTGGCGAGCGCCTGCGTCAGTCCACCCATGCCGCCCTTGACGTAGGCCCAGACGCCTTTCTTGCCGTTGGTCTCGCCCATGACGTGGTGAAACAGCACATAGGCGGTGCCGGGCATGGAAGGCGAGGCAAAGGCGCCGATGACGGCGTCGGTCGCGAGCGTGGCCTTGAGCTGCTCCGATTCGAACCAGCGGTCGAGGATCGGGCGGGCAGGGCCGGTGAGGATTTCAACGGCCTCGCCCATGCCGGGACCGAGTTTTTGGAAGGAACGCGCAAGCCCAAAGAGCCGCCACATGCCGGTCAAGCCGGGGCTGATGACGTTGGGCGGCGTCATGAGGAGCGTCGGCTCGATCACGGCGGCGACGCGTTCCAGCATTTGTTCGTACTTGGGGTAATTTCCCGCGTCCTTGGCGCTGAACTTGGAAATCTCACGCTGGTTTAGCTGCGCGTCGGGTCCGAGCAGGAGATAGCGGCCATCGGGGAAGGGGGAAAACGACGAAGGGTTGCGTTCGATGCAAGCGAACCCATAGTCGGCCAGCCGCAGGTCGCGGGTGATCTCGGGGCGGAACAGGCTGTTGACATAAGCGGCCGTCGAGACCTTGAAGCCGGGAAAGGTTTCTTCGGTGACGCACGCGCCGCCGACGAGGTAACGGCGTTCGAGAACCAGCACCTTCCATTTCGCTTTGGCGAGATAACACGCTGTTACCAGACCGTTGTGACCGCCGCCGATGATTATCGCGTCGTACGTTCCTGCCATGTTCGTCCTTTCCTTGGAGCGACTGCATCGAATCCTTTCGTTATCATAGTTTTTCGAGGGAGGGGAGTGAAGAAATGAACCGCGGAGGCGCAGAGGATCGCTGAGAAAACAATGAAGAAAGTGACACCCTCTTCTTTTGTCTTCTCTGCGCCTCCGCGGTTAGAGATTTCTGATCTAGCAGCCGGGCATGTTTTTCATCGCTTCGGCAGCGCGTTTGCCCATTTCCTCCGGCGGCACGTCTTCGATGTGCGAGACGATGGCCCAGTGATGGCCGAACGGATCTTCCAGTTTGCCGTAGCGATCACCCCAGAATGCGTTCATGAGCGGCATCGTCGCCTTGGCGCCGGCGGCCACGGCCCGATTGTAGGCCTTGTCCGCATCCTCAACATACATGGTCAGGCTCACCGGTGAGCCTTTGAGTGTTGTTGCGGAAGGGTAACCCGGCCATTCATCGGCGAGATAGATGAGGGAATTGCCGATACGGATTTCCGCGTGCATGACCGATTTGCCGTCCGGGCCGGGCATGCGCATGATTTCCTCCGCGCCAAAGGCTTTGGCGTAAAACGGAATGGCTTCCGCGCAGTTTTTGATGACCAGATGCGGAATAACGCGATCGCAGCCGGGAGGAATGGGTTGAACTTTCGCCATGGTGCAGACTCCTTGAAGTAAGGGAACCACAATTACGCGAATCGAACACAATAGATCGGGGGCAGATTGGTGCTCAAGCATTTCCACGAATCGCCTTGATCATTCGAATACCAGCATGAGCCGGTGCTGCTGCCGAACGCTAATCGATTGCCGGTCGCATCGACGTCGAGACTGTGGCGGAAAACGAGGTCGTAGGCATGGTCTTGCGGCAATCCCTTGGTCAGTGTTTGAAAGGTCTTGCCGCCGTCGCGCGTGCGTGTGACCACCACTTTGCCTTCAACGGGAATGCGGCGCTCGTCGCTCTTGGCCGGCACGAACCAGGCCGTGTCCGCGTCCTTAGGGTGCACGGCCACGCCGAAGCCGAAGGTGGAAGGCTGGACATCCTTGATCTCGTGCCAGGATTTCGCGCCGTCGGTGGTGCGAAAGATGCCGTTGTGGTGCTGCACCCAGTAAACGTCCGGGCGGGCAGGGCACTGCACCATGGCGTGCGGGTCTTGAATGTTCGGGTCCAATTGTTTATCCGGCGGCATGTAAGCGGCGCGCATGCCGTCGGCTTGGCAATTCCAGGTTTGGCCGCCGTCCTGGGTGATCCAGACGCCGCCACAGGAGATGCCCAGCGCCACGCGCCGGCTGTTGCGCGGATCGACGCAGACGGAATGAATGCCGGGATAATCCGCGCCGCCGCCGAACCACTCTTTGCGCTTGGGTTCGAACCACAAGGATTCAACGATTTGCCAGTTTTGTCCGTGATCGTCCGAGCGGAACAGGCCGCCGGGCAGGGTGCCGCACCATAGTAGACCGGGTTGATCGGGACCGCCCGCTGCCAGTGCCCAGATGCGAATGAGCTTCCAGGGCAGCGGCTTGCCCCACATGTCCTTGTCTTCTTGGACCTCCAGCTGGGGCGGATAGGCGGGCACGCCGATCTCTTGCCACGACTTGCCGCCGTCGTCCGAGCGCTGCAGCTTCACGCCAAAGTGGCCAAGATCGAGGGCTGCGTACAGCTTGCCGTCCCGTCGATCGGAAAGGACCATGGAGATGTTGTCGCCAAAGAAATGAGGATCGCCCAGGCGGTATTCGCCGCCGGATTCTTCGGCAACGAACAAGCCCTTGCGCGTTCCCAGCAACAGGCGCTGACTCATGGGCAGACTCCCTCTTATTACAAAGGTGGGTCAATGGGGCAAAACTCTTCCCGTATTTTTGAAGATCCTCCCGACAGTGCTTGCATCACATAGATCTCCGCGCCGGCGTCCACCAGATCGCTCAACGAGGTCCGGTCGGCGATCATCTCGCCGTTGACGAAAACGAGCATGTGTTTGCGCAGCGCACCGTGCTCATCGACGACATAGCCGCGCAGCACCGGATTCTGTCCAAACACAGCATCGAGCACTTCGCGGACCGAGCCGCCGCCAGCTTCCACCGTGGGGGCTGCGACGTGCCGCTGCAGATGGGCGGTGAAATGAACGCGGGCCATGGCGGGATCTTTTCGTTCTACGAGATGATTGGCAGAACGCAGACAGCCTATGGGAAGGTTGTTCCGCCGTCAACCGGCCGGGGGCGAGTAGCGCCTTAGATGGAGCCGGCCGGAGAAGCGGCGACGATGCGTTTGACGTTGTCGCAGCCCTATTCGTGTCCGTTGCTTACGATCTCCTCCACTGGCGCAACGTCCGATAATGTCTCTTATGTTTAATTGCCGAAAACGTGCGAAAAACCAGAGATTTCAGAGTCGCGCCCGTAAGGAAGCGGCTGGTCCGGACTTCCCGCTTCCTTGCGGGCGCGGCTCTGACTAGGACTCCTGCGGCCCTTGTTCGAACACGCCCATGCGGCGAAACTTCTGGTAGCGCTGTTCCATCAGCTCCTCAGTGGACACGTCCTTCAGATCGCGCAGATAGCGCACGAGATAGGCTTTCAGACTGTTGCCCATTTGCCGAGCATCGCGATGGGCGCCGCCCAGTGGTTCGGCAATGATATCGTCGATCACGCGCAGCTTGAACAGGTCGCGCGCCGTAAGCCGGAGCGCGTCGGCGGCTTGGCGTTTGGTGTCGTCGGTGGCGACTTTCCAGAGGATGCCGGCGCAGCCTTCGGGGCTGATGACCGAGTAATAGGAATGCTCCAACATGCTGACGCGGTCGCCGATGCCGATGCCCAAAGCGCCGCCCGACCCCCCTTCCCCGATGACCACGCAAATGATCGGCGTTGCCAGCCGCGACATCTCGAACAGGTTGTTGGCGATGAGCTGGGCCTGGCCGCGCTCTTCGGCGCCGATGCCTGGATAAGCGCCGGGCGTGTCGATCAGGCAGATCACCGGAATACCGAACTTGGCCGCCATTTTCATCTTGTTCAAGGCTTTGCGATAGCCTTCTGGGTGAGCGCAGCCGTACAGGCATTCATTGCGTTCCTTGAGCGTGTGGCCTTTCTGATGGCCGAGCAGCATGACTCGGTGTTCGCCAATCCGCGCGAAACCGCTGCGAATGGCGCGGTCGTCGCCGAACGCGCGGTCGCCGTGCAACTCGACGAATTCATCGAAGATGAGATTAATGTAATCGAGCGTTTGCGGCCGGTTGGGGTGCCGGGCGACCAGCACCGTATCCCACGCTGATAGATTGCTGTAGACCTTTTGGATCAGCCTGGTGATTTCTTTCTTGATGCGGCGGATTTCTTCGGTGGCGCCCGCCTGGCCTTCAAGCTTGGAGAGGAGTTCCTCCATCTCGAAGATGTCTTTTTCAAATGGGAGAAAGCCGTTCGGCGAGGCCATGGCGCGGATGGTGGAAGAAAGAGTCAGGTGGAAAGTGTAGGGAAAAACGTGAAGATTTCCAGCGGACCGTAGGCGACGCTGCCAGCGTCGACGGCATTACACCGTCTGGTTCAGGACGAGAAGAACTTGCATGGTGCCGGGCCGCAGTTGTTGACGGCTGGCGAGGAATTGGCGGACTTCTTGGGAGGGCGCGCCGCCTTCGCCGGTGCTGGCGAGTACGACGGCGAGACGTTGCGGCGCCGCCTGGATTGCGGGCGCCTTTTTGCCCTTACCTTTGGGCGCCTCGATAACGGTCTGGTCGAACAGGTTCGATTCTTCGACACGGCCCATGAAGAAATCGGCTTCCTTCACGCCGAGCAACGAGGAAATGTTGGTCTTGTGTTCGGCGCTGAGCGACGCGACGGCGACCGATTGGAAATTATGCCACTGACTTTCCGCCTCCTCGGCGCCGAGCTTGTGCAGAATGGCCTGCACTTCCTCCGGGCTGAGGTTTTCCGCATACACGAAGTACTGCACCTTGCGTTCGAGTTTCGCGAGGCTGGATTTTGCCTGCTCGTCGACCAGCACGTCCACGCCCTTCTCGCCAAACACGTCGCGCAAGCGCTGCACCGCGGAGGCATTGTCGCGCACTTTCAAATCCAAGTGCACGGCACGTTCTTTTCTCAGCTCCCGGGCCAACAAGTCGCGCTTGTCCGCTTTCGCCAGTTCCTGAAAGGCGAAGCTCTGGCTCTTGATTTTGTCGCCTTTGGCAACGAGTTCGCCGTTGTCGCCGGACCTTGAAATCAGATAGTAAGCCAGCCCGGCGCCCAAGAGAAGGATGGAGGCAGCCACGGCATAACGTGCCCAAATAGGGACGCGGCGCCGCAGGACGAGTTGCGGCGGCGTCGGTTTCAGACCCCGAACTTCGATCGTTTGGAGAACGGCGGGCGCCAAGTCTTCGCCCACTTTGCGTTTGGGCAATTCCATCAAGCGATGCACATTCTCTTGCAGATCGCGCAGGACAGCCCGCGCTTCGGACGAGCGATGCAGCAAGCGCAGGACGGCTTTGCGCTGGCGGCGCGACATGTCGCCGTCCACAAATGCTGTCAACAACTCAAGTTCTTGCTCTGAAAGCATGATTCAATCCTCCCCTCCGCCCTTTGGGGAGAGCGGCTGGGGGTGAGGGGGTTCGTGCTGCTCCGACGTATTCTGCAAGAAAATGTCTCGCAGTTCCAAGCGCGCCCGATGCAATCGGCTGCGAATCGTTCCAATCGGCACATCCAGCGTCTCGGCCATCTCCTCGTATTTCAAACCCTCCAGGTCTTTCATTATCAGCACGGCCCGGTGCTCCGGCGAAAGCCGGTTAAGCGCCTCATGAACCCGTCGCTCTTCCTCGGCCATTTCCAGTGCGTATCCGGGCTGACTGCTCTGCGACGGGTCCGGAGGCTCCACCATCTGGCCTTCACCACCGTGCAGCCGGAGCACGGACTTTTGCCGTCGCTTTTGGCTGATGGCAGTGTTGACCGCAATGCGGTACAGCCAGGTGAAAAACAGCGAGTCCCCTTTGAACGAGTGCAAAGATTGGTAGGCGTTCAAAAATGCCTCTTGCACCACGTCCTTGGCATCTTCCGCATTGTCCAGCAGACGAACTACCGTGTTATAAAGCCTGTCCTGGTAACGGGATACCAATTCGCCAAAAGCCGCGTTTCGGCCTGCCAGACACTCAGCGATCAACCGGTTGTCGTCGGCACTCACGGCTTACAACTTTTGGACGGGTACTGGGATTGACTGGTTCCGCAAAACAATGCGAGCATCAATTACTTATAACAAAATCGGCGGCCTATCGCCATGTTTTGCCGCAAACTACTATATCATAAACGTTTGCGGAATGACGCCACCTCCGATAACATTCGCTCGATTGTCTCCCTAAAATGCCTCCATGGACAATGACACAATCGTCATTCGGGGCGCGCGCGAGCACAACCTGCGCAACGTCCACCTCGAGCTGCCGCGCAATCGCCTGATCGTATTCACGGGTGTCAGCGGATCGGGCAAGAGCTCACTGGCCTTCGATACGCTCTACGCCGAGGGCCAACGCCGCTACGTGGAATCGTTGTCCTCCTATGCCCGCCAATTCCTCGGTCAGCTGCAAAAGCCGGACGTCGACTTCCTCTCCGGTCTGTCGCCGTCCATCAGCATTCAGCAAAAATCCGCCGGCAAAAACCCGCGCTCCACCGTCGGCACCATTACGGAGATTCACGACTATCTGCGCGTTCTGTATGCGCGCGTCGGTCAAGGCCACTGCCCCGACTGCGGCCGGCCCATCACCGCGCAGACGCGCGAGCAGATCCTGTCGCGCATCCTGGCGCTGCCGGAGGGTACGCGCTTTCTGGTGTTGGCGCCGGTGGTGCGCGGCCAAAAGGGAGAATACAAGGACCTTTTCGAAGATATGCTCAAGCGCGGTTTTCTCCGCGCCCGTGTGGACGGCGACATCGTCCGACTTTCGGACGACCTCAAGCTCAATCGCCGCATCAAGCACCACATCGAAATCGTCATCGACCGCTTGCGCAATGAGCCCAAGGTCCGGCCACGCCTGGCAGAAGCGGTCGAGCAGGCGCTGACTTTGGGCGAAGGCAGTGTCGTGGTCGCTTTCGAGCGCGAGGAGGCAAGCCGGGAATCCGAGGCAAGTCGCGAGCGTGAGGCGGCGAGCCGGGAGCGTGAGCGACCGGAGGACCTGCTCCTCTCCGCGCACTATGCTTGCACGCATTGTGAAAAGAGCTACGAGCCGCCCAGCCCGCAACTGTTCAGCTTCAACAGTCCGCACGGCATGTGCCCGGAATGCGACGGCTTGGGCGCGCGCTACACCTTCGATCCCGACCTGTTGATCCCCGACCCGGCGCTCAGTTTTTACGACGGCGCCGTGCCGATTGTCGGCCCGCTGTGCGGCATGGGACGCTGGCGCAAGCACATCTTTTTGGGCCTCGGCGAAACGCTGGGCATCGACCTGCAAACCCCCTGGAAGGACGTGCCCCAACAGCACCGCGCTTGGCTGCTCTACGGGGCCGGCGACAAGCACATCACCTACACCTGGAAGATGCGCGGCGGCGCGGTCTGGAAGCACGGCGACAAGTGGGAAGGCATCGTGCCGCAGCTATTGAGCAGCTTCAAGAAGACCGCAGCCGGCCCGCGCCGCTTGCAACTCGAAAAATACATGCGCGTGCTGCACTGCCCGGCCTGCAACGGGCAACGCCTGAACCCCCAGGCCCGCGCCGTGCGCGTGGCGGGCAAAACGCTCATCGAAATCGCCGCATTGCCGCTGGACCAGGTCAATGGCTGGCTGGAAACGCTCGAACAAAAACTCGAGCCGATGCAGCGCACCATCGCCGTCGAAGTGCTCAAGGAAATCCGCGCGCGCACCGGCTTCCTCCTGAACGTCGGCCTGCATTATCTGTCCCTGGACCGTACGGCGCCTACGTTGTCCGGCGGCGAGTCGCAGCGCATCCGTCTGGCAGGGCAAATCGGCTCGGGCCTCGTCGGCGTTTTGTACATCCTGGACGAACCAAGCATCGGACTCCACCCGCGCGACAACGACCGATTGCTTACCAGTCTCGAAAAACTGCGCGACATGGGCAACACCGTGCTGGTCGTGGAGCACGACGAAGACACCATGCGCGCCGCCGACTTTATCGTCGATTTCGGCCCCGGTCCAGGTGTGCGCGGCGGCGAGGTGGTCGCCCAGGGTTCTTACGCGGACGTCGTCAAGAACGCAAAGAGCCTGACGGGGCAGTACCTTTCCGGAAAGAAAGAGATCGCGATTCCCAAGCTGAGGCGAGTGCCCACCGACAAATCTGTACGAATCATCGGCGCGCGGCACAACAACCTCAAGAACATCGACGTCGAGATCTCGCTTGGCTTGTTCGTTTGCGTCACCGGCGTCAGCGGGTCCGGCAAGTCGTCGCTTATCAACGATATTCTCAAAGAAGGATTAGCTCAAAAGTTGCGCAGTCCCGCGGCAGGCGCTGCGCGCTCGCCGGATGATTCCGAGGAGGAGCCCGACGCAGCACCATCGCATCGTGTCGGTGACCACAAGGAGATTCAGGGCACGGAACAACTCGATAAGGTCATCGACATCGACCAATCCCCCATTGGCCGCACTCCGCGCTCGAATCCCGCGACTTACATCAAAGTGTTCGATCAGATTCGCGACCTCTATTCCCAGATGCCGGAGGCCAAAGTCCGTGGTTACAAGCCGGGCCGGTTCAGTTTCAACAAGCCGGGCGGCCGCTGCGAGGCGTGTGAAGGCAACGGCTCCAACCGGCTGGAGATGGACTTTCTAGCGGATGTTTGGGTGACTTGCCCGGTGTGTGAAGGACGGCGCTTCAACCGAGAGACGTTGCAAATCCGCTTCAAGGACAAGAACATCCACCACGTTTTGGAAATGGATATCCAGGAGGCATTGGAGCACTTCACGAATATCCCGAAGATTCGCGACATGCTGCAGACGTTGCACGACGTGGGTCTCGACTACATGAAACTCGGGCAGCCCTCCCCTACCCTGTCCGGCGGCGAAGCGCAACGCATCAAGCTGGCGCGCGAGCTCTGCCGGCGCAGCACCGGCAAGACGCTCTACATACTCGACGAACCGACCACGGGCCTGCACTTCGACGACATTCAAAAACTCTTGAAGGTGCTGCACGGTTTCGCCGATGCCGGCAACACCGTAATCGTAATCGAACACCATCTCGACGTGATCAAGACGGCGGACTGGATCATTGATCTCGGCCCCGACGGCGGCGCGGGCGGCGGCCGTGTCGTCTGCGCCGGTACACCGGAACAGGTGGCCCAGAGCAAAACATCCTATACAGGTCAAGCGTTGAAACGCGTATTTGCTTTCGGATTGCCGATTGTCGATTGGAAGAAAGAGAAACGGCCTTCTTCCCATCGAGCAATTAGAAATCATCAATCCAAAATCGAAAATGTCGTGATCCAGGGCGCCCAGCAGCACAACCTCAAGAACATTGATGTCGAGATTCCGCGCGCGAAGATGACCGTTTGCTCGGGGCCTAGCGGTTCGGGCAAGAGCTCGCTTGCCATGGACACGCTTTTCGCGGAGGGCCAGCGCCGCTATGTCGAGTCGCTGTCCGCCTACGCGCGCCAGTTCCTGGGCCAGATGCAAAAGCCCAAGGTCGAGCACGTCAGCGGCCTCTCGCCCGCCATCAGCATCGAGCAGCAGACTACGAGCAAAAGCCCGCGCTCGACCGTCGGCACCGTGACCGAAATCTACGACTACTTGCGCATCCTGTATGCGCGTCTGGGGCAGCCGCATTGCCCGGCGTGTCAAATCCCAATTGGCACCCAGACCGCCGACGAAATCATCGAAAAGATCATCCACTTGCCGGAAGGAACCAAGCTCTACCTCATGGCCCCGGTCTTGCGTCGCGGCCAGGAAAAATACAGCGATCTCTTCGCGGAGATTCGCCGCACCGGCTTTCAGCGCATGCGCGTGGACGGCCGGTCGTGCAGCGTGAACGAGCCGCCCGCGACCGACCATCGCCGCAAACATCTGGTCGAAGTCATCGTGGATCGGCTTGTGGTCCGGCACAACCAGCGCGGCCGGCTAGCAGACGCGGTCGAAGCAGCGCTCGATTTAGGCCGAGGTGTCATGCACGTTGCTCATGTAGACGAAACGCGCGAAGAGCCGCACTGGCAAGTGGACCGCTTCAGCCAACATTATGCCTGTGATAAATGCGGACGCAGCTTCGAGCCCTTGAACCCGCACCATTTTTCCTTCAACAGTCCGCTCGGCTGGTGCCCGGCGTGCGAAGGCCTCGGCTCTCAGAAAGGCGCCAATCCGGCCGTGCTGTTGCGCGATCCGAATCTGTCGCTGCGCGAAGGGGCGCTGACTGCCTGGCCGGTGCTCGGCAAGGAGCAGCCGTTTACTCCCTTTGCCGAAGCGCTGGCGCGGCATGCCGGCTTTTCGCTCGACACTCCCTACGAAAAGCTGTCACCAGCGCATCAACGTGTGATCCTGTACGGGACCGGTGAAGACTGGATTCCGCTGGCCAAAGTAGTAGGCACACTCCGTGTGCCGTCTCGTGCCGCCGCTGACGGCGCACGGAGAGTGCCGTCTGCCGCGCCAAGGGACGGCACACGGAGTGTGCCTACTACATTCCAGTACAAGGGCATCCTGCCGGCGCTGAGTGAGGCGTCGCGGGTCAGCTTCACCTATCGGCACAAGCTCGATTACTTGGTGGCGGACGTCCCCTGCCCTGCCTGCCGTGGTTCACGGTTGCGCGAAGACGCTGCCGCCTGCCGGTTTCAAGGTCACACCGCCGGCGAGTTGTGTTCCTGGTCCATGCAAGAAACCTTGAGCTTTTTCAAAAGTCTCAAGCTCAGCAAGGAACAGAAACAGGTAGCCGGCGAACTCTTGCGCGAAATCACCAATCGGTTGCAGTTTCTCGTCGACGTCGGTCTCGACTACGTAACTCTGAGCCGATCCACGCCCACGCTTTCGGGCGGCGAATCGCAACGCATCCGCCTCGCCAGTCAGATCGGCAGCGGCCTCACCGGCGTCCTCTATGTCCTCGACGAGCCGACCATCGGGCTGCACCCGCGCGACAATCGGCGACTGCTGCACGCGCTCCAGCACTTGCGCGACCTCGGCAACACTCTAGTGCTGGTGGAGCACGACCGTGAAGTCATCGCTGCCGCGGATCATTTGCTCGACTTCGGTCCCGGCGCGGGCGACAAAGGCGGCGAGATCACTGCCGCCGGCGCACCGGCGCAAGTCCAACGCGCCAAAGCGTCGCTCACCGGACAGTATCTCAGCGGGAAAAAAGTCATACCGGTGCCGACCAATCGCCGCCTCGTAGGACAGGTTTCCAACCTGTCCGCAGTGGCGGAGTCAGGTAAAGACAGGACAGGTTGTAAACCTGTCCTACGCGTGCTCTGCGCCCGCCAGAACAACCTCAAGAACATCGATGTTTCGTTCCCACTGGGAGTGTTCATCGCCGTCACGGGCGTCTCCGGTTCCGGCAAGAGCTCGCTCGTGCACGAAATCCTGTATGCCGCGCTCGCCAAGCGGTTGCACCGCGCCAGTGTGACCATCGGCGCGCACGATGACATCGTCGGCCTCGAGCACATCGACAAGGTCATCAACGTCGATCAAGATCCCTTGGGCAATTCGCCCAGCTCCAACCCCGCGACGTACGCAGGCGTTTTCGATCTCATCCGCCAGCTATTCGCGCAAATGCCCGAGTCGCGCATTCGCGGTTATCAGCCCAAGCGCTTCAGCTTCAACAAACCGGGCGGCCGCTGCGAAGCTTGCGAAGGGAACGGCCAGAAGAAAATCGAAATGCACTTCCTGCCCGACGTTTGGGTGGAGTGCGATGTTTGTCAAGGCAGCCGCTACAATCCCGAGACGCTGGCGGTGCATTACAAAGGCAAATCGATCGCCGACGTGTTGCAGATGCGCATCGGCGAAGCGCTGGAACTCTTCAAGAACATCCCGAAGATTCGTCGCATTCTCCAGACCTTGGCCGACGTGGGCCTGGACTATCTCGCGCTGGGCCAGCCGGCGCCAACGCTTTCGGGCGGCGAAGCGCAGCGCGTCAAACTCGCCGCGGAATTGGGACGGCCCAACACCGGCCGCACCGTGTACATCCTCGACGAACCCACGACCGGTCTGCACTTCGAAGACATCCGTAAGCTGCTCGATGTTCTCAATCGGCTCGTGGATCTGGGAAACACCGTGATTGTAGTCGAACACAATCTCGACGTGATCAAAACGGCGGACTGGATCATCGATATGGGCCCTGAAGCCGGTGACAAAGGCGGCCAGGTTGTCGCTGAGGGAACGCCGGAGGATGTCGCCGGTGTTAAGGAGTCCCATACGGCGCGGTTTCTGAAAGAAGCGCTTGCCGCGGGGCCATACGACGATCGGCCGCGCTTCGATCCCAATGCCGCAGAAGAAAAACGTACGGGCGACGTGCCGTTGGAGGCCGTCGGCAAGGATGCGGCCATGCCTTGGGAAACGGACGGCCGCCGCTGGCACACCGGTGTGCACGCCTCGCACAAAGGCACGCCGTGCCGCTGGGAGGGCCAGATCCTTTCTTGGACCGAGGAGCAAATCCATAATCTGGGCGAATTCGCTGAAACGAATTGGAAACATCCGACGACAGTGGAAATCGCCGGCAAGGTCAAGTCCCAGGGCTGGTTTTTCCACGCCCATACCGCAATGGAATGGCTGGTCCGCCTTGTCTTCCGCGTCGCCAAGAACACCTTCAAGCAAGAGGAATTAGACCGCCGCCTGGGCATCCCAACGCTCGACAACACACCGGGCGTCGAAGTCTACGGCAGCCAGCCGCGCGTCCACGTCGCCAATCGCAAGGGACCCTGGCAAGAAGTGTGGATGCTCATTCACCGATTCAGCGAGATTGATACGCCGGCCTTTCGCGAGTTTCTAAAGCAAGCGGTGCAGGCCTTCCACGGCGCGGTGAAGAAAATGACGACCAAGCCGGAAGACGTGATGCCCTGGAAGGTGATGGGCGAGCGCTGGCATCTCGGGGACAAAGGCTTTCCGCCGGGCCGCAAGGTGTTTTGGGAGCGCAGCGTGCTCGCCCGGCTCTTGGAGCTGGTGCGTACGATCGAACCCAAGCTCGAAATCCAGTGGGATAATCGCGCGTTCATTAATTTGCGCATTCCCGAGATTGGCCGAAGTTGGGGACAATGGCGGACCAAAGACGCCGCCGGCTTGGATTGCCGCTTCATGGGTAAGAAAGGACAGTTCAACCTGGCGCGGTTGGACGGCATCGGCCAGCAGCCGTCCATTCACACGCGCGACGGCGGCGACGTGTTGCAGCTGGTCTTTCTGCACGAAAACCACATGCATCCGCAGCGGCTCAAAGAGTTGCTGACGGATCACTTGACCGGTTTTCGGCAAACATATCAAAAGTAAACGGCGAGCCGGGAGCGTAAGCGACCGGAGGAATGTCATGCCCCAGTTCGACACCGCCGATCCCGAGGCAACCGAAATGCTGGGCAGACGACTCGGCGCCAACATGTTTCCTGGCGCTGTAGTTGCTCTTGTCGGCCCCTTGGGGGCCGGCAAGACGCTGCTCGTGCGGGCCGTCGTCGCGGGACTGGGCGGCGACCCCAAACAAGTCAGCAGTCCGACCTTTGTCCTTATTCAAGAGTACGAAGCCCGCTTGCCCGTCTACCACTTCGATGCCTATAGGCTCCGCTCGGAGGCGGAATTCGCGGAACTGGGTGTGCACGAGTACTTTCAAGGGGAAGGCGTTTGTCTGGTCGAATGGGCGGACAAGGCGCCAAACTGTTTGCCGGCAGAGTTGCTGCGAATCAGAATCGCGATCACGGGACCACAATCTCGGCAGATTGAGTTGGAAGCGAACGGGGAACAATACGCGCAGTTGTTGAACAGGATGACGTACGAGAATAGTGGCGATTGATTCACGGAATTCCTAGGGCCTTGCACACCCAAAATGAATTGTTGTCACCGCCATATTCTGCCATCCGTAAGAGGGGCAATCCAACCAGTCCGGTGAAATTGGGGCTATCGAGTTGCACTGCTTTCTGCACCGAATCGCTGCCGTAGCCGACAAGTTGTTGGTTCCATCCGAGTTCGGGCATGGAGAGTTCGAGCCAACCACTAATCAACTGGCCAAAGTTACTGTTGACCGCGGCGGCCGAGGCGCGCATTAAGAGAAACAAGTCAGCTTCGCCGAGAATTACCGCGCAGGGGCAACCTGTATCCGCAACCAAGTCACGTTCATGAATGGAACCATCAATGGCCGCAAAGCGCAGACGAAGCCAGCAGCGAGAGTTCATTCCCTTGTAAGGATTGCACTGAACGAGCGGTGTTGGCGGCATGACAGTGAATTTCAGGCAAGAATGGTGACGAATTCAGGAACGTCAACGCCCGCTTCGACAACGAGGACGGTTCGTGGGTCCTTTCCCCTTGCTCGCAAGGAGCGTTCCAATTCCGGAAAGCTTTCCGCTGCTCCGATGATCTGTTCACCGGCAATACCAACGAACCAGCCTTTGGGATAAGTTTGGTTGATCGTTTCTTTTAAGCGGCGGTACGCTGACTGATTGGATTCATCTTGTCCGGCCATGACATTACCTCAGCCACCTTCGACGGACGGGTTGAATGAGTGAATTGTATCACACGCACGATGGTTCAGCGTAGATAGAGCTTGCGTACATTCTCCGCCTGGCTCCTCACTTCCATGACGGAGCTTGCCGCTAAGCGATCCACCGCGGCATAGACTTCGGCCAATTCCGGCGTCTTTTTCTTGTCGGCGTTTTTCCGGTGCCAATCCGCGATGGCGCGCAGGCCGCTAATCACTGCGGTTCGGGCGGCGGTCTCGTCTGCGACCAACTTGCCGTTCTTGAGCTGCACGCGGAAATTGCGCATTTGCCGATTCTCATCGAGCATTTCGGCAAGCACATCCCAAGGCACGTTGTCGCCGCCGCGCCGGGCCAACGCCGACGCCGCGGTATAACGGATGTCCCACCCTGTCGGACTCGGCATGTGATCGGCGGCTTGAAAAACATTGGCCCAATGCACGCCGGCTGGAAACGCAACGTCGCCGCGCACGAGGGAAATGACAAACGCCTCAACGGGAGGACTCTCGACGGGTGTTTTGGAGGGATTGCGGCGCAGCATCACGGTGAGCACCACAACCACGAGCGCGATCATGAGCCCCAATAAAAGCAAGCCGCGTTTGACTAATCCTGAGTCTTCTTGTGCCATAGCATAATTGTTTTGCGTTCGCTTGTGCCTCGCCATAGCCGGGTCCCAGCGAACGCTAAACGTCAGTCCTGTTCCTCAATGCGCACGAGCGTACCGTGGCCGTTGTCGCGCGCCAACATTTGCAACGTCGGCTCCACCAGTGGGCCGTCCCAGAAGTTGAGCGCCAGGGCCACTTGCAGTCGCAGATAGCGGTCGTCGTCCTTGGCAGCTTGCGCAAGCACCTTGTCCACTTCGACAAGGAACGCCGTATTGCCGGGGGGCAGCTTTGTTTTGTCCAAATACTGAAGCGCGTTGCGCGCCCCGACGCCGCGGTCGGTGATGGCGTCCGCTTCTTGAACAAGCAATTCCAGGATTGCGGCTTGCTTGTCGAGAGGCAGTTTCTTGAATCCCTTGGTGTTTTCGCCGAGATTGGCCAGCGCCCAGACTGCTTGGCGGCGGCGCAGCGTGTTGCCTTTCACATCGGGCGAATCGTCATGGAGGATAATCTCACAAAGTTGCGGCACGCCAACGGGGATGACGAAATCGCCCAGCGCCGCGGCGAGAAAGCGGGCGTGATCGCGGAGGGCCGCCAGTTTCTTCCACGCTTTTTGTTGATCCTGTTCGGGCAGTTTGGCGATTTTCTCGTGCAGTTTTTTCTCTTCTTGAATGAGCTCGCTCAACGTGGACCGCAGCCGCTCGGCCAGATCCAGGGCGAAGGCGGCGTCGGACTTAAGGTGCATGCTTTCGGGGCGCTTGAGCACCTGAGCGAGATCACTGGCGCCGCGCCAGCGAATGTCGGCGTTGTCGCTGTCGAGCTGCTTGAGAGAACTGTCCGGGGAATAGCCGCCGCCCACCAGGTAGCGAAACGCCAAGAGCATGAGGACGGCGACCAGCACGATCATGCCCGGAACGAGAAAAAGCTGGGCAATAAATCGTCCCGAAGGCGGAGCAACCGGCGGCAGTCCTTTGACGGGTTCCGGAATGGGAGGAGACTGAGGTGTTTCCATGGACAAGGACGGTTTGAGATTTTCAGTTCTTTTTACTAAATAAGAGGTAGGTTGCTAGGTGTGCCAAGCCGTCGCTGCGAGTCGCTATGCCACTCACGCTCTTGCAATATGCGGATTATCTGGACACGCGCGATCTGCCCTGGCCCGCCGCGCCCGAAGTGACGCGTCCCAAAGCGAAGCCGCACCTGGCCCCTTTGCCCGAGGTCCGGCTGGTCACCTGGAATCTGTACGGCACGCTGCTCGCGATCGGCGGCGGCGAGCTCCTGTTCGAGCATCCGCAAAAGTTCGTGATGGAGCTGGCCCTGGAGAAAACAGTCCAGGAATTCAAGATGTGGGGCGCGATGTCGCGCAAACCGGGCAAACCGTCGGAGTATATGGGGCAGCTTTACACCAAAGCGCTCGACGATCAGCGCCTGGCGCCGTCGCCCGGCGAAAAACACCCCGAGATTCTCAGCGAGCGCGTCTGGGATTGGATCATCAAAAAGCTCTTTCAAAAGGAGTATCAGTTCGACGCCGGTTTTTACGGCTCCCTCAACGAGTATTGCAAGAAAATCGCCTATTTCTTCCATGCCAGCTTGCAAGGAACGGCGTGCCAGCCGAGCGCTTGGGCGGCCGTGGCGCACGTGAACGGCTGCGGCGTCCCGCAAGGCCTGATTGCCGACGCTCAGTGTTTCACGATGGCGCAACTGCAGCGCGGCCTGCGCGCGCAGGGATGCAGCGGCGGTGTCCCGCTTCCTGACTCTGACGGTACGGATGTGGATAGGTTGTTTCCAGCCGAGTGGCGCGCCTTGTCCTGTGATCACAAAGGCCGAAAGCCGTCGGAACGGCTTTTTCGCCCGGTGCTGGCACAGGCGACAAAATCGGGTCTGGCGCCGGAGAACATCCTGCACATCGGCAGCCGCATCGATAAGGACATAGCGCCCGCGAAGAAACTCGGGCTACGGACAGCGCTTTACGCCGGGGACAAGGAGTCGCTGAAGGCCAGCGCGGAACAGTTGAAGGACCCCGGGCTGCGCCCCGATGTGTTGCTCACGGATTTAGAACAGATAAAATTAGTATTGTCCCCACTGTAGTAGGCACACTCCGTGTGCCGTAACTCGACGGCACACGGAGTGTGACTACTACTTAGCACTGGAGCCGTCATGCCCGCGCCGCCGATTTTCGACCTCGCGCTTCTGGATTTCAACAACATCGTGGCGGATAAGGACGAGATTCGCCGCTACAATCCGCAGCGCTTCGAGATCGAGCAAGTGGACGCCATTCTCTACATGGACCCGAGTCGGCACATCGTGATCGGCTACAAAGACGTGCTCGCGGACGAGTTTTGGGCCAAGGGGCACATGCCCGGATATCCTCTTTTGCCCGGCGTGCTCATCTGCGAGGCCGCGGCTCAGGTCGCCGGCTACTACATTCGCAAGCACAATCTCATGGGCGGCGATTTCCTCGGCTTCGGCGGCATGGAAAATGTGCGCTTTCGAGCACCCGTCAAGCCCGGCGACCGACTGGTGCTGGTCGGCCAGGGCATCAAAGTGCATCGGCGACAAACCGTATCGCGCTTCCAAGGATTTGTCGGCGCTACCATGGTCTTTGAGGCGGATATCATCGGCGTGGCCATGGCCAGAAAAGGAGACGGCTGATGCGCCGCGGCCGGCTGCCCGTGGAAGCGCTGCGCCCGTATCTTTTGGAAGTGCCCGCGCCTTTCCAAGCCACGCCCGACAAGATGCGGGCGGCGGAAGTCAGCCCGCTTCCTCACGGGCGCGGCTCCGAAACTTCATGGCGCGACATCTTTGGCAATGACCTTGCTGTGGAAATCGAAGTCGGCTGCGGCAAGGGCTTGTTTCTTGTCACCGCCGGTCAAGCCAACCCCAGAACCAATTTTCTTGGCATCGAGAAAGAACGCAAGTACGCGCTGTACACCGCCGCGCGCATTGCCAAGCGGGCACTTGGCAATGTCAAAGTGGCATGCAGCGAAGCACGCTGGTTTCTGGATCAATTCGTGGCGGACGCGAGCGTCGCGGCGATTCACATCTACTTCCCTGATCCCTGGTGGAAGACGAAACACCGCAAGCGCCGATTGCTCACCGCCGAATTCGCGGGCCAATGCGCGCGCGTGCTGAACCCGGGCGGCCGATTGCATGTCGTATCCGATGTGGCGGAGTATTTCGCGCAGACGGCGCAAATGATAGAGCAAACCAAGGTCTTCCAGCGCCTGCCGTCCTCAGACCCGGATGCGCCACGCCACGATATGGACTACTTGACGAACTTCGAGCGCAAATACAGTAAGGAAGGCCGGCCCATTTATCGCGGCATCTGGGCGGCGACGACGAATAGTCGCTATTAATACACTCCCGAGGGAATTATCCTATGAGCACCGAAGCCAAGCCGGGTGATGTCGCGAATATCGCAAAACAATTGCCGGACGCGCAGAAAACCGCCAAAGACAGCTTCGACGTCAAGACCAGCGAAGGCTACTCGGAGCAGGTCGTCGATGCCATCGAGATGATCGGCGAGGAGACCGCGGCCGGGCTGCCACCCGCGCGCGACGACGGCGTCACGCCCGGCATGCGCTATCTCCATTGCAGCCGCACGATTCATCAGCTCGTCACCGACCGCAATCGCGCCGTGGGATTGTTCCTCGGCGTGGCTTCGCTCTTGGTCACCGCGTCGAGCGCGCTCATCAACGCCAGCCCAAGAGAAAACATGATCGTCCCGCTCGCGGAGATCCAACGCTGGAGTTTCCCGATCACGTTCGGCGTGCTGACCGTGATGGCTGTGCTGACGGCGTTCTTGCTGATCCGGACGCGCGTGGGCTTGATTTATGAAGTAGCCAAGATGAACGCCCTGTTGGGCCTGCCAGTCGGGCGCGTCAAACGCATCGCACCCTTGAGCATTTTCTTCATCATGCAGCTCATCGTCAGCCTGGCGGGTGGGGCGTGCGGCGGCCTCTTCGCCGTGCACATGCTCTACCTCGGCAATCCACAACCCGGCAGCGTCGCCTGGCCCGCCGCCCTCATCGGCCTGGCCGTGACCGCCGGGCTCATGGTTCTTTACGTGCTGTCGGTCAATCACATCACGTCGGACAAGCGGCTTGAACAATTAAAATGAATTGTCCGACCTCGGCCTCGGCGGTAGATTGAATTCAGAAAACCGCAGAGACGCGGAGAATCGCAGAGCAACGAGAGGCATACGTAGAAAACGAACACTAATTCAATGATTGGATCTTTATTTTCACTCTGCGTTCCTCCGCGCCTCTGCGGTTTGAAATCACTCTGAATTCACACATGACCGACAACAATCGACCCGTTCTGTGTGCCGTCATTGGCCGAACGCGGCACAAGATGATGCAGATCGAAATCCAGGAGGCCGCCAAGCGCGGCGCCCAGCTGATCGAGTTGCGCCTGGATTTTCTGGCCAAGGCGCCCGATTTCAAACGGCTGCTCGCACAACGTCCGTGCCCGATGATTGCCAGCGTACGCCGCCCAGTAGATGGCGGCCGTTTCCCCGGCTCGGAGGAAGAACGGCTCATGCTGCTGCGGCAAGCGGTCGTCGCCGGCTTCGATTGGATCGATCTGGAAACCGACGTGGCCGATCAGGTTCGTCGCTATGGCAATGTCAAACGCATCGTCAGCTATCACAACATGCGGCAGATGCCGGACGATCTGGAGGAAATCTACGAGCGCATGTGCGCCCAGGACGCGGACGTGGTGAAGATCGCGGTCACTGCCGGGCAGCCTTCCGACAACCTGCGCGTGCTGGATTTAATCAACAAGGGAAGAAAGCCGACGGTGGCGCATTGCATGGGGGACATGGGTGCATGCAGCCGGGTGCTGTCGGCGTGCTACGGTTCGCCTTTCACCTACGCCGCCTTCAATCCCGAACGAAGTTTTGCTCCCGGCATGCTGTCGCTCGACGAGTTGCGCAAGACCTATCACTATGAGGAGCTCGACAACAAATCCAAAATCTTCGGCGTCATCGGCGACCCGGTCGGGCACAGCCTGAGCCCGCTTATCCACAATCAAGCGTTTCGCAAGATGAATTTTAACGGCGTTTACCTGCCGTTCCGCGTGCCGCGCGGGGAGTTAGCGGATTTCTTGAAGAGTTTCGACAGCCTGGGCGTGCGCGGCTACAGTGTGACGATTCCCCACAAAGAATCGGCCGCGCGGCTGGCGACGATCCGCGATCCCGCCGTCGAGCGCATTGGCGCCGCCAACACCATCATCCGCATGGTCGACGGTTGGCACGCCTTCAACACCGATGCTCAGGCCGCGGTGGAATCGTTGAAGGCCAACTTGCCGGTCGGTCCGGACGGCACGCCCGGACAACTGCAATCACGCACCGTGCTTCTCTTAGGCGCTGGCGGCGTGGCCCGCGCCCTGGCCCATATGCTCAAGGAAAACAACGTTCCGCTCATCCTTGCCAATCGCACTCCCGAACGCTCACAAAAACTCGCCGAGGAAGTCGGCTGCAAGGTGGTGGATTGGGCGGCCCGGCACAACGTGCTGTGCGACACGCTCGTCAACTGCACTTCGGTCGGCATGCACCCCAATCTTGACGAATGCCCGATCCACGTCAGCTTTTTGAAGCCCGGTCTCATGATTTTCGATACCGTGTACACCCCCGAAACGACCATGCTCATCCGCGAAGCCAAAGAGCGCGGCTGCCATGTGCTCACCGGCGTGGACATGTTCGTTCGCCAGGCCGGCTTGCAGTTCAAGCTCTTCACCGGATTGGAAGCGCCGCTGGAACTAATGGAAAAACTGGTCCGCCGTGCTTTGTCCCCCATCGCCATCAAGGAAGAAGAATGAAACGCATCTTCCTCATCGGCTATCGCGGCACGGGCAAAACGACAGTGGCGCGGCTGCTCGCGGAAAAAATCGACTGGAAGTGGTGCGACGCCGACGCTCGCCTCGAACAACGACACGGCAAAACCATCCGGCAAATCTTTGCGGAGGAAGGCGAGAGCAGTTTTCGCGACAAGGAAGCCGCCCTTTTCGAAGAACTTTCCCAGCTCGAAAACCACGTCATCGCGACCGGCGGCGGCATTGTCTTACGGCCTGAAAACAGAGAACTGCTTCGACGCGGTAAAGTAATCTGGCTTACAGCCGACGCCGAAACGATTTGGAATCGCCTGCAACAGGATGCCACGACGGTCGAGCGCCGCCCGAACCTCACTCAAGGCGGCCTGCCGGAAATTGAGGAACTGTTGCACACGCGCGCTCCGCTCTATGCCACCTGCGCTGACAGGACCGTGGATGTTTCAAACAGATCGCCCGAGGACATTGCCGAAGAATTAGCAGGCGCGTTCGTTGTGTGAGTTAGCATTTGCTAACGTTGGGGGGGTACCTGTGTGACGCTTGACGCTCCGGAGCCATTTTCAATCGCAACTTATTTAATATCAAATACTTGTGAATCTGCTCCGGAGCGTCAACTGCGATTGAAATCTGACGCTCCGGAACCGGTGACGCTTCGGAATTGCTAAAAATGCTCGCCTACTATTGGCTCGCAATGATGTTCGTGCTAGGGGCCGTGGTGGGCAGCTTCCTCAATGTCGCCATTGCCCGGTTGCCTTTGGAAAAGAGCCTCATCTGGCCCGGGTCGCGGTGCAGCAAGTGCCAGCAGCCGATCCGCTGGTTCGACAACCTGCCGCTGCTAAGTTACCTGTGGTTGCGCGGGCGGTGCCGGACCTGCGGCGAGAGTTTTTCTTCTCGATACTTCTTTGTCGAACTCGGAACTGCTACGGGCTTCGCAGCGCTGTTCTACATCGAGGTGATATGCAACTGGCATAATTGGCCCGGCGGTATGCCATGGGCCGTTTTGAACGGCATATTTCCTTTCTCGTGGTGGGTCGGCTATCTTCACCACGCCATTCTGTTTGCGCTCTTATTTGCGACCGCGATGTGCGATCTCGATTGCCGCGAGATACCGCTCGGCATCACCCTTCCCGGTACACTACTCGGTCTACTGATCGGCACGCTTTTCCCATGGCCTTGGCCGTTTGACGGAGTTATGGCCTGGCCGCCTGCTCCGCTCAACGACGATCGCTTGTTCCCCATGGGCGGCAGTGCTTGGCAGACGCTCGGGTCTTTCAAAGAAGGCACGGTGCAGGCCTGGCCCTTCTGGGGCCCCCTGCCCGCCTGGTTCGGCGATGGCGGCAACTGGCAGACCGGACTGGCGACAGCTTTTGTCGGCGCGGCCGTCGGTGCCTTGCTTTTGCGCGGCATCGGTTTCATCTTCAGCACGGCGCTAGGCAAAGAGGCTCTGGGCTTGGGCGACGCCGATCTCATGATGATGGCCGGCGCCTTTCTCGGCTGGCAGATGGCGGTTGTGGCGTTTTTCGCAAGCGTCGTGCCGGCCCTGTTTGTCGGCTTCTTCCAGGTGGCATTTCGCCGCGATAACTCGCTGCCTTTTGGCCCATCGCTGGCCATGGGTGTGGTCATTACGTTCCTTGGCTGGCAATGGCTGGGCGCTTACGTGCAACCGCTTTTCTTCTGGGGCCAATTATTAGCGATCCTAGTCGGGGTCGCCTGTGTCTTGTTGGCTTTGATGGGCCTGTTGCTCCGCCTCCTGCGCGGCACGCCTGGTACCGAACCGCCCGCAGCCTGATTTTGGACATTTGGAGTGCGGCGCTATTCCGCCGCTTTTGTTTTTTGAGTACGGTGACCAGGAAACAACCTTTATGAAGAAGATCCTGATCGTCGATTACGGCCTGGCCAATTTGCGCAGCGTGCAGAAAGCTTTCGAAAAGGTCGGCCACCCCGCGGAAATCACCAGCGACCCCAATCGCATCGGCGAAGCGGACAAGCTGGTGCTGCCCGGCGTCGGCGCTTTTCGCGACGCCATCACCCGGTTGCGCGAAACGCACCTCGACGAACCAATCCTCGACCACATCCGCACCGGCAAACCGTTCTTCGGCATCTGCCTCGGGCTGCAATTGCTGTTCACCACGAGCTACGAAGACGGCGTCTATCAGGGACTGAACGTATTTCCCGGAGAGGTGGTACACTTTCCGGATACACCGGGAATCAAAGTGCCGCACATGGGCTGGAACCAGTTGCGCATCAAGAAAAAAGCGCCGCATCTGGCCGACTTGCCGCCCGAACCGTCAGTCTACTTCGTGCATTCCTACTGCGTCGTGCTGAAGGACCCGAGCTTGATCGCGACCGAAACGGACTATCCCGCGCCGTTCACGTCGGCGATCTGGAAGGACAACGTGTTCGCCACGCAGTTCCACCCGGAAAAAAGCCAGAAGGTGGGCCTGTCGATGCTACACAAGTTCGCTGAGTTTTCGTAGTTCACCACAAAGGCACAAAGACACAAAGGAAACACAAAGAATCACTTTCCTTTGTGTGCCCTTTGTGACTTCGTGCCTTTGTGGTGAATGCCGAAAGGAAGCAAGGTGCGAATCTACCCGGCCATCGACCTGCGCGGCGGAAAGTGTGTCCGCTTGAGGCAAGGCGATTACCAGCAAGAAACAGTTTTCGGCGCGGACCCGGCGGCGATGGCCCAGCGCTGGGTCGCCGAGGGCGCACAAGTCCTTC
The DNA here is from genome assembly GCA_022616245.1 of Gemmataceae bacterium. Lineage (GTDB taxonomy): Bacteria > Planctomycetota > Planctomycetia > Gemmatales > Gemmataceae > JAKEFD01. The sequence continues at coordinate 27,477 of JAKEFD010000117.1, forward strand.
ACATTGTGGATCTGGACGGGGCACGCGAAGGCCGTCCCATCAACGGCGACAGCGTTCGCGCCATCGTCCAGGCAAGCGGCGTCCCATGCCAGCTCGGCGGCGGCCTGCGCTCCGAAGAACACATTCGTGAAGCCTTGTCCTGGGGCGTCAAGCGCGTCGTTATCGGCACCAAGGCGCTGCAATCTCCGGCTTGGCTCGAAGAGATATCGAAAAAGTTTCCCGGAAGAATCGTCCTCGGCATCGACGCCAAGGATGGCCAGGTCGCCACGCACGGCTGGCTGGACGTTTCCGCAACGTCCGCTCTCGAATTGGCGATGCAACTGTCTCGTTTGCCGTTGGCCGCGCTTGTCTACACGGACATCGGCCGCGACGGCATGCTGCAAGGCGCGAACGTCGACGCCATGGCCGAAATGTGCGCCGCCACGCCGCTGCCTGTCATCGCTTCGGGCGGCGTCACCACGCTCGACGACGTCCGCCGGCTCGCCGTCCTGCCCCTCGAAGCCTGCATCGTCGGCCGCGCCTTGTACGAAGGCCGACTGGAACTAAAACAAATCCTTGCCATCTGTGAAGAATCCAAGAAACTGACTCCTGACCCCTGATACCTGACCCCTGATACCTGACCCCTGATACCTGATCCCTGACCCCTGATACCTGACCCCTGACCCCTGATACCTGACCCCTGACCCCTGACCCCTGACCCC
>JAKEFD010000118.1 GCA_022616245.1 Gemmataceae bacterium
TGGACCCGAGCGAGAAAAACCGCCGCATCGAGATCGGTTCCACCTGGTATCATCCGGACGCGTGGGGGACTGCGGTGAACCCGGAATGCAAGCTGCTCCTATTGCGGCACGCGTTCGAGGTGCTGCGCGTCAATCGCGTGGCGCTCGTCACCGATTTATTGAACGAGCGCTCGCAAGCTGCCATTGCCAAGCTCGGCGCGACCCGCGAAGGAGTCCTGCGCAGCCATATGGTCGCGCAGGGCGGCCGGATTCGCGACAGTGTCCTTTTCAGCATCATCGCCCAGGAATGGCCCGGAGTTGAGGCACGGCTGGAGTCGAGATTGAAAATGGCTGACGAATCGCAGTCTGGATAATCCGCGACCAAATGATCGTGCACGAAACCGCTGCACAACCCGACGCGTAAGCGAGGGATTCGCGTGTCCCCCTCGCTTACGCATCGGGTTGGTGCAGTGGAATTGCGCACGGCGACATAGGAGATCGTAGCGTGCCCTTCCAACCCGGCAAAATCAACGGCATCCATCAAAAACTGCTGCGCAAGTTTAGCGACGCGCGCGGCTGGTTGTGCGAACTATATCGCAACGACGAATTGCCCGCCGGCTTTCACCCCGAGATGGCGTATCTGTCCGAGACCAATCCCGGCGTGGTGCGCGGCCCGCACGAGCACCGCGACCAGACCGATTGCTTCTGCTTCCTTGGCCCCTATCAAGTGGACCTTTGGGACAACCGCCCCGATTCGCCGACGTATCAAGTGCATGAGCGGATCGTCACCGGCAAAGACGAATGGTCGCAGATCATCATTCCGCCAGGCGTGGTACACTCTTACAAGAACCTTGGGTCGACGCCGGCGCTTGTGATCAACTGCCCCAACCGACTGTATAAGGGTCCTGGCCGGCACGCGGGGGTCGATGAAATCAGGCACGAGGACGACCCTTCGAGCCCGTTTCGGTAGCACTCGCCCGTCTTGTTGGAAGTGGCACGCACGGCTCGTCAGTGCCACATTTTTGCACCATGTGGCACTAACGGGACAATTGTCATAAAGTGTTTATTATAAAGAGTTTGCAAATTTCAAAAACGTCGTCAGTGCCAACTCGTGCATAGGCATACCCCCGCACTATGTGACCACCTGCTAACAAGGTGGCGCAACGTCAAGTTTTCCGTGTTTTCCGGAAGGCATTGCTTCGCGATCCCCCTCCTTGTTATACATCCGAGGCTAACGCGACTTGCGAAGACGTCCATTCAAGGAGGGGCCGATGAAACTGGGAAGTTTCTTGGCATTGGCGGCATTGTGGTTTGCCGGCGCGCCGGCCTTAGCGCAGAACGGCGCTTGGCAATTCCGCTGGCACAAAGGCCAGACGCTCACCTACAAGGTCGAGCAAAAAACCAACGTCTCCGAAGTGGCCGACGGCATGAAGGTCGTTTCCGCTTCTAAGTTGAATCTTGTCAAACGCTGGCAAGTCGCCGACATCGATGCCAGCGGCGTTGCCACGCTGCACCTCGTGCTCACGGCGATGCGCAACGAGCAAACCCGGCCCGACGGCGAAGTTTTGCTCTTCGATTCGGCCAATCCCGGCAAGAGCACTCCCGAACTTAAAGAGCAAATGAGCAAATACGTCGGCCAAACGCTCGCCGTCTTGCGCGTCGATCGGCATGGCCGAGTGGTGGAGGTGAAGCAAGGCGCCGCGGCGCGCTACGATGCCGAGCCGCCGTTCGCCGTGGTGTTTCCGGATGCGGCACTCGCGGAAGGCAAGACGTGGCTGCGGACATTCCACGTCACTCTCGAGCCGCCTTTAGGCGCGGGCGAAAAACACGAGGCCACTCAGAAATACCACTGCGTAAAAACCGAAGGCGCCAAGGCGACCATCACCGTCGCCACGCAATGGAAGGCACTGCCGGAAAACGCCAAAGAACAAATCCCGTTGCTGCAAAAGATGCCGGAAGGCTTGTTGGTCTTCGACGTGACCGCCGGGCGACTGCTGCACGTGCAACTTACGACGGATCGCACGGTGCAAAACCACGCCGGCGAAGGAAGCAGTTATCGGTTCCAGAGCAGCTACGTCGAACAATTAGTGGAATGACTGTTTAGCGTTCGCAGTATACCGCGCTGCGGCGGGAACGCGCGAACGCTAAACGAGCAGGGAGCGCGCGAACGCTAAACGAGCAAGTCTTTCACGGCCTCACGTTCTTCTTCCAGTTCCTTCAAGGTGATCTGGAATTTCTGCTGGCCGAAGGCGTCGAGTTTCACGCCGTCGACGACTCGGAAACTGCCTTTCCCGTCCGCCGTGCACGGATAGCTGAAGACGAGCCCAGCCGGCACGCCGTATTCTCCTTTGGACACGGTGCAAACGCTGACCCAGTCGCCGGCGGCGGTGGGCTGGAGCCAGCCCTTCAGATGGTCGAGCGCGCCGTTGGCCGCGGACAGAGCAGAACTGGAGCCGCGCGCTTTGATGACCGCCGCCCCGCGATTCTGCACCTGGGGGACGAAGGTGTTTTCGAGCCAGGCGCGGTCGGTGATAACCTGGGTGGCCGGCTTGCCGTTGATCTTGGCGTTGGTGAAATCGGGAAACTGCGTATTCGAATGGTTGCCCCAAATGGTGACGTTCGTGACCGCGCCGCAGCCGACGCCGGCCTTCTTCGCCAGCGCCGCCCGCGCCCGGTTGTGGTCCAGCCGCGTCATGGCCGTCCAGCGCTCGGCGGGAATATCGCGGCCATTGTTGTAAGCGACCAGGCAATTGGTGTTGCATGGATTGCCGACGACGAGGATGCGCACGTCCTTCGCCGCGTTCTGGGCGAGTGCTTTGCCCTGCCCGACAAAGATTTTGCCATTGATGCCCAAGAGTTCCTTGCGCTCCATGCCTTGCTTGCGCGGGAAGGAGCCGACCAAAAGCGCATACTGCACGTCCTTGAATGCCCGATTGGGATCGTCGGTGCAAATGACTTCGCCCAAGGTCGGAAAACCGCAGTCGTCCAGCTCCATGGCGACGCCCTCGAGCGTCGGCAGCGCCGGTGCAATCTCGAGCAATTGCAAGTGGACCGTTGTGCTCGGCCCAAAGATCTCGCCGGAAGCGAGCCGGCCCAACATGGCGTATGCGACCTGCCCGGCCGCCCCGGTCACCGCGACGCGTACTGCTGAAGACATGTCGTTTTCCTTAGTTGTAGCCGCAGCCTTCAGGCTGCGGTCGCCTGGCCGCAGGCTGAAGCCTGCGACTACATTACTGGCCGTAGGCTGAACCTGCGGCGACGCGACGGTATCTTTTCTTGGACCTGTTCACCAATAGGTTATTAGGAAACGACGAGAAGAGTACAATTCAATCGGGAGGATTTCGCCGATGGCCGTCAAAGTTGGCATCAATGGATTTGGTCGCATCGGGCGGCTGGTTTTTCGCGCGCTCGTCGAGCAAGGGCTGTTGGGCAAGAGCATCGACGTGGTTGCGGTTAACGACTTGGTTCCCGCCGACAACCTCGCCTATTTGCTCAAGTACGACTCCACACAAGGCCGCTTTCAAGGAGAAGCCAAGAGCGAGAAATCCAAAGCGGACGTGGCCGAGGACGATACCCTGGTCGTCGACGGCTACAAGATCAAATGTCTGGCCGTCAAAGAGGGACCGACCGCCCTGCCGTGGAAAGCTCTCGGCGTCGAATACGTCATCGAATCGACCGGCTTGTTCACCGAGGCGGAGAAAGCCAAGGGGCACCTGACCGCCGGCGCCAAAAAGGTAATGATTTCCGCTCCGGCCAAGGGCGAAGACATCACCCTCGTCATGGGCGTCAATCATGAAAAATATGACGCCACCAAGCATCACATCATTTCCAATGCAAGCTGCACGACCAATTGCCTCGCGCCCGTCGTTCACGTCTTGATCAA
>JAKEFD010000119.1 GCA_022616245.1 Gemmataceae bacterium
CGCCCCTCGCCCCCGCGGACGACCGCAGCCTGAAGGCTGCGGCTACAGGCATCGCCGCAACCATCTCCAATCTTCCCGGTGAATCGGCCACTGTGCCGCCTCGCGCGGAGTCCGCTATTGTCCAGGACAAAGCTGGACCGGCGCAAACTATCGGCGGTTACGAGATCGTCAGGGAGTTGGGCCGGGGCGGCATGGGAGTCGTCTACCAGGCTCGGCAAAAGGGCCTCAAGCGCATCGTCGCGCTCAAGATGATCCTCGCGGGCGAACACGCCGGCGCCAAGGCACTGGGCCGTTTTCGCGCAGAAGCCGAGGCTGTCGCGGCCCTGCAGCATCCGGGCATCGTCCAGATCTATGAGATCGGCGAACACGATGGCAAACCATTTTTCTCGCTCGAGTTCGTCGGCGGCGGCAGCTTGGCACGTTTCATCAAGTACAACCGGCTATCGTTTCGACCTGCCGCGGCGCTGGTCGCCGAAGTCGCCCGAGCCGTCCACTTTGCCCACGAGCACGGCATCATTCACAGAGATTTGAAGCCGGCTAACATCTTGTTAAGAGAGGAATCGGGCACGAGCGGGCAGGGGTCAGGGGTCAGGAATCAGGGGTCAGGGGTCGGGAGTCAGGAGTCAGCGGTAACCGCAAACGAGGATGCCGATCTCGTGGCCCCTGACTCTTGTCTCTTGACGCCTAAAGTGACCGACTTCGGCCTGGCCAAACAGTTGCAAGGCGACGCGGGGCAGACAAAGACCGGGGACGTTTTGGGCACGCCGAGTTATATGGCGCCGGAGCAGGCGGGCGGCCGCATCAAGGAGATTGGCCCGGCCACGGACGTGTATTCACTAGGAGCGGTGCTCTATGAGCTGTTGACCGGACGGCCGCCCTTTCGCGCCGACTCGCCGCTGGAGACGATGCTCCTGGTGATCGATCGCGATCCGGTTCCGGTCCGGCAGCTAAAACGGCAAGCGCCGCGCGACCTGGAAACCATTTGCATGAAGTGCCTGGAAAAGGAGCCGGCCCGGCGCTATGCGAGCGCAAAAGCGCTCGCCGACGATTTGCGTTGTTTCCTGGAAGGAGAGCCGATCAGCGCGCGGCCTCCTGGACCGATCGAGAGGGCCAATCGCTGGCTCAAACGGCGGCCCATTCAGGCGATCCTGATCCTCTTGGCCGCCGCCGGCATCTTCGCCCATCTGCAGTTGGCCGGTTTTATGCCGCGCATTCTGTTCGGCATGGAAGGCGTGCGCGACGCCGGCTTTTATTGGGCCGTCTTGCCTTTGGTGGTCCTCGTTTTTGCAATGGTTGTGCGGGCGGAGGGACGGTTGCTCGCGGCGGGTTGGATCGTCGGCGCGCTCGTCATGCTTTCCTGGCGAATCTTCAGCCCGCCCCCGTGGCAAGTCTTCGCGCTGATCTTTCTCGTTCCCGTCGTCGCCGGCGCGGCGCTGGCGAGCTGGCGACAAACGGCATTCCTGTTTCTGCCGTTTGGTTTGTTGTTCGTGGCACTCGGTTGGCAGCTCAATGCCACGCTAGCGCCGCTGGCCGGCGCGGCGTGCCACGGACTGGTGCTCGGCGCGCTCTGCAGGCTGGTGTCCTGGGCGCTGCGACGTGATAAGACTGCCTGCGCGCTGGGCACGCTCGTGGGCGCTTACATCGGCGCGGCATTGGCGGAGTTCTATGCCACGCGGCTGTTCGCCTTGTTCCTCGAAACTGGACGAGAGGGCTGGGACCTCCGGTTGATCGCGCTTTACATTGTCGCCGGCGTGGCGTTTCTCGGCGCCGTCGCGTTCGCCGCGCCCGCGCGCAGAGAGTAGACTTGACGTCCACGTGGGTTAGAACTCCGCTTCGGACCGACCCGAACAACCTGAATCCATCAATCGCTGCCGCCAAGTGGAACAACTTAGCAGTTGTTGTTTGCTAGTTCCCCGGCGGCAAGTCCGGCAGCGGCGGCGGCGTTTCCGATTGCGCCGGCACATTGGCTGGCGCGGACGGCGTCATCGGCGCGGCCGCCGTGCTCAGTCCGACCAGCCGGCCGCGCGGCCGCGACAGATCGTCGAGCGCCACGGGCTGCAGCGTTTCCGAGGTCGTGACGTTGCCGGCCTGATCTTGAACCACGAGCCGCACGAAGGCGTGGCTGCCCGTTTCGCCCACCGGCAACCAGCGATAGTGTCCTTCGTTCGGCAATCCCTTGGCGATGGGTTGCCACGGGCCTGTGCGGTTGGTCGCGAAGTAGAGATCGATTGGTTCCGTGTGCAAGTTCTTGTCCTTGGCGGTCCAGGTGACGTGCAAGGCGCCGTCGTCACCGGGCGCGCTGCGGACGTTGACTAGTTCGGCCCGCGGACGGGTGCTGTCCACCTCGATCCACCAATCGGGAGTGTCGCCGGCCTTGGGCATGTTGCCGCCGAAGCCGCGGCCGTTGGACACGACCAGCGACAAGCCATAAACGCCTTCGCCGGGCAGGTCGATGTCGGCGGGACTTTTCTTGTCGGCGTCTTCGCCGAGCCGCTGCCAGGTTTGGCCCATGTCGCGCGTGCACCAGATTTCCACTCGGCCTACACCGCTCGCGCCTTGCTGCTCAATCTGATAATCCAAAACGATGCGCGTGCGATTGACGATGTGTCTTTTGAAGTGCGGCTCAGTCGGCGACATGGTTTTGAGCGCTGGCTTTTCCGGCGAACGCATTTCCGGATCGACAGCGAACGGCGGCTTGCTTGTGTCCTCCACATTGTCCGGCTTAAAGCCCGGTGGCATGGGCGGCAGCATGGGCTGCTGCGTCTTGTTTCCGGAAATCACCTCGACGCGCTGCGAAAGCGGCACGTGCTTTTCGGGCGCCTTCAAGAGGCCGCCGGGTGGAACGACCCTTTCCTGGAAGCCTGTCGGTTCCGGCACGGGCACGTGGCTTGCCGTTTGCTGGATTTTTTCGGGGTTCGTATCTTGTTGAAGGGCGGCCGGCGCAACATGTTGTGCGGCGGCCACGGCGCCGAGATTGACTTCGCGCGTGGCCATGTTGCCGGCCAGGTCGGCGGCCAGCACGCGCACCAGTCCGGTGGTCGCGGCCTGCACCGGGATCAGGAATTGATTGGGCTGGCCAGGCACGGCTTCCAGGGGCCGCCACATTTGATCGCGCGTTTGAAAGTAAAACCGTGTCTTCAATTGATCGGGATTGGCATCCACAACGGCGCAGTGAATCTTGTGGCCTTCCGGAGCAGCGCCCAGGTTTTGCACGTCGGCGGCAGGCGGCGTGGTGTCCACGACCACGATGAGCCCCGGCGCTTCCTTGGTCACGTCTTGAGGAACGGTGCGTCCGGAGCGATCGAGAGTTACGACGCTGAACCAGTATTCGCCGTCACGAGCGGCGCGGAAGCTGAAGAACGGCTGCGTGGCCGGTGCCTTGTCGCGCAGGGTCCACGGGGCCTGCGGGCCTTCCTTGACATAGAGCTGCACTTCCAAGATCTTCGGGCGCTCGCGCTCGTCGATCTGAATCGGCAAGTGCACGACATTGCGATTGAGATAGGCGCGCTGCGCCTGCTGGCTCTGAGCGAGCCCCGCGCCGGGCAACACCCCCGCGAGCAGCAAAGCGGTGAAAATCCAGCAACGTGCGGCGATCCAGCCGCGAAGCAAGCAGGCCATGCGGAACCCCTTTGCGTCTTAGTGGGCCGCGGTTTCCCCGGCCGCCGCCCAGTACCCCACCGATGAAATGCTTTGAGGGGCGGCACCATAGCGAGTGGTTTTTCTAAAGTCAAGCCGCCTTCGTGCCGGGGGAAGAGGCCGCGGCTGCCCGTTTTATCCAGACAGCCGCATTTTTGTCGGATTGTAAGCCAAGTGAGAAGCTGTAGGTCTAGTAGTAGGTTCCTGCTTTGGGAGAGCTATGCATCCTGAGTTCCAAACTGGTGCAGAGGTCAGGCGGCAGGCGCGGAACGGACTGCTTTCGAAACCGACTCCCGGCCTGGCGCCCGGTTTCGTTCAGGCCAACCTCGTCGTCGTGCCGCGCGACGACGCTTTCGGTTTTCTGCTGTTCTGCCAGCGCAATCCCAAACCCTGCCCGCTTCTGGATGTGACGGAACCGGGCAATCCGGAGCCCAAGCTGGTCGCGGCGGGCGCGGATGTACGCACCGACGTGCCGCGCTACTGCGTTTACGAAGACGGCAAAGTCGTCGCCGAGCCGACGGATGTCATGTCGTACTGGCGCGACGATCTGGTCGCGTTTCTCTTGGGCTGCTCGTTCACTTTCGAAAACGCGCTTCAGGCTGCCGGCCTTCCGGTGCGCCACATCGAAGCCGGTTGCAACGTGCCGATGTATCGCACGCACATTCCGTGTCGACCGGCGGGCAGATTCCAGGGACCCATGGTCGTATCGATGCGGCCGATGACCATGCCGCAAGCAATTCGAGCAGTGCAGATCTGCAGCCGCTTTCCGCGCGCTCATGGCGAGCCGGTGCACATTGGCGAGCCGGAGTCAATCGGCATCCGCGATTTGTCGAAGCCCGACTACGGCGATCCCGTCGAGTTTCGCACGGGCGAGGTGCCTGTCTTTTGGGCGTGCGGCGTCACCCCGCAGGCCGTCGCGGTCGCCAGCCGGACTCCGTTCGTGATCACGCACAAACCGGGGCATATGTTTGTTACGGATTTGCGGGATACGGATTTGGAAGGGGAGTGAACGGAAAGGAATAAACCGCAGAGGGGCTGAGGTACGCAGAGAAAGGCAAGTGGAGCGCGATCAGGTCAAGAACTACTCGTTTCTTCTCTGCGTTCCTCTGCGTCTCTGCGGTTTTAGATTCCTACTGATCCTCGGGCACGAACAGTCGATTCTGCACCTCCACCAGCTCGAACATGCCGCGAAGGCGTTGTTCGGCGCGGCGCGACAAATCGAGCGAAGGAACCGGGCCCCACAACATGGCCACGCGATTGCGCACGCTGACGCCGAGGTTGAGCGGTCCCAGCTGCGGATCGGCGAGTAGGAGCTTGCGCGCATGAATGGTCTGGAGCGTGTCGTGCATGCGCCGCGCCGCTTCCGGGTCCGCCGAACGCGCAGGTGCACCCGTAATCATCAAGGCCGCAAGTGTGAAAGTTGCAAGATAAAACTGCATCTTCATAGCCGATTCCACCTGATTCCATTGTGGAGTCTGCGTCGCCTTTGTGAAACGCCTCCCGGAAAAAGCACGTGAAATCGCGGGTTAAGAGTGATAAAGTTTTCCGTTAGTTCCGGTCCTAGCGAATCGTAGCGCTGCTTGCGGGGAGTCGCTTGCTCGTTTGTGTGAAGATTGAATCAAGTCACGCCTGCAGCGCCTTGTCCCACGCCGCCCGCGCTGCCTCGCCCACTGCTTCGGACAGCGTCGGATGGCCGTGGCAGGTGCGGGCAATGTCCTCGGCGGTCGCGCCGAACTCCAGGGCGAGCACGCCTTCGCCGATGAGGTCCGAGGCGCGCGGGCCGAGAATGTGCAGGCCCAGCACGCGATCCGTCTTGGCGTCGGTGATGACTTTGACCAGTCCTTCCGTCTCGTCGAGGCACTTGGCCCGGGCGTTCGCCTGAAAGTGAAACTTGCCGACCTTGTAGGGTTTGCCGTTCTCCTTGGCCTGTTCCTCGGTCAATCCCACGGCGGCAAGCTCCGGGGTAGTGTAGATCACGCTTGGAATGGCAGAATAATTGACGTGGCCCGGCTTGCCCGCGAGATTCTCGGCAACCGCGATGCCTTCTTCGCTCGCTTTGTGAGCCAGCATGGGCCCGGCTACTAGATCGCCGATGGCGAAGAGGTGCGGGACCGAGGTTTGGTATTTGTCATCGACGAGCACTTTGCCGGTCTTGTCGTCGAGCCTCACGCCGGTTTCTTCTAGACCCAAGCCGTCCGTAACCGGGCGACGGCCGACGGCGACCAGCACTTTGTCCCCAGTGAATTCCAGCATGTCGTCGCCGTGTTCGGCCTGCACGGTAACTTGCTTTCCCTTTTTCTTGGCGCCTGTGACTTTGGCGCCGAGGTGTATTTCCAATCCCTGTTTCGACAGCGCTTTATGCAACAGGCCGGCCAGTTCGCCGTCGTTGGCGGGCAACAACTTGGGCAAGAACTCCAAAACCGTGACTTTGGCGCCCAAGCGTGACCAGACGGAGCCCAGTTCCAAGCCGATGTAGCCCGCGCCGATGACGATCAAGTGTTGCGGCACTTGCTCAAACATGAGCGCTTCGGTGGAACTGACGACCCCGACGCCGTCGAATGCCAAGAAGGGCAAAGGCGCTGGTTCGCTGCCGGTTGCAAGCAGAATCGCCTTGGCCTCCAGCTCGACAACTTGCTCGCCCGCCACCATCACTCGATTCTTGCCGACGAGTTGTGCAGCCCCGTGATAGGCGGCGACTTTGTTCTTGCGAAACAAGAAGGCGACGCCGTCGGTCAGCCCCTTGACGATCTGGTTCTTGCGCGCCAGCATGCGCGCGAGATCCAGTCTTAAGTCGCCGCAGCCGATGCCGTGGCGCTCAAAGCGCTGCTTGGCCAGATGGTACCACTCGCTGGAATCGAGCAGCGCCTTGCTTGGGATACAGCCGACGTTGAGGCAGGCGCCTCCCAAGGCCTTGTTCTTTTCCACGCAGGCGACGCGAAGGCCAAGCTGGGCGCCGCGGATGGCGGCGATGTATCCACCAGGGCCGGCGCCCACGACGACGAGATCGAATGGGTCGGGCATAGGACTATTTATTTCGCGGTGAGTTGCAGTTTTTCGAATTGATGCGTGATTTCCTTGGTCGTGGCGTTGACGGCAGCAACGCCGACCTTGACTTTGCCGTCCAGCTTCATCTCCTTGCCGGGCGGCCGGCGAAACTGCCAGCTCTTTCCGTCCTTGCTGTCCTCGATGGTGAACTGGCCTTTTTTCCGGCGGACGCGCAGAAAATGATCGCCGTCGGCGATTGGGACGCCGCCCGAAGCCAGTTTCTCGCCCGCGGAGTAAAACTCGACAGCGACAAAGACTTCGTCGCGTTCGCCATTGGCAGCGCGCATGAAGCGCAGGAAGTTCTTGCCGTCTTGCCAGACGAGCAAGCCGCCGGCGACGAAACTGGCCGGTTTTTCCTTGTTGGAAGACGTGTTCGCCTTGGGCTTTTCGAATTTGCGGACCAGCACTTGCAGGTCAAAATCGCCGTCCACGTCTTGCAAGACACGCGGCGCGTCGAGCTTGTTCCAGCCGGGCAAGGGATTGAGATCGTGATGCGTGCCCGGCACGGTGATCGATACGACGCCTTCTTTTTCCTCAATCTTGCAATCGCCGGCCGGATCGACGACTTCACCCCAGCCGGTGATTTGGCGGGCCTTCTTGTCGCCGGCGGCGCCATGTTGGCCCATGAGGGTGAAGCCCAAACCCAAGAATGCCAATGACATCAACAGGCGCATGATGCATCTCCCATCAGGTAATCTGATTTATCGTGTCGCGCTCGCGGCAACGATGATTCATACATCCAACAACAGCCGGCCCGGATTCTCCAGTGTTTCTTTTATGTGCGCCAAGAACAGAACTGCTTCCCTGCCATCGATCAGCCGGTGGTCGTAGGTCAGGGCCAAGTACATCATGGGCCGGATGACAATCTGGTCGTCGCGGACGACGGGGCGCTTTTGGATCGCGTGCATGCCGAGTATGGCGCATTGCGGCGGGTTGAGGATGGGAGTGGACAACATCGAGCCAAAGACGCCGCCGTTGGTAATGGTGAACGTGCCGCCCGTGAGGTCGTGCACACTGATCTTTCCGTCGCGCGCTTTGCCGGCCAGTTCGGCGATCGCCTTCTCGATCTCGGCGAAGCTCATGCGGTCGGCATCGCGCAGCACGGGGACCAGTAGCCCTTTGTCGGTGCTGACTGCCACGCCAATGTGATAGTAATTCGGCGTGACGATATCGGCGTCTTCGATACGCGAATTGACCAGCGGAAATGCCCGAAGAGCATCACAACACGCCTTGACGAAGAACGACATGAAGCCGAGTCCGACGCCGTGCTTTTCCTTGAATTTGTCCTTGAAGCGCGTGCGGAGATCGACAAGAGCCGACATGTCCGCGTCGTTGAAGGTGGTGAGGCTGGCAGTGGCTTTTTGCGAGGCGAGCAGCCGCACGGCAATGCGCTGGCGGATGGCGCTCATCCGTTGCCGAGTTTCGGTTTCGTGGCCGGTGTACTCGCCTTCGGGAGCGACGGGAGAAGGAGCGGCTTCTTTCTTTTCCAGGTGTACTTGCACGTCGGACTTGAGAATCATGCCGTGCTTGCCGGTGCCGGCGATCTCTTCGACCTTGACGCCTTCTTCCGCAGCAAGACGGCGTGCCGCGGGCGACAGCGCGGGCGTGTCCTCCGCTTTTCCATCGCCCGCTTGCGGCTTCGCATCGCCCGCTTGCGGCTTCGCGCTCGTTTTATCTTTAGCGGGCGCAGAAACCGAAGTCGCCGATCCGGGCTCGATGAGCGCGACCACATCACCAATGGCGACGTCCTTGCCTTCCGCGGTTTGAATTCGCAATACGCCGGCCGCAGGCGCCGGGATTTCCTGGGAAGCCTTGTCCGTTTCCAGCTCGAACAAAGGCTCGTCGTTCTTGACGAAGTCGCCGTCCTTTTTCAGCCAGCGCGCGATGCTGCCTTCCGTGATCGATTCGCCGACCGAGGGGACTTTAACTTCAACCGTCATAGGACTAATCATCCGGACAACTTATTGATTTGCTCTTCGACTTCCGCCTCGATGCCTTCGTCTTCCCATTTGGGATAGCGGCGCAGATGCGTCGACGGCGCGGCGCGAACCAGATGCGGCGCCAGCCCGGTAATCGCGGCTTCCACGATTTCCTTTTGCTCGCGCAGATGCACCTGGCGCGAGCCGGTCGCCGGGCTGGCGCTGGTGTCCCGGCCGATGTACTTCACCTTCGCGCCCATGGCCCTCAGCCGCGACTCCATGAAAGTCCAGCCGCCCATGTTGAGCGATTCCTCCTGCACCCAAACCACTTCGCGCGCTTTGGCGTAACGCTTGAGCAGCCGCTGCAACGCATCGGAGGGGAACGGATAAAACTGCTCAACGCGGACCAATGCGACGGCCGCCTGGTCTTTAGCGCGCTGTTCCAGAAGATCGTAGTAGATCTTGCCGCTGCATAGGACCAAGCGCTTGACCTTGCTGGATTCCGCCTTGGCATCGTCGAGGACTTCGCGGAAATTCCCTTGGGTGAAATCCTCCCAGGGCGAGGCGGCCAGTCGATGCCGGAGCAGGCTCTTCGGCGTCATCACAACGAGCGGCTTGCGGAAGCTGCGCCGGACCTGTCGGCGCAACAGATGAAAATACTGAGCCGGTGTGGTCGGATAGCAAACCTGGATGTTGTCTTCGCCGCACAATTGCAGAAATCTCTCCAGGCGGGCGCTCGAATGCTCCGGCCCTTGGCCCTCGTAACCATGCGGTAAGAGCAGAACCAGGCCGCTGTCGCGCTGCCATTTCGAATTGCTGCACACAAGAAACTGGTCGATGATGACCTGGGCGCCATTAACGAAATCGCCGAATTGCGCTTCCCAAACGACCAGTGCTTCGGGGCAATCGAGCGAGTAGCCGAACTCAAATCCCAAAACAGCTGCTTCCGACAGCAAACTGTCGTAAGTCGAAAAGACTGCCTGGTCCGGCCGGATGTGTGCCAGCGGCGTGTAAGGTTGTCCGGTCTTATTGTCGTAGAGCACGGCGTGACGCTGGCTAAACGTGCCCCGGCGCGTGTCCTGACCGGAAAGCCGCACGTGTGTTTTTTCCGCGAGCAGCGCTCCAAACGCCAGCGCTTCGGCAAAGGCCCAGTCCACCGGTTTGCGCTCGCGCTGTTCGCGGCGACGGCTTTCCAGAAGCCGCGCCACTTTGGGATGCGGTGTAAACCCATCCGGCAATTTCGTGATCGCCTCCGTCAGCAGGTCCAAGGTTTCCTGCGAAACGCCCGTCTCTACCGGCGACCAGGAATACTGTGCGCTCAAACTTTTCCATTGGCCCTGGTAACCCCGCATGCCGACGGCTTGCGGCGCTTGTTTGATTTCTTCTTGTGATTTTTCGAGCCGTTCCTGAAATCCTTGCACGATGGCTTGAGTTTCCTCGACAGTCAAATCACCGCGAATAATGAGCTGTTCGGTATAGACCTCGCTCAAACTCGGCCGCTCGAGAATCTTGGCATAAAGGATCGGCTGCGTGAACGACGGTTCGTCACCCTCATTATGCCCCCAGCGGCGATAGCAGTACATGTCAAGGAACACATCCTTGTGAAAGGTCTGCCGGAATTCGACTGCGAGCTGAATGGCGAAGACCGCCGCTTCCGGGTCCTCGCCATTGACATGAAAGATCGGCACCTCGATCATCTTGGCGACGTCGGTGCAGTAGCGCGTCGAGCGCGCGTCGGCGGGCGCTGTCGTGAAGCCAATCTGATTGTTAATGACAACATGGATGGTGCCGCCGGTTTTGTAGCCTTGCAGTTGCGATAAATTCAGAGTTTCAGCCACGAGGCCCTGACCCGCGACTGCCGCGTCGCCATGGATCAAAAGCGGCAAGCAGCGCGAGCGCTCTTGGTCCCCGAACAAGTGCTGCTTGGCGCGGACTCGGCCTTCGACCACGGGATTGACCGCTTCGAGGTGGCTGGGATTGGGCGTGAGGGATAGATGCACCCTGTTGCCGCGTGCGCTGACGCGGTCGCCGGAAAAGCCAAGGTGATATTTGACGTCGCCGTCGCCGGCCATCGAGTTGGGCAGATAGTTCTCTTGGAATTCGCTGAAGATCTCGGCATAAGGTTTGCCGAGGATGTTGGCAAGCACGTTGAGCCGGCCGCGATGGGCCATGCCCAGGACGATTTCACGAATCCCTGAATCGGCGCCCTTCTCCACCAGGAAATCGAGAATGGGGATCAGGGTTTCGGCGCCCTCGAGCGAGAAGCGCTTTTGCCCCAGATAGCGCGTGTGCAGGAATTTCTCGAACAGCTCCGCATAATGCAAATCCATGAGCACGCGCAGCTTTTGCCGGCGGCCGTACTCCGGTTGCAAGCGCCGCGGTTCGATGCGCTCCTCCAGCCAGCGGCGGATGTGGTTGTCCTGGATGTGCATGTACTCAACGCCAATGGTCCGGCAATACGTTTCACGCAGGGCCGCAAGCAATTGCCGCAGCGTGCCCCTCTCGAGTCCGAGAAAGTGGCTGGTATCAAAAGTGCGGTCGAGGTCGTGTTCGGTGAAGCCGAATTCCGAGATATCCAGTAGCGCGACGGACTTGGGCGGCTCGCTCAAGGGGTCGAGCTTGGCGAGCAAATGGCCCAGTCCGCGATAGGCGTCGATGAGACGGATGATGCCGGCTTGCCGCGCTTCGGGGGACGGCAGGACAGCGGGCTGTTGCGCCAGGCCTAGTTCAAAGCCTTCGAAAAAAACACGCCAGGATTCTTCCACCGATGCCGGGTCTTGCTTCCAACGCTTGTACGCTTCCTCGATGGCGAGAAGATTCCAACGGCCGGCGAAGTGTCCGTGCATGGTGAGGGTTCCGATGGCTGACTTCTCTGTTTGGATGGCTGGTACTCTATTGTATCGCACGCGTGACTCATTACTGAACAGAAGCAGGGCAACGTCACATTCGAATCATATGTTGTCGCGCAGCCAATCAGTGATGATGGAAGCCGAGTCGATGAATGTGAGTTCCGCGCGTTGCAACCGAAGTTCTTCGCACAGGACAGGAAGGTCCTTCTCGAACTGTTCAAAGCGGCGGTAGATTTTTTCGATGCGCACTTCGCTGGCGTCATCAATTTCTAGGGCGCATCTGGGCCGCATCCCGCAATCAAGAACTGCGAAGACTACGGCTTCGAAAAGGGGCTTGTATTGCGCGTCAAACGGACAGTTGATAAAGACACGCTGTTCGTAGTCACTTTGCGCCATCGGACACCGACGGCTTCTGCCGACGCCTCCGCCGTGCGGCGGCGACTTTCTTGATGGCTTTCAGTAACTCGGCGCGTGTAAACGAGTCCGGGGGGCGTTCCGGACCCAGCACCACGCGTTTGCCTTTAATCTTCTCGGCCATTTCCCTCCGGAATCACTTGAACAATTCGGCTTTTGCCAATCTTATTCTAGCGTTATGCTTCGCTTGCGGGGTAGGCGCATTCGCCTTCTTTTTCTTGCTCTACTTGCGTCTTTGCATGAGTTTTTCAAACTTACGCAACCCTTTAGCGTATCGAGCCTGCCATTCCGCATTCGGCTGGACCGTCTTGCCGAACTTGACCATTTGCGTCACGGCGTCGGCTACTGTGTAGTTCGCCGGCTCGCCTTTTTGCTGCGCGAGATAATTCTCCAGTCCCGCCAAAGCAGTGACGGCGGCGCCCAGGGCTGGGCCTTCGTCCGATTGCAGAAGCACCAAAGGCCGATTGAGCACGCTGGCCAATATTTCGCACATAAGTGCGTTCTTGGCCATCCCGCCCGAGACGGTGATGCGCGTTATGGTCTGGCCCGCTTCCTCATGCTGCTTGACCCCGAGCGCGATCATGTAGGCGAGCGCTTCCAGAGCGGCGCGAAACTTCTTGCCGTCTTGCTTCGGCGCCTTTGGGTCCCAGCGCACGCGCTTCTCCATCACGCCGAGCGAAGGCTCCGACTGCAAGAACGGCAATACCATCGTCCCGCCCGAGCCCGGCGCCAGGTCGCGCGCTTGGGCTTCCAGTTCGTCGTAGGACGGCTTGTCGCCGAAGAGATGGTTGATAAAGCTCGCGCCGTTGCTGTAGCAGCGCATCCAAAGGTACGGTCCCCAATTGAGCCGCATTGCGTCGAGGCTGTCCGTTTGGGGCAGTTTGTCAGAGGACGAATTCACGACGGCCGACGTGCCGAGGATGATTGCGACTTGTCCGGCTTCGACCGCGCCGCCGCCGATGAGGCCCGCCTGCTGATCGTCCGATGTGGGGAAAACGATCGGCCGCACAGCGCCCAAATCCGCCTCCTGAACCAAGGAGGCAGACAGCGGTCCCAGCGGCACGAACTGATCGACAATAGGCGGCAGCTGTTTCCACGCGAGTCTGCGATTTTCTTCCTGCTCCAGGGCCCCGAGCATTTCTTCCCGCCATTGCGCGGTTCGCAAGTCCATGATTCCGGTCGAAGCGGCGGAAGAAACGCTGATGATGTTGAAGTTGCC
>JAKEFD010000120.1 GCA_022616245.1 Gemmataceae bacterium
ATGGTGGGCAACGCCGCCATCAGCGTGGAAATCCACGCGTTATCAAAAGGATCGTAAACCTGAGTCCAAGCCATGAGGGTGAAACATACCGTCCCTTTTTCGACAAGCCAATCAAAAACCAAACAGTTCTTGCTTGCATCAGCCGGCATGCCGTCTACAATCGCCGGGAATGTAGTAGGCACACTCCGTGTGCCGTCTGATTGGAACGGCACACGGAGTGTGCCTACTACTTTGTTGAGAATCCTAAATGCTATTGGCCTACCTGCAACGTCTCGATCCCCTCGACAGCACAATCTTCTGGTCGGGCTTGTGGTCCACCATTCTGGCGGCGCTGCCGGTGATTGTCCTTTTCTGGACGCTCGTGCCGATGCGCTGGCTCGCGCCCAAGGCGGGTTTGGCCGGTTCCATCACCGCAATCGTCATCGCCATCGCGGTCTACGGCATGCCCGCGGACATGGCCCTGTGGTCGTTCGCGAATGGGGCGGCGTTTGGCCTGTTGCCCGTCGGCTGGACCATCTTCAACGCGATGTTGCTTTACAACATCACCGTCGAGACGGGCCAGTTCACCATTGTGCGCCGCTCCGTCGCCGGCATCTCCGGCGACGCCCGCATTCAAGCGATCCTGATCGGCTTTTCGTTCGGCGCTTTCCTCGAAGGCGCAGCCGGCGGCGGCACACCGGTTGCTATTTGCGGCGCGATCATGGTCGGTCTCGGCTTCAATCCGTTTCTCGCCGCCGTACTGTGCCTTATCGCCAACACCTCGCCGGTCGCGTATGGCGGGCTGGGCACGCCGCTCATCGTCCTCAACGGCGTCACCGACCTGAGGACGGAAACGCTGAGCACCATGGCCGGTCATCAATTGCCGATCATGTCGGTGATCGTGCCGTTGTGGATGGTGAAATGCATGTGCTCTTGGAAGCAGACTTTGGAGGTCTGGCCGGCGCTGGCGGTGTCAGGCGGCTCATTCGCGATCTTTCAGTTTGTCTTTGCGACAATTCATGAATATGTGCCCAATGTGGTTCTTTATCCGATGACGGACATCGGCGGCGGCATCTTCTCGCTGGTCGTTTCCGCAATCTTCTTGCAGTTTTGGAAGCCGAAAAACGAATGGCATTTTGACACGACGGTCCCATCTCCTTCTCAGAGTGACCAAGCCGCGAAGCCGCAAGCGGATGATCCGCATGCCGCCGGCGCGGCTGATCTGATGGCATCCGCGCCGCAGGCCGACGAACACGAGACCAAGAAACTCACTGCGGGCAATGTGACGCTTGCCTGGATGCCGTACATCTTAATGTCGATCTTTCTGATGCTCACCGGCTTGGTCAGACAGAAAGAAACGCCGGTAAAGCCGGGGCCGGGGCCGGTCAAGATTGTCGAGGGCCTGCACACGAATTACCAGGTTCCGATTCCGACTCTGCACGGCCAATGTCATCGCGACGCCCGGCTGCATCCCGTACGCGTGGAGGAAGTCGCGGCGCTGGCAGTGGCCAGCAATCAACCTTTGGCGGCAGCGGCCAATGTCGCTGTCGCGCAACGGCGCGCGCCGCGCGGCGAGAGCGCTCTTTTCAACTTTGCTTGGCTGACCGCGCCCGGCACCGCAGTGTTTTTCGCCGTGCTCGTATCCATGGCGATGCTGCGCATGAACGCGCTGCAAATCGGCCGCGTGGTGCGCCGCACATTTTTTCAGATGCGCATCCCAATTCCAACGATCGCCTTCATGCTCGGCCTCAGTTACGTGACGCGCTACTCCGGCATGGACGCCACGCTCGGCTATGCGTTCGCCATGACCGGCGTCCTGTATCCGTTCTTCGCGGCCATGCTCGGCTGGCTCGGCGTCTTTCTGACCGGCACCGACGCGGGCAGCAACGCTCTCTTCGGCAGCCTGCAAAAAATCACCGCGACGGAAATCTTCAACAATCATCCAGCGCTCTTCGAAGGCAATCTGGCGCGCGATCAGGTGCAAGTGCTCATCTGCACCGCCAACAGCACCGGCGGCGTCATGGGCAAGATGATCGACGCGCAAAGCATCTGCGTGGCCACCGCGGCGACGCACCAGCTAGGAAAGGAGGCCGACATCTTCAAAGCCGTCATCTGGCACAGCGTCATCCTGGCGGCGATGGTGGGCGCGCTGACGCTTTTGCAAGCGTACGTGTATCCGTTCACGCTCATGGTGCCGTCACTGCCGCCGTAGTCGACGCTGCCAGCGTCGATTCATCGTGTTATCTCTTGCGTGAATCCAAAGATTCGGCAACACTAACCCGACGCGTTAGCGAGGGCCGCGGGTCGCCCGGTAGTAACCCGACGCGTTAGCGAGGGCCGCGAGTCGCCCGGTGAAATTGACGTCCATTGCAATCCTGCGAGGAATCCCGCGCTGGCATGACGTCCGTAGCGGCGACACGTCCGCCCTCGCTAGCGCGTCGGGCTAGTGTCGGGCGCTTCCAAGAATAAGAGGAACTTTCATGCGACGGATCGCCATACTCAATCAAAAAGGCGGCGTCGGCAAAACCACGACCGCGGTGAATCTTGCGGCGGCTCTGGCCCGATCCGGTCAACGCGTGCTCGTGCTTGACCTCGATCCGCAAGCCCACGCCACCACGCACCTGGGCATCGCGCCGGACGGCAAAGCGCTGTCCATGTACGACGTGCTCATCGACAATCGCCCGCTGGCCGAGGTGCGCCGCCTTATCGGCGGCAATCTTTGGCTCGCCGGCTCGGACATCAACCTGGCCGCAGCCGAAGTCGAGCTGGCGGGCGTGGTCGGACGCGAAGTCATTCTGCGCGATCTCTTGCAAGCCGAGGAGGATAACTTCGACTATATCCTCATGGATTGCGCCCCTTCCTTGGGCGTGTTGACGCTCAACGCACTGGCCGCCGCCACGGAAGTGTTCATTCCATTGCAACCGCACTTCTTGGCGCTGCACGGCCTGGGCAAGCTGTTTGAAACGGCGGCCCTCGTCGCCAAGCGCATCAATCCCTACCTGCACGTCACCGGAATCATCCTGTGCCTTTATGAGGCGAACACCAAGCTGGCCCAAGAAGTGCTCGAAAACTTGCAAACGTTTCTCGACAAAAGCTTGGGCCAAAGCGTGCCCTGGAACAAGGCGCGCGTTTTTCAAACGCGCATTCGCCGCAACATCAAGCTCGCCGAGGCCCCGAGCTTTGGCCAGTCCATATTCCAATACGCGCCCAGGTGCCCCGGCGCTGAAGACTATGAAGCGTTGGCGAAGGAAGTATTGGCCCAAACGCCGATCGTGCTTTCGGCGCGTGTGGAAGTTAGTACAATGGCGAAAGCTTGATCACCTTGGAACTCTGGCATGGCACCCCTTTTCACTCGCCGGCAAATGCTCTGGTCGCTGGGCGGCGGCCTGGGAGGCATTGCGCTGGCGGACCTGTTGGCGCGCGAGCAAGTCCTTGCGGGCGAGGAGCGAGCGCGAAACGTAAACGGACTTCATCATCCGGCCAAGGCGCGGCGCGTCATTCAGCTCTTCATGAATGGCGGCGTCAGCCAGATGGACACGTTCGACTACAAGCCCCTTCTGGAGCGCTACCACGGTCGGCCGTTTGACCCCGGCACCGGCGAACGCATCGAGGCCGTCACTTCCGTCCCAGGCAACGTCCTTCGGAATCCGTTTCCGTTTCGGCAGCATGGGCAATGCGGCCGCTGGGTGTCGAGCGTCTTTCCGCAGCTGGCCCGGCGCGTCGACGACATTGCGTTTCTCCTTGCGGTCGCCTCGAAGACCAATGTGCACGGCCCGGCCAGTTACATGATGAATACCGGCTTCCTGCTGCCCGGCTTTCCATGCATGGGGGCATGGCTCAGCTACGGTCTTGGCAGCCTGAGCGATAATCTGCCGACGTTTGTCGTCATCCCGGACCATCGCGGCACGCCGTACAACAATCTCGGCAACTTCTCGTCGGGCTTCTTGCCGGTGCAACACGCCGGCACGGTGCTGCGCGTCAACGCGCCGAATCCCATCTCGTCGCTGTTTCCCCCGCAAAACGCCCGGCACATCACGCGCGAGAGTGAGGCCGACGGCCTCAACCTTCTGCGCGAGCTGAACCGCGAACACCTGGAGCGAACGCCCGGCGATTCGCGGCTGGAAGCCCGCATCGCCAGCTATGAGTTGGCCGCCCGTATGCAGGCGAGCGCGCCCGAAGCGCTCGACGTCAACCGGGAGACGGAAGCGACGCGGCGGCTTTACGGTTTGGATCAGGCGCACACGCAACAGTTTGGCCGAAGCTGTCTCATCGCCCGCCGCATGATCGAGCGCGGCGTGCGCTTCGTGCAAGTTTGGTCCGGCGCGGGCGGACCGACGAACAATTGGGACATGCACACCAGCATCGTCAATGAGCTGCCGGGCATGGCGGCGCAAGTGGACCAACCTATCGCCGGCTTGCTGCAAGACTTAAAGCAGCGCGGCTTGTTTGAAGACACGCTGGTAGTGTTCAGCACGGAATTCGGCCGGCACCCGTTTAGCCAAGGCTCGGAAGGCCGCGACCACAACGGCGGCACCGGCGTGGCCTGGCTCGCCGGCGCGGGCATCAAAGGCGGCACGGCTTATGGGGAAAGCGACGACTGGAGCTGGCGCGCGATCGACCCCTTGTATTGCTACGACGTGCACGCCACAATTCTGCATCTTTTGGGCATCGACCACACCCGGCTCACCTTCCGGCACAACGGCACCGACCGGCGGCTGACGGACGTGCATGGGCATGTGGTGGATGAGATTTTGGCCTGAAGATGTGCTTGGTGCGTGAACAATTCTCAATCTTCTGGTTCACCTCTGAAAACGTGGGCCAATGGGGCCCACTGAGGATAACCACCGAATACTGCATAAACCCCAGCGCCGACTCCAATCAACAGAAAAAAGACCGAGTGCTCACTAAACTCACCCTTGGCAATAGGACCGACTGACCCGAATATGATCGCAACGCACACGCCCAATGCGGTGATTCGCATCGTAATCACTCTGCCGCGTTTGAAAAAGCAAGCCAAGGTCACAACCGCCAATAAGGCGGCAATTCCATAGTATCTCAGTATGCCAAGGCCGGCATCACCCATATGCGGCGCTAATAGGGCCATAACGATTGCGCCAAACAGCGTCGTAATGCCAATCACAATTTCAGAACTGCGGCTCAAAGGTGGCAACTCCCGGAACTTAAGAGATCCGCCTGCATCTTTGTGCGAGTCGCTGCCGCTTCCTTACGGGCGGCTCGGAACTCATGCCCGCACTCACGATAATAGCAGCCGCCCAATCAGCCGCAAGCCCACCACGCACTGCGCCAATTGCAGATTCCGCTCAGGGTAAGACTTTGAGGAATTGGGTTGGCGTTACGATCTTCGTTCGACCGTACTTCTTGAGCCGTAGCAGATGCCGACCATCCTTGGTGACGAGGTAGTCCGCATTGGCCTCGTGTGCCAGGCTCAGAAACTTGACGTCGGAGATATCACGGGGCACATCTGCCGGAACGCGTGTCTCCCCAGGGTAGAGGACGCCTCCTGCCGGCAAGTTCAACATGAATTGAAGGATCTTGTCATCCGACCACCCGTGAAATTCCCGGATGTCGGGCAAAAGTAGAACCGTAAGCAATTCCTGGAGAACGGCCTGTGAAAGCGCCAGTCGAAAAGTCCCATCCAGATAGGCATCGACAACCCGAGCCGATGGCGATCCGGGGCGAAGAGCCGCTCGAATTAAAACGTTCGTGTCGAGGATGGCGGTGAGCATGTCACCGGCTCCCGCGAACGGTCTTCAACGCCGAGCGAATCTTGCGTTCGATGATGGGCGCCGGCGTGCCCTTGCTATGGTCGCGGGCCTCGCTCAGCAGCTGGCGCACCTGCGCAAGCTGGGCTGTCTTTTCGACATCTGAAAGCTGGCTCGGCGGAATGATCTTGCAGACTACGACTCCCTCGAGCGTTACTTCCACGCCGCTTGCATCCAGCAAAAGTGAGCGAATGAACTTCTTGACCGCGGTTGGCGCGGCGTCAATGCTGACGCATTTCATTCAGACACCTCCTCTAACGGAATTATAGCGGACCTCTCCAGTCTTTTGCCGGACCATTGAATGGATCAAGATAACATCAGCCGCCCAATCAGCCGCAAGCCCACCAAGCACAGCGCCACCGCCAGCAAGCGCACGATCAGGTTGCCGCGCAGCTTTGCGGACAGGGCAGCGCCCAGCGGTGCACCCATCATCACACCGATGGCCAGGTACATCGTTTGGTTGATGCCGTGCTCGAATTCGCCCAGGACGATGTGCGTACTCGTGGCAGTAAGAGCCATGAAGGTGAGCACGAAATGCGAGGTCGCTGTCGCGGTGTGCGGCGGCATGCGCAAAACGCGAATAAGGAAAGGAACATGGATGATGCCGCCGCCGATGCCCAACAAACTCGACACGACGGCGATGTAGGCGCTGCCGATTGCGCCAAGGCAGGCGTTGGGCGCGTCTCCGTTGGAGCCTGAGCCGTCCGGTGACACGCTGCCCAAGGGATTGCTGACGAGGAAAACGCCCATGCCGAGGAGGAGTACGCCGAACAGGGGATCGAAAAACTCACGCGCGATGTGGTGCACGAGCAGCACGCCGACGACGGTGCCCGGGATGCCGGCCAGCGAGAACAGGACGCCGGCGCGATAGTCGATGCGGCCCATGCGCATGTAGGCGAGCGTGCCGCTGTAAGCGTTGAAGAAGACGACGGCCAGCGACATGCTGGTGAGCGTGGCCGGCGATTCATTGGGCATGATGAGGAGCAGGGCCGGGATGAGCAAGGAGCCGCCGCCCGCGCCGACCAGGGTGCCATAAGCGCCAATGGCAATCCCCAAAGGACAGAGTCGCGCAAATTCGAGAAGCTCGTTGGTCACGCCGGCACGGCCCTCAGATTTGATAATCGGGAAGATTGAGCTCGGGCTGTGAGTCCGCCGGCACGGGCGCCCAGAAGCGTTCCAGCACCCAGTAGACCGCGTAACCCCAAGCGATCGGGATAAGCAAGGCGCACGCGATGAGCAGCAGCAGCATGATCGGCGACCCCTCACCCCCAACCCCTCTCCCTCAGGGCGAGGAGAGGTTGAGGAACCCTGGATGAGCGTCATTGTAGAAACGAAGGCCGGCATCGCCTAAAACGAGTCACAGACGAAACAGAGAGGCGCTGAGGAATGCAAAGTCCTGAGGCGAGGATTTCAATGACTGCGGAAGAAATCATCGAGCTGTTGGACTTGCGGCCGCATCCCAAGGAAGGCGGCTTCTTCCGGGAAACCTACCGGGCTGCGGGGAACATCGAGGCCAAGGCGTTGCCCGAGCGCTATGCCGGCGACCGCAGCGTCAGCACAGCCATCTACTATCTGCTGACGCCAAGTACGTATTCGGCGCTACATCGTCTAAAGAGCGACGAAGTCTTTCACTTCTATCTGGGCGATCCGGTGCGCATGCTGCAACTTTCGCCGGACGGCTCGGGTCGCACTCTCGTGCTTGGCAGCGATGTCTTGCGCGGTCAGCAACCGCAGGTGGTCGTGCCGAGCGGCGTCTGGCAGGGGAGTTTGCTCGAACCCGGCGGCCGGTTCGCGCTGTTGGGCTGCACGGTAGCCCCTGGGTTCGACTACGCGGATTACGAACAGGGCATCCGCAGCGACCTGACGAAGCAGTATCCCGAATTCAGAGATTGGATCGAGCGACTGGCGCCTTGAGTTAGGGAACCACAGAGACCACAGAGAAGAACTGTGGAGTGTGGGGTGCGGAGAGTGGAGAAGAAAAGTGGAGTGTGGAGAGTAACAAGTCACCCACCACTCACCACTCACGACCCACTACTCAGCTCCCTGTCTTAACGATTTGTAAACATCCAAAGGCAGCTTGAACGCGCCGTCGCGGACGCCCATGGTATAATGGGAGTAAGCCCCAAGACACAGAGCACGCCCTCCTGCCTCGACCGGGACACGGCGCGGTGGAGTTGGATGGCCGCGCCGCGGCGTTCGGACCGTCTTCCCGGTGGGTTTTTGCTTGTTTTGAGGCTTTTCCGGTTGCTATATTAATGTGGAGAGTTTTGGTTCCCGCGATTCATCCAACGCCTCTAGTCGAGTGAGGTTTCCATGAGTTCTTTGTTTGCCATTTTTGGACTTGGCCCGATGGAGATCGCGGTCATCGTGGTCATCGGCATTCTGCTTTTTGGCCGAAAACTGCCGGACATGGGGCGTTATCTCGGCAAGAGCATCACCGAGTTTCGCAAGGGGATGAAAGGGCTGGAGGATGACCTGGACCATCCCGCTGCCGGCGCCGGACAACCTACCGGTGGAGCGGATCAGATTCGCCCGCCGCAACGGGTCGCAGCCACGGCTCCGAAATTCGAGGACGCCCCGGCGGTCCCCCCGCAGGTTTGAGGGCGCTTAGCTCAGTTGGTTAGAGCGCGTGGATCACACCCACGAGGTCGGGGGTTCGAGTCCCTCAGCGCCCAGTTAAGCCCGCCACTTCGTTCATTGTCTGCGTCGAAAAGGCCCGGCTGGTTGATGGCATCGCGCTACACGTCTCGGCTCAGCAGTCCTCAGTACTTTTGTCTAGGTTCATCTTCGCCAAAAAACGCCTTTCATTCTTCCCTGTGAGGTTGACCCAAAGTCCAATAACAGGCGTCGGAAAACTCAAATGGCTTGGAGCGCAATGATGAGGAAGATGAAACGGGCAGGTTTGGCAGTCCTTGTCGTAGGTTCAGGGCTTGTGCTGGTCGTGGCTGGCTGTGGCCCAGAACCTTTGCACAAGGGTAAACCTGCTAGTTACTGGCGGACAGCTCTGAAGGGCGAAGAAGTTGGGTCGCGGCGCGAAGCCATCACAGCGATGGGGGCGCTAAAGGTCAAGGAAGCTATCCCCGAATTGATTGGGGCCCTCAGGGACCAGGATGCGCAGATTCGAGCCAAGGCGGCAGAAGCGCTCTGGAGTTTTGGAGGGTCCGAAACGAAAGAAGCCGTTCCTGCACTTCTGCCCCTCTTGAAAGACAAAGAGGCAAAGGTCCGCCTGAATTCTGCAGGAGCACTGGGCGAGAATGGCGCCGCCGCTGCGATTCCCGCTCTAAGAGAATCTCTAAAAGACAGCGATAAATACGTCCGCGCACAGGCGGCGACGTCGCTCGGCAGGATTCGGCAGGAAGCCGGCGCCGTCGTGCCCGCCCTGGCCGGCATGCTCAAGGATCGGGACAAGAATGTGCGCGTGGCCGCGGCTTATGCACTCGGTGAATTCGGCGTCGAAGCACGGTCAGCCGTTCCGGCGCTGCAAGAGGCGGGCAAGGAGAAGGACGGGGACGTCAAGACTGCTGTCGCGTTTAGCTTAAAGGCGATCGAAGGCAAATGAAGTACTGGCAAAGGTCTCTTATGCAGGCCCAACCCCACGACCAGAGTCCGCAGTCCCCGTCCCACGGCGCTCACCACCGCTTTTTCGTCGGTCCGCCCGAGCAGTTCGACCGCAGTGCCGCACTGCAGTTCACGCTGCTCACCTGCCTCGGACTGCGCGAGTACCACACGCTTCTGGACATCGGCTGCGGAGCGTTACGAGCAGGCCGTCTTTTCATCCCGTACTTGCTTGCCGGCAACTACTACGGCATCGAGCCCCAAGAGTGGCTCGTGGAGGCGGGAGTGCAAGACGAGGTCGGCAGCGACCTCGTCCGTATCAAGCGGCCGACGTTCCGCTATGCCGACGACTTTTCCCTGAGCGCGTTCGGGCGTCAGTTCGATTATCTGATCGCCCAAAGCATCTTCTCGCATGCGGCCGCGGAACAGATCCGGCAATGTCTCGCGGAGGCGAAGAAGGTGATGCTGCCGACGTCGGTTTTTGCCGCCACCTTCCGCCAGGGGAGCACGAATTACACCGGACGGGACTGGGTCTATCCGGGCTGCTCCACTTATCGGCTGGAGTACTTCACCCGACTGGTCGAGGACGCCGGCCTGTCTTGCCGCGTCTTGACCTGGCCTCAGCCCAACCAGCAGACCTGGACGGCCATCGGCAACGAGCAAACTCTTGCGCGGCTGCCCAGAAGCCTCTGCGATCCGGAGTTGGCCAAGCCGGTCCACGAGCTGTTCGGCGACAGCGCCGGCCTTCCGTGGGCCGAGCGCCTGGCGATCGCGCGCGACGAGCTTGCTGCCGCGCTTCCGCCGGGGGCGACGGTCATCGTCGCAGACGAGGACCAGTGGGGCCTGGGGAAGGACCTTTCCGGACGGCGGCTCTTGCCGTTCACCGAGCATGACGGCCAATACTGGGGTCCCCCAGCGGACGACGCGGCGGCTGTCCGGGAAGTGGAGCGCCTGCGCCAGGCCGGGGCGGGCTTTATGGTGTTCGGCTGGCCGACCTTCTGGTGGTTAAGGTATTACGTCGAGCTGCACAGATATTTGCGCACCCGGTACCGCTGTGTTATTGAGAATGACCGGGTCATCGTGTTCGATCTGCAGGATTAACGCCCAGGCGTCAAGTGAGCGCACCCGAGACTGCCCGGACTGATGGTTGACTGGTGCAGGCGTGAGTTGCGCCACGGACCTAATGGCGCCAGCTTCGCGCTCTTTCCGCCGACGCCCGTGGAGGAAATCCGCGACGCCGTCTTGGCCTTGATGGCGCATTCCTAGATGCGCAGACGAAGTAGGTGCGCATCATTGGCGGCCGGACGTGTCCCTACAACTGCGGCCACATTCCGCTTACAATCGCAGTATTCCCAAGCCAGCGAGTCAGCGGCCCTATGACGCCCCAAGATTTCATCCATAAATGGAAACAGGCCAACTTGTCCGAGCGCAGCGCCTACCAGCAGCACTTCCTCGATTTGTGCGACCTCCTGCACCACGACGAGCCCGCCGCCGCCGACCCGGAAGGAAGCTGGTACACGTTCGAGCGCGGCGTGCACAAGACCGACGGCAAGCGCGGCTGGGCCGACGTCTGGAAGCGCAGCCACTTCGCCTGGGAACAAGAAAAAGCACAAGAACCTCGGCGAAGCTTATACCCAGCTCCAACTCTACCGCGACGCCTCGGAAAACCCGGTGGAAATGCCTTGCGGTTTACGACGATAAGCTAACCGACAATTTGATTTCTGTCGAACTCCTTGCAAACTGAACACTCAAACACTAAACTCCCAATTGGAAGAAAGGAACCGTCGTGAGGGTCTAACATGAGCCGCAGAAGAATGGCTCTCGCCAACGGACGAGCGAACCAGGTTCCGCCCAGCCTTTTTTGGGGACGAGTCCGAGTTGAGAAGGAAGAGACCTTCGAGACCGTGCTGAAAAGCGCCCTCAGAAAGCCATCTTCCGAATCCCTTCTGGTCGTCGGGGACGCACGGGTTGTATTGGCCGCCATGCCCGATGGTGTTGTTCAATGTTGCGTCACGTCGCCTCCGTATTGGTCCCTTCGCAATTACCATATTTCAGGCCAGATCGGCCTGGAAGCATCCATGGCAGATTACATTAGAAGCCTTGTAGACGTGTTCAAGGAAGTCCGTCGCGTGCTACGGGACGACGGGACGCTCTGGCTCAATATTGGCGACACATTTACCTCGGGGGGGCGAACATGGCGGGCGCCGGACAAGAAAAATCCTATTCGCGCCATGGACGTTCGCCCTCCAACACCGAATGGGCTGAAGCCGAAAGACCTGGTCGGCGTCCCATGGCGCCTGGCATTTGCGTTGCAAGAAGCTGGTTGGTATTTGCGCGCCGACATTATCTGGAATAAGCCGAATTGTCAGCCGGAGAGCGTGAAGGATCGTCCCACGCGCTCCCACGAGTACTTGTTTCTGTTCAGCAAAAGCGAACGATATCTATACGATTACAACGCGGTTCGGGGCCCCAACAGCAGAAACTTGCGAACAGTTTGGAATATCAACACAAAGGCATACCGAGACGCTCATTTCGCTACTTTTCCGTGCGACCTTGTTCAGCCATGCATAGAGTTGGGAAGTCGCGAAGGCGACCTCGTGTTGGACCCGTTTATTGGGTCAGGGGCGACAGGGCAGGTGGCACTCAACTTAGAACGCCGGTTTCTCGGTATCGAATTGAACCCGGACTATATACGGATTGCCGAAAAACGACTGAACGGGGTCGTCGTTCATGGCTAATCATTCAGTTTCTGTCCCCAATCCATCGCGGCAGATTGCATTTCATCAGCTGCTTGTCTCGGCAAGAAAGACTTGGCTAATCGATGCCTTGGCCGAAGCCCTGAGTCGTATAGAGCCAGATCGCCTGAAGGAACAACTGCTCGCTTACGCTCCGCCCGACGCGCAGCAAATTTTGGCGAGCGCCGGCATCCGAGATGAACACGTTTTTCCCACACCGATAGTGCTGGAGATGTCTCCGACACTGGTCGGCACTATCGCCTGCTGCTTGGAGTTCCGCAGAAGGGATTCTACGGCAGTGGGACTGGCATGGGTCTCTTCAAATCGATGGAGACTCGCGGTACGCTAAACACACGTCAACAAGCTTCACTGGCGAGTTATTGCCGTGCCATGTGTTCGGCGCTTGCCGAACTAATTCGTCAACTCTCGCCGACTGTCACGCCGCGCGATGTGCAAGAGCTTCCGTTGCTCACGTTCGGGTCATTTCTTCAGGGTGCAAACAACGTCCTCATTGGCAAACAAGCAGCCGCCGACGTGTTCCTTTCCATCAAGGAAATACTGTCGAACAGCCTGGTCCAACACCTGCCGCAAAAGATGGTCGTCAAGAACGCTGCGCGGCGCATTGTCAATCTGACACTCGGTAGCGATCCGGATATTCGCATCGAAGAGGACTTTGCGGGAACGCTGCGCAAAAAGGTTGCCATCGAAATCAAAGGCGGAACTGACCGAAGCAACGCACACAACCGAGCGGGCGAAGCCGAAAAGTCGCATCAAAAAGCCAAAAAGGAAGGATTCCGAGATTTTTGGACCATCATTGCCAAGAAGGGTCTTGATGTGGACAAGTTGCGAGCCGAGTCACCGACGACAAACTCCTGGTACGATGTAGCCCAAATCCTCGGTCGACAGGGCGTGGACTGGGAGGACTTCTGCAGTCGGTTGGCCGATGTCGTTGGTATCCCGATGAAAAAGGTCCGGAAGAAAAACTAGCCGGCCAAGGAACTCGACACGCTGCGCAACAATTGGCTCAATCCGCCGGAATGGACCAAGCAAGAGGTGCTGGAATTTCCCGGCTCGGTCACCGGCCCCTGGGCGCGCTACGTCCACGACGCCGACGCGCGTGGCATCGGCAACGTCGGCTACGCGCGGCTCGTGCCCAAGGATGCGGAGTGCGCCAAGAAGCTGCAAAAGCGCACGCTGACCAACCTCTACAACGAACGGCCCACCTGGCTCGACTTGGCTCACAAGAAACTGGACGCCGCCGCCGCCACTGCCTACGGCTGGCCGGCGGATTTGGCGGATGAGGAGATACTGGCGCGGCTGCTGGAGCTGAATTTGGCGCGGCCCCCAACATAACGTACGATGCCGGTCCAGTGCCGCGATGAATTACGATGAGGAAGCGCAGAAATAAACGCCGCCCGGCGTGGCGCAAGCCGGAATTGAGCGTGGCTCAAGTCCTGGCCTGGGCGGATGCGTTCCATCGGCGGACGGGCAGGTGGCCCCAAGCGCGAATTGCGCCCAACGTCATACCGGGTTCGCTTGGCGAGAAGTGGTCGGCGATAAATCACGCTCTCAAAAGGGGCAACCGCGGTCTGCCGGGGGGCGGATCGCTGCCCCGGTTGCTGGCGGAGTATCGGGGCGTGCGCAACACGAAAGGCCTGCCGCGCCTTAGCGAGTCTCGGATTCTGGCGTGGGCCGATTCGTTCCGCGCGCGGGCTGGAAAATGGCCGAGAAGAAAAACGCCGGGCGCGATTGCTGACGCCTCGTTTGGCGACACATGGTTACATGTCGACGACGCGCTACGACGCGGCCTACGCGGTCTGCCTGGCGGCTCCTCGCTAGCACATTTGCTTTTTGTGCACAGGGGCGTGCGCAGCATTGGGAACCTTCCGCGTTTATCAGTCAAGCAAATCCTGGCGTGGGCGGACGCTTTCCATGATCGAACGGGCCGGTGGCCAAGACAAAAAAACTATCGCGAGGCCATCCCGGGTACGATTGGTGAGAACTGGCTGAGCATCCATCAGGCCCTCATGAACGGGCTACGGGGATTTTCCGGCGGTTCTTCTTTGGCTCAGCTGCTGGCGAAGCGACGGGGGGTGCGGAATGTCGGCATGCTCCCGCGCTTGACGGTAAGGCAGATTCTGAAGTGGGCCGCCGCGCACTGCCAACGCACGGGCCGATGGCCGACGTGTCGCTGTTCCCCTCAGGTGATTGAAC
Organism: Gemmataceae bacterium; assembly: GCA_022616245.1. Taxonomy (GTDB): domain Bacteria; phylum Planctomycetota; class Planctomycetia; order Gemmatales; family Gemmataceae; genus JAKEFD01. The sequence goes on from JAKEFD010000120.1 coordinate 14,267, forward strand.
GCTCGTTCGGTGAAAAGTGGTTGAACGTGGACCAAGCCCTGAGAAAGGGTTTGCGCGGCCTGCCGGGCGGCTCATCCCTTGCACTTTTATTGGGACGGAGCAAATGACGACCCAGTCATATTTCGCGGGGAATGTAAATTAGGCCGGTTCAAGGAAAGCTCGGATCGGTGTGCCCTGTGGCATTACTATCGGTCCTGCGTCGATTCAATCTTGTAGTCGCGCTGACCGGTGGGATCGCGGTGGTTTCAAAATCCACCTCCTGCATCTCCACCGCAATCGCCGCCGCCGGCTTCGGCCGAACCTTCAGCTTCCGCGCCGAATCCTCCAGCATCTGCGCCAGGTTGTACCAGGTCTCGCCGATGGCTTTCAGCACGGCGCGGCCCATGGCTTGCGCCTCGTTCCCAAACTCCCGATTCGGAACGCACAAGTCGATGGAAACAGAGTTTGGAGGAAGTGCGTTCCCAAACTGAGTTGGCAACGAGCTCGAAGCGCTGCTGGTCGAAACCAGCAGCGCTTGCAATGAAGACTTAGACGCCAAAGAATGGTCGCTCAAGCACACCAAAGTTGAGTGTATCTTGCGTTTTCGCTGAGTACTCTATCGTTATGAATTCCGACCGCATCTAATGCGTCGTAGAGTCGCAGACGCATGTCGACGGTTAGGCGTTTCGGAAGGACGTCTTTTCCTTCAAACACCTTAACAAGATGGTGAATGCTGTTGTACGGCCGGCCGCGCCCGTTTGGATTCTTGGTCCTTACGTGCGCAATGAGGTCAAAACTCGTCATAGGGAGTCTCCTTTGTTGCATATTGCAACGAACGAACATTGTGGATTATCAAGATCAAGAGAGTAAAGAACTAACCGGAAAGTGAATCAACTCGGACTTGTTTTTTTGACGACGGCCTTTTTCCATTCTTTCGAATCCAAAGCATATCTGAGTAAAACACAGAATCTCAAGTTTTGCAAGCAAAAAATGCATGTTTTTGCAGCCTCTTCCCAAGATTCACGTTGGGAACGCACCACGGCGAAACCCCGTTTGGCTGCACTCTGCCATTCCGGCTCGATGCCTCGCTGCGTCGGCGGCCAGAGCGATTGCGTGGCGTTGAAAAGATCGAAACAGAGTTTCCAGGGAGTGCGTTCCCAACGGGAGTTTGGGAACGAGTTCAAACCCCAGTTCTTACTCTTGAGGACGCACTAGTACACTGTCATCTTTCGATTGACGGGATACGGCGGAATATGGTTTCCTAGATGGGAACACAAGGAAGTTCCTTTCTGGAAACGGAGTTCCGTCATGA
>JAKEFD010000121.1 GCA_022616245.1 Gemmataceae bacterium
GGCATCACGCCATGATAATAATCGCGCGCCGATTGGGCAACGCCGCGTTACAGCGTAAGCGCCCAGGTTAGCCACAGTGACAGGCCAAAGGAAAAGCGCAGCCCGGTTTGCATGCTGACCCACCACAGCGACCGGTTCAGTAAGCTGCTTGCTTCCACTAGCGCCTTCTGGACCTCGTTGGCGACCATCTTGCGCGGGTTGATGAAGCCAAACGTGACGGCACGAACCACGTGCGCCGTGCGCGAGCGCAGCCAGTATTCGGCCTGGTCGAAGTACTTTTCCATCTCTTGACGCGGGACTTCCGCAACGAAGAGAACCGTGTACAAGTCCATTGAGAGCATCGCCAAGCCAAACGGGGCGACAATGAATAGAGCTGGCCAGTGCTCAAGAAGCCGGCCAAGATTGAGGCCATAGGGCGGCCGGCCCGCCTCCGGCCAAATGAGGCGCGAAGCCAATAGCTGCAGTACGGTGAGGGCCAGAGCCAACAAGGCCGGCGCCACCGTAGCCCAGGTCATGAAAATCGTACGGTGCTCGTTCATGAGCTTGAGTAAATGGGGCCAGCGTCCCGGTCCGGCGATCGCCAGCTTGCCGATGTTGCGGTACTGGCCGATGCGCCGCCAGGTGCCCACAAAAAAGAACACGAGCAGGTAGAAATCCAGAAAATGAATCAGATTCAGGCCGCGCAACCCGTTCATGGGGGCCCCTCGCTCACGCGTCGGGTTAGTGCGACCAACCCGACGCGTGAGCGAGGGATTGGCTGATCCGTTGGCTCCGGCGTGCTTCCCTAAATTCTTCGGTTTTCCGGCAAGGAGCTTACATCGGCCGGCGCGGGGAACGCTTGAATTTCTCGAAAAGAGGGCAAGAACTTCGCTACAATCACCTACGAACGTCATGGAACCTGTCGCGCCGCCGCCAGAATTGGAACATACCCTGCCTGCGGTAGCGCACGGTCCGCGTCGCTGGCTGTATGTAGGGTTGGGTTGTTTTTTCGTCGGGCTGGGCGGCGTCGGCGTGTTTCTGCCCATCTTGCCCACCACGCCGTTTCTGCTCTTGGCAAGCTTTTTCTTCTTCCGCTCCTCGCCGCGCCTCAACCGCTGGCTGTTGCGTTCGCGACTGTTCGGGCCGTTCCTGCGCGATTGGCAGCGGCATCGCGCTGTCAGTCGCCGGGTCAAGTTCACCGCGCTAACGATGATAGTTCTAGCAGTTGCGGGCAGCGCTTACTTCGGCGACTTGTCGCTACCGTGGATCCTCGTCCTCTGTGCACTGGCGCTCATTGGCATCATCGTCGTCTTGCGCTTGCCGGTGTTGCCGCCGCGCTCGTAGGACAGGGACTCAATCCTGTCCATTCCATGTTGCGGACAGGATTGGCATTCTTTCCAATTCGTTTCGTTTCAAGGAGGTGCATGTCTGGGTGACTGTGGAATGAATCCCGCAAGGTCTCTGCTTGCCGTGACTTACAGTGACGGATTGGAGTGTAGGGTTGCAAAGGATTTGGTTCATGATCCTCAGCGACTTGCGGCCGAAATCTGCGCCAAATCGTCTGGAGGGCTGGGCAGGCGGTTGCACTGCAAACCATTCGGAGGCAGGATTACGGCCGGATCGTCACCGCCAAAGGATCAGCCCAATACTTGTCGTCTGCGTTGTAGTACAAGTACGCGCGCGAAGCGGGGCCGGTGTATACGCCGGGGATACGGCACACCAGATCGAAGCTCAATTCAATCTTCGCATCGGGCGCGAGGTCACGCCAGTAGAGAACCAGTTCCCGGCCACGCAGTTCCCAAGAACTGATGACGCCTGGCTTCGTGCCATTCTCACGCGGGGCGGCCATTTCCTTGAGTTGGGCCATGTCTTCGGGCAGCGCCAGACCGCCGGGCAAGCCGATAATTGCGACCGCCATGCCCTGCCCTTTGCCGCTCTTGTTTTCCACCGTCGCGCTCAAGCGAACCGTGTCGCCTTCCTTCGCTTCGGTCTTGTTCAATGTGGCGCTCATGTGCACCGGCGCCTGCGGTGGATTGACCGGTTTCAGGGTTTGGTACGACCAGGAAAGCGTATACGGGAATTCGTTCTTGCCGCTGATCTCGACGCGCACGCGGTTCTTGCCGGCCACCAGGTAATCGCCTTTGGGCACGGCCAGCGTGATCGATTCCTGGGCGGTGGCCGTGAAGTTGAGTACGGCGACCGGGTTGGGTCGATCGTTGACATAGAGGACGAGGTTGCCTGGCTCGACTGGGCGCTTGCTTTCCTTGGTGTGGGCGATAAGGGCCTTGAGGGCGAGGATGGTGGACTGGGTGGCGCCGAAGCCGCCGTAGCCGCCGCGTTGTTTGCCGATCCACTTGACCGCGCGGTCGATGTGGTTGTGGAACTCGTCGGGGCGATTGGCCTTGAGCCAGCCGAGCGTGGCCAGGGCGGTGGTTTCGATGACCAGATCGCGACCGCCGGAGCCGGTGATGCTGGTGGCAGCGCCGGTCACTTCGCCGTCTTCCTTCTGCATTTCGCGCAGTTGTTTGAGGATGTCAACGCCGACGTCGCTCTTGCCGGCGTTGAGATGGCCGGCAGCAACGAGGGCAAGGAAGTACGGGTCCTTGGTCGCTTTTGCCTTCTCCTCGAGCGCCTTGAGCTCGGCGCCCAGGTCTTCTTCAATCTTGCTTTCGGTCAAAGCCCAAACGATATAGGCGTTGGTCACGTGGTCGGGGGCACGGCCGAAGCTGTCGAGAGCGCGCGGATTGCGTTTGAAGCCGCCCTTGCCGTCGCGTTGGCCCAGAAGATAGGCCTGGGTCCGCTTGAGCATCTCTTCGTCGACAGGGTGCACGCGGGCCATGTCGCGGAATTGCAACAGGCCATAGGCGGTGAGCGCTTCGTGGGGCGGCGCGGTTTGGCCGAACCACTCGTAGCCGCGGCGCAGCGTCGTCTCCTTGGGATCCAAGCACTCGAAAGAAGTCAGTTTCGCGTAGCCGCTGTTGAGCAGTTGCCGCGAACGTTTTTCGAGTTCTGGATTGGCCAGATCGGCTTCGCGGAGGTAGTTGAGGATGAGCACGTTGGGATAGTTGCTGGTCGAGGATTGCTCGAAGCAGCCGCACGGCTCGCGCAGAAGACTATCGAGGCCTTTTTGCAATTCCGCAAGCGTGGACGGGAACACATTCACCTGGCACTTGAGCGTGTCGGGAACGATTTTTTCCGGCAGCTCGAAGAAATGGGTTGCGGATTTTTCCAATAGTCCGCTCGCCGAACCGGTAACCGGGAAGCCCTCGGGTACGATCTTGAAGGAGCGTTCGACGATGTCTTTGCCCAGTTCGGCGAAATCGCAGCTAAAACGCAGGTTGGCGAGGCCCTCGACAATGGTCGGCTGGAATTCGAACACTTCGCGCACGCGCGCTTTCGGGTCGAGGCTAAGCTCCACGCCCCGTCCCGGCAATGGCATTAGCTTTTCATCCGTGATCCATCTTAAGTTTTTCGGAAAGACCTGCACGCTCACGGGCAGGCCTTTATTTGAGTCGTTCGCGATCGCGAGCGGGATTTGAATCTTGTCGCTGCTGGTGACCTCGATCGGCATTTTCGGCTCGATACTCACCGGCAGACGCGAGGCAAACTCGAAAGTAGTCGCCCCGATGCGGCCGTCGAGCGTGTGGCCGAAAACAACGACCTGAAAGCGCGTGCTGGCGTCGGAAAGATCAAATGCAAGGCTGGCTTTGCCGTCTTGCATAACGAGGGCGGGCTGCCAGAGCAGGGTTTCCGTGAAATCGGTGCGGACTTCCTCCTGGCGCTGCCCGCGCGTGTGCGCGTATTCGCGGACGAGGAATGGATCGCTTGCCGACGGGAGAGAAACGGCCCGGCGGAGTCGCTGCTGGATCAACTCTTTGAAATTGCTCTGCATGCGCAAAAGGCGTTCGGGGTTGAAGGCCATGGGCGCTCCAGGACCGCCCGGCATCATGAATTGTCCGCCTGCGAAATCACCAGGTTCAATACCCGCCATGCCGGGCATTGCCATCCCGCCTGGCATGCCGCCCCCGCCGAATGCGCCCATGGGCGGGCCTCCTCGAAAACCACCGCCGGCGGGCATACCCATGCCTGCTCCCCCTTCTCCCATCGCTGCCATCGGCTGCGCGGCGGCGTTGGGCCTAAGCTCGGCGCCAAACCGCTGCATTTCCATCTCCATTGGCGCTGCCTTCGCCATGTCCGCCACCATGGGGCCTTCCGCGATGCCCTGGTTGGGCATGCCCCCGGGGCCCCCCGGCGCCACCATCATCGGCGGCGGCGGCGCTGGGGCCATGGCCATCTTCATGGCCACTGGGCCGCGTCCGTCCATGAACATGTCGTCGCGCATGTTGCTGCGGCCGCCCATGAGGTAAAAAGTGCCGGCCAAACTCCCCATGATCAGGAACAACAGGATGCAGCCGCCGACGACGAAAAAGCCCACGCCGGAGCGGCCGCGCGCCATGCGCTTCATGCCGCCGTAAAGGCACAGCAAACCGCCAAGGAGCGTGAACACCACCAGCAAGCCCAAGCCAATGCGGCCCAGCATGCGCTCATAGTCGTCCAGCCGGCTATACGTGGTCTGGATGTTCCCCTGATGCGTGCCCATCATATTCTGTTGAGTTTGCAGATCCCGGATGGTGTCGGCCGCGCCGTTTTCAGTGCTTTCGCGCTCGGCCAGCTTCTTTTGCAACAGGATGAATTCCGGAGCGAACCTGGCGTCGACGTCGTCGAGCGCCACTTTTTCCGGATTGTTGGTCTGCCGGCCGCCGGGGGCCATCGCCAGGAGAAAGCGGGCCGCATCGCGATTGTTCTGGAATCGGCTCGGGTCTTGCTCGGCGAAACGACGCCAGCCCTGCACCCCCAGGAGCAAATCGAGCGCTTGGGCCGCTTTGGGATGAGCGCCCAGGAAGAAGTCGGCATATTCGAGATCTTCCGGCTGGCGCACTTCGCTGGTTAACAGAAAATGCGTCGGCATGGCGCGGGCGGTCTTGTCATTGGCCAGCTTGTGCACGCTGAGGTCCGCGACGGCCACCAGCGCGATCGCCGGCGCGAATTCCTTGTTCTCGTTCTCGGCGGCCAGCGTCAGTTGCACGCGGTCGCCTGGATAATACGTCTGTTTGTCGGTGCGCGCCGTCAGCAGCAGCTTTTGCGGCGCACGGCGATAGAGCAGCCGTTCCGCCAGCGGCTGGACCGCGCCGCCCGGCAGCTTTTCAAAGACGGTGACACGGAAGACGCCGCCGATGCCGTGCGTGGGCCGGAGCGTGACGCCGGCGGGTTTGTCCGCCTTGGCCTCGACAAAGACGTGGTCCAGCAACTTGCCGCGACAATAGGCGCCGATCAACAAATCGCGGTTTTTCCCGGCACTGGTCACTTGAACGTTGATCGTGTCGTCGGCGACGCCTTGTGGAATGCGGAGCACGACGCCGTCCGGTTTCACTTTGGGCAACAAGTAGCTGTATTGCTTGCCGCCTTTGCCGTGCATCTTGATCGGCGAATCAATCCTCAATTGATAGCTTCGACCTAGCTCGGGCGTGAATTCGAAACGGCCCATGCCTTGATTGACGCCCGGCTCCTGGTCGTCGGTCAGCGTGTGAATATTGGCGACGA
>JAKEFD010000122.1 GCA_022616245.1 Gemmataceae bacterium
GCGTCACCCAAGTCAAAAATTTGACGCTCTGGAACGGTTGACGCTCCGGAAGTTCCGTAGAAAACTGTCAACCGCGAAGATCGTCGTGCGAGAAAGTCCCGCAAAACACGATGTGTCAGCAATTTAAGTTGAAGTGAATACTATACTTACATCCAAAACCGGCCTCAAAAATTGATGACACATCGCTCATTTTGGTGGTCGTGTCATCAGTTTCTGTTACTCCTTTCACTGCAAGGAGTTGTGCAAAACGGATTGATGACACATTGATGACACGTGTCACCAATTACCCCGCCGCCGCTTCCGGTTGCTCCTCTTCCACCCAGTCCTCAAAGCGCACGGCCACCTGTTTCGAGATACCGGATTCCTGCATGGTGATGCCGTAGAGCACGTCGGCGGCGGCCATGGTTTTCTTCGAGTGGGTGACGATGATGAACTGCGACTGCTCCTGGAATTCGCGCAGGACGGCGCAATAACGGCCGATGTTGGCTTCGTCGAGGGCGGCGTCGACTTCGTCCAGTATGCAAAAAGGACTGGGCTTGGAACGGAAGATGGCGAGCAACAGCGCGACGGCGGTAAGGGTTTTTTCGCCGCCGGACATGAGCGAGATGGTGCGGAGTTCCTTGCCGGGCGGTCGGGCGATGATCTCGATGCCGGTTTCGAGGACGTCGTTTTCGTCTTCGAGGACCACGTCGGCCATGCCGCCGCCGAAGAGCTTGCGGAAGAGCTCCTGGAAATGGCCGCGGACGGCGTTGAACATTTCGACGAAGATCTTGCGGCTATCGAGGTTGATCTTGGCGATGATCTCCTCGAGGGATTTCTTGGCGCCGGTGAGGTCGTCGAACTGAGCGTGCAAGTCGGCGGCGCGCTTGTCCAGCTCTTGCAGCTCGTCGAGGGCTTCGAGGTTGACGCTGCCGAGCCGGCTTAGTTTGCGACGGAGCTCTTCGATTTCTTCCTGGGCGGCGGCCGGGTCTTCAATCTTAAACGCAGAGAACGCAGAGGGCGCGGAAGAAGACGGAAGAGTGGAATCAACAGGTACGCCTTCGGTTGGTTGCTCGACACTTTTTCCTTTCTCTGCGTTCTCCGCGCCCTCTGCGGTTAGATCTGCCAAGTCGACTTGATAGTCTTCACGCAGCCGTTGGATGAGCGTGTCGCGTTGGTGGCGCAGCTCACTGGCGGCGAGTTCGCGGGCGTGGAATTGCTCCTGCTGCGCGCGCCATTCGTTGCGGGCGGCCTGGGCTTGTTGCGCAAGCCGCGCGCGGTCCTGGCGCTTCTGGTCGCGCTGCGCGCAGATTTCGGCGACTTGACGTTGAGCGCTTTCCTTTTCGAGGTAGGCTTGTGCCATGTGCGCGGAGGCCGCCAGCATGGTCCGCTGACTTTCGGACAAACGCTGAAGGGCATTCTCCAGCGCGTGCAGGCGCTGCTTCTCGTCCGCGCGGCGCTGGGCCAGGTCGGCCGCCAACTGCCGATGCTGGCTGCCCAAACTGGCCTGGCGTTCCTCGGCCTTGGCCAGCAGCACTTGCGCCTGCGTACAGGCGAGCTGTTGTTCGTGCCGCTGGGCCTCACACTGGCGCAATTCCGCTTCGGCCTCCGCGATGCGTCCGTGCAACTTTTGCACCTGTTCTTCCGCTTCCTCGGCCTGCGCATGCGCGTTATGCCATGACTTCTCCAGTGCGGCCATGTCTTGTTCGATGCGGACCATTTCATCGCGCTGTCCGGTCACTTCTTCGAAGAGATCCTGGCGCTTGTCGCTGTGCCGCAGCGCGCGGGCGCGCAGGTCGGCGGCCTGTGCGCTCAAGACTTCGATTTCTTTCTGCAGATCATGCTGCTCCAGGTCGAGGGCAACCATGCGGTCGCGCAGACCCAGCATCATCTGGCCCGTTTCCGCGATGCGCCGATCCTGCACGGCAACCTGCTCTTGTAGATGAGTGAGCTCGCTCTTGCGCGACAGAATGCCGGCTTCGGCGCGGTGGGTGCCGACGGTGAGCGTGCCGTCCGGCTCCAGCAATTCGCCATGGAGAGTGACGAGGCGAAAACCGGGCGCGTGCTCGGCGATGGCTCGCGCCGTGCCAAGATCGCGGACGATGAGTGTGCGTCCCAGCAGGCGGGCGGGCAGATCGGCCAGGTCCGGGTGGTCGCAGGAAACGAGTTGCTCGGCCGGCGCGACCAGGCCCGGATGGTCCGGCGTGGGCGCGCCGCTGTCGGCGCGGCGGACCTTGCTCAGAACGGAAACTTCGACCAGGCCATCCGGAGAAACAGCCGGCGTCGCCTCAGTGCCGGCGGCGAGGGGCATGAAGCTGACGCGGCCGGCGAAGGAAACACTCCGCTCGGACAACCCTTGCTCGAGCGCGTTCATGTCACGCACCAAGAAGCAATGGGCCCAATCGCCAAGCGCCAGGTCGATGAGCGCCGCGTAGTCGCGCTTGACGGTCAGGAAGTCGGCCAGCATGCCGAGAACGGATTGCCAGGGTCCGGGCTCGGACTGTTCCAGCAAGCCGAAGACTTCGCGTACGCCGGCGCCCAGGCCTTCGTGGCTCTTGATCATGCCTTCGAGCACTTCGATGCGGCTCACCACACCGCTGCGCTCTTGGCGCAATTGCGAAATGCTTTCGCTGGCGTCGTCGCGGGCCTGACGCAGGCGCTCGCGTTCGAGGCGCTTGTCCTCCAGGGTTTGCCGTGCTGTTGTGAGCCGCCCGTGCAGCTCCTGGTCGGCGTCGGTCAAGTCCCTGAGTTCAACATCCACACAAGCGAGTGTTCCAGCGGCGAGATCGGATTTGTGCCGCAGCCGATCGCGGTCGCGTTGCAGGTTCTCGAAGTGGGACTTGGCCGCCACCACGTCGTTTTGCAGGCGAGCGGCCCGGCGCATTTGCTCCAGATGCTCGCCCTTGTCGGTTGCCGTCTGCTGGCTGAGCGAATCGAGACGATGTTCAAGGGAGTGGAGGTCCTTTTCCAGGTGTTGCGCTGTGTCGCGCTGTTTGCCGGCCTGGTCCTGCGCGGCTTCGAGTTCTTCCTCCGCTTTGTGCACTGCGTCGGCCAGAGCGCCCAACCGATAAGACAAATCGGCAAGTTGGCGGCGCATGCGGTCGAGCTCGATTTCCAGGTCCGCGCTCAGGGCGGTTTCGTGAGCCAGTGTGGTTTCCTGGGTCTTGATGTGTTGCTGCACGCGGGCCAAATGTGCTTCCTGGTCGCGCAGGTTGTCGTCCAGATCGGCTAGCAACATCTCCAAGCGTTCCGCCTCCGCCTCGCAAGCGCCGGCGCGGGCCGCGCGTTGATCCAGCTCGCCGCGCAGTTGATCCAGGACGTGGTTCTCCGCGTCGAGCTTTTGGGTGAAGTCGCGAAATTCGACGAGGCCCAAGCCCAGCCGCAGTTCTTTCAAACGAATCGAGTATTCCTGAAAGCGCTGCGCCTTGGCTGCCTGGAGCTTGACGCTGCGGAGCTGCTTCTCTACTTCGTCGATGATGTCCTTGACTCGGGCCAGGTTTTGATCGACGCGTTCCAGCTTGCGCAGGGTTTCGATTTTCTTGGCCTTGAAGCGGCTGATGCCCGCCGCTTCCTCGAAAATATTGCGGCGTTCCTTGTTGGACGCTTGCAAGAGGACATCGACTTTGCCCTGCTCGATGACGCAATAGGCGTCGTGGCCGGCGCCGGAACCCAGAAACAAGTCCTTGATGTCGCGCAGCCGGCAGATCTGGCCGTTCAAAAGGTATTCGCCTTGGCCGTCGCGATAGACGCGGCGGGTGATTTGCACCTCTTCAGCTTCCAAGGAGAGCTGGCGGCGGCGATTGTCGAAAGTCAGGGTGACTTCTGCGAGGCCCAGGCTGCGACGCACGGTGGAGCCGTTGAAAATGACGTCGGCCATTTCGCCGCCGCGCAAGCTCTTGGCGCTTTGCTCGCCGAGAATCCAGCGGACGGCGTCGACGATATTGCTTTTGCCCGAGCCGTTGGGTCCGACGATGGCGGTGACGCCGTCGCCGAAGTCGAAAATGGTTTTGTCGGCGAAGCTCTTGAAGCCAACCAATTCCAGCCGCTTGAGCATGAAGCCTCCTGCCCACCCGAATCGTTGCACCGGTTTCCAACCTGTGCGCTCCGCCCGAACCCGTAGGACAGGCTGGCGGCCTGTCCTACTACATGCGCGCTATAGACAGGATAGCAAAGTAGCGGAATTTCTGCAAAACGCGCAAGGAGGAATCCTGGCCGCCGCGAGGGGCTGTTGTACCCATCGACCGCTTTGCAGCGAGCGCTTGAAATCATCGACATGGAGATGAATAGATTTGCCTTGCGACCAAGAGGGAGGGAACTTGAAGCCACCGTGCCGGCCCCATGAGACGGCTGTGTATATGTATTGCGCGGCGAGGCCAAGGGCACGAATGTGGAATTGCACATCACGAACCGGTAAAGTGACAGATACACTGCGCCCGGACCATACGAGGAGGCCCTAGATGATTGGCGCCCCAACTGCCCCACCAGTCGAGGATCACATTGTTCTCGACAACATCAGTTGGGAGACGTACGAGCGGCTCTTGCGCGAGTGCGACCTTAACCATGTGCGCATGACTTATGACGACGGGTTTTTGGAGATTATGACGCTTTCCTTCGAGCATGAGGGATTCGGCAACATCATTGGGCGGATGATAGAGACTCTGACCCTGGAGTTGAATATCCCGATCAAGGGCGGCGGCTCCACGACTCTGAAGAAGAAGCTCAAGAAGAAGGGCTTGGAGTCGGACGAGTGTTATTGGATCGCGAATGCGGCCAAAATGAAGGGCAAGAAGCAATTCGACGTAAAGCGCGATCCGTCTCCGGACCTGGCCGTTGAAGTGGACATCAGCAAAAGCTCGCTCGACCGCATGGGGATCTATGCCGCTCTCAATGTCCCCGAAATTTGGCGCTACGACGGCAGGAAGCTGCGCGTTTATCATCTGGCTTCGGATGGAAAATACAAACAAAAGGAAAACAGCCTGGCATTTCCATTCTTGCCAATCGGAAAGATGCAAGAACTCCTGCAAGATTGGGACAAAGAAGACGACACGAGTCTGCTGCGCTCCTTTTTGCAGTGGGTGCGCTCCGAAGTGACGCCGAAGTACGAAGCCTACACCAAGCCGGCGCTCGGCAACGGAAAGAAATCTAAAAAGTCAGAGTGAACCTTTTCGCGCAACTCATCGTCTTTACACCGGCTCGAACCGAACTTAGAATCGAATGAGCGCCCGACACGAGGAGTCGTGAGCCTGAATAACACTCGCAAGGAACTAACCGTCCGTCTGGAAAAGGCCGTGCTCGTGAGCGTGGCTTTGCCGCAGCGTCCCTGGGTCGGCGACGATCCGTTGGAGGAATTGCGCGGCTTGACGACGACCGCCGGCGCCGTGCCTATGGGCGGTGTCCTGCAAAAGCGCGATGCCGTCGTTCCCGGCACCTACATCGGCAAGGGCAAGCTCGAGGAACTGAAGGCAGAGGTCGAAGCCCAGGACGCGGACGTGGTCATCTTCGACAACGACCTTTCACCCGCCCAAGTTCGCAATCTGGAGAAAGCGACGGGCGTCAAGGTCATCGATCGCAGCGAGCTCATTCTGGACATTTTCGCCACGCGGGCGCGCAGTGTCGCCGCCCGTCTTCAGGTGGAGTTAGCGCAACTGGAATACGCTTTGCCGCGCCTGAAGCGGATGTGGACGCACTTGTCGCGTTACAAAGGCGGCATCGGCTTGCGCGGCCCCGGCGAAACCCAGCTTGAAGAAGATCGCCGCCTGGTGGCGCTCAAGATCCGCGACCTGAAGCATCGACTGGGGGAAGTGCAAGCCCGCAAAGAGCGCGAGGTTCGTGCACGCTTCGAAGAGCACACCGTTTCACTGGTCGGCTACACCAATGCCGGCAAAAGCACGCTCATGAATTTGCTCACCGGCGCCGGCGTCCTCGCCGAGGACAAGCTCTTTTCCACCCTCGACACGCGCACCCGGCAATGGCGTCTGGCCGACTGGGGCAAGGTGCTCCTAAGCGACACCGTCGGCTTCATCCGCGACTTGCCGCACCATCTGGTCGCGTCGTTCAAGGCCACTCTTGAGGAAGCCCGGCAAGCGCGCTTGCTCTTGCACGTGGTGGACGCCGCCAGCCCTGGGGCGGAAGAGCAAATCCAAGCCGTCAACAAAGTGCTCGATGAACTGGGTTGCAAGGACAAGCCGACGCTGCTCGTCTTAAACAAAGTGGATCAAGTCACCGACGTTTCGCGCTTACACGTCTTGGAAAAGCATCATCCCAGGTCGGTCACGATCAGCGCCGCCAAACGCATCGGTTTGGAAAAGTTGCAGGACGCAGTGATCGAACTTTTGAGCGCCGATTTCGTGGAAGCTCAGGTCGATGTTGCAGCGTCCAACGGCAAGATTCTGGCCTATCTTGCCGCGCACGCCGATGTGCTTCGCCAAAAGTATCACGACGACCGCGTGCTGGTGCGCTGCTCCTTGCCGCGTTTTTTGGTGCGCCATCTGCACGAGCCGGGCGTGGAAGTGAAGCTTTTGGAAAAGAATGGCGAGATGGCGACGGAGCCAGGTTGAATTTGTCCCCTCTGTTTTGGTTGCAAGCCGCTCCGCGTGATCGAAATTCGTTTCATCTCTGCACAAGTGTTCGCAAAGTGCACAACCTATTCGCGCGGCGTGTTGAGTCGAGATCAATCCCTAAATGACGCTGCATTCTAGGGTAACGCAGAATTCGGCGGCCGCGGCCGAACGGCACGAAACATGCTCTTGGTCGGTGTTCCTTCCACATCTTCGTCCTTTCAGGAGAGGTCATGTCATTGCGAGTCAGCTTGATTGCGTCCAGTGTTCTGGGTCTGGTGTTTGCGTTTCCCGCGCCATCGCTTGCCCAATGCAAAGGAGGCCAAGGCGGCAAAGGCGGCGGGGGCATGGGAGGAGGCGGCATGCAGCAAGGCGGTCAGTTTAACGCCATGCGGCGCGGCTTCCAAATGCAGACCGGCATGCAGCAGGTACAGATGCAGCAGCTACAGATGCAGCAAGTCATGCGGCAACAGTACCAGCTCATGCAACAAATGGCGGCGCTGCAGCAGCAGTTCCTTCAAAACCTGCAGACGCAGTCCACCCAGCAGACCGACGCGACATTGCAGCAAGCGGTGCGCAGCAACCCCAATCAACTGGTGCGTTTGGCCGCCGCTCAAGAACTGAGCAAGCGAAAGTCGGCTCAGGCAGGCGGGCAAAGCACCAGGTAGGCTCACGCCGCCTGCCGCGCGGCCCGATCAACTATCCCCGGTAGATCGAAGCGTGATTGCGGATGGCCATAGGCGTCGACCATGGCCTGAGCGATCTTGCGCGGATGGTGCCAGCGAAACACGTAATCCCGGCAGCGCCGGCCCCAGGCGGGCCATTCCCTGCGGCGCTGCAGTATTTCTTCCAGTTGCTGCTCCAGGTCGCGCGGATTCAAGCGCAACAGCGGCAAGTCCGCGCGCATCGCGTCCGGGATCGCGTCGAGGTCCTGTTCGCGAATATGACATGCCACCGGTTTGCCCATGGCCATCGTCTCGACCGCGAACCCGCCGTACCAGCTCAAAAGCACCTGGTCGATGACGAGATCGGCGCTTTGGTAAAGCGGCAAGGCTTTCGAGTAAGGCAAGCCGTGCACAAGGACGAGATCGATGGGCCAGCGCTGTTTCAGCCATTCCACCGCTGCCACGATGAAGCGTGTGCCCTTGATGCTTTCGTCGCTCGGAGCGTGCAGGAGGGTAATACGCCCTTCGGTTTTCGGCGGGAAGTGGCCGAGCCCCTCAATATCCACGCTGGCGTAGGGCAAAAACGTCGCCCCCGGCGCATCCCACGCCAAATCGGGATTGAGCACGAACACTCGATCGCAGCGTGGTAAGACGTTGTGCACCAGCCAGCGCCGCTGGTCGTCGAGCGACGCGCGGCAATCCACCGCGGCGCTGCAGCGCCCCACCTGGCACGGAGAAAACGAATTGCGCTCGGCCGACGCCGCGCTTATCCGCACGTCGCAGCCTTGCAGTGTCATGAAGATCTTGCGCCCGAGCTTGCGCGCCAGCCGCATGTCCAAATACTCAGCGCGAAGCCGCGCTGCTTTGGGCCCGTGAAGATAGGATTGCCCGAAATAATAATGGAAGACGTCGTAGCGAAACGGCGCTGTCAGCGCAAACAGCGCGGTGCTCACGTAATTGAGCCACTCGAGCCTGTTTGGCCGCACCAGGTGCAGGTCGGCAGGGTAACGTAGCCAGCTATCGCTGCGGACCACAAGGTCGCTTTGAATTCCGAGCGCCCGCTCGTGCCGCGACAGCACCCACGGCTGATTGCCCACGTTGACCGGTCCGTGCAAGACACGCATGCTCAGTCCTCAAAGGAAATGTCGAAGCGCTCCGCCCAGCGGATGACGTTGAGCCAGCGCCAGACGCGGGCGTCGAACGCCTTGCGTCCTGACTCCGCGTCGCGCCACGCGCGCTCGAGCGCCGCCGAATGAAATATCGGCAAACAGCGTGCGCGTTCACTGCGGATCGTGCGCTCTACCCAGGGTCGCAATTCGCACAGCCAGCTTTTTTCGGGAGTGGCGAAGCCGATCTTGTCGCGCCGGTCCAGGATGGCGTCCGGCACCAGGCCGCGCATGGCCCGGCGAAATACGTTCTTGCTGGTGCCGTCGCGGCCCAACAGGTATTCCTCCGGCAGGCGCAGAACGAAACGAACCAACGCCGGCGTCAAGAAGGGCACACGGCTTTCCACGGAGAACGCCATTGAATTGCGGTCTTCATAGCGCAGCAGCATCGGCAGGCTGGTGGAAGCAATGGTGCGTTTGAGTTGATGGTGCAACAAATCACGGCGCGCGGAAGGATTGGCCGGCGGCGTCACTTGCCGCGCCAGGAACCATCTCGCGTTGAGCCAGCCTGGAGTCCACAGGCGTTCGAGAGTGCGCTGCGCCCAAGCCTTGCTTGCTGTCGGCACGAGCATACTCGCGGCTTGTAGCACCAGCCGCGTCAGGCGGCCCACGCCGGGTAAGCGTCGAACTTGACGCAGAAAGCGCAATGCCTCGCACCATTCTCCTTGACGCACCAGTGAAGCCAACCGTGCGGCCACATACGGCCGATAGCCGGCCAGCATTTCGTCGGCGCCTTGGCCGTCGAGCATGACCTTGACGCCGGCGCTATGGGCCAGCCCAAACACACGGTATTGCGCATAAATGCTTGTGCTGGCGAATGGCTCGTCCTGCGTTTCGATCAGGCGGTCAAGATCGCACGTCAACTCTTGGGCCCGCGCGTGCGTCTTGTGCACGGCGGCCGACACGCGCTCGGCGCCCAAGTCGATCCAGCGTTCTTCACTGAGCGCGGCGTCGTCGGCGATATAGCTAAAGGCGTGCAGATCCGCTGTCGGCGCAACTGCCCGCATTGCCGCCATGATCGCCGACGAATCGATTCCCCCGGAGAGAGCAGTGCCCACGGGAACATCGCTGCGCAGATGCAGGCGCACGCTATCGAGAAAGAGCGAGCGCAATTGGGTCGCGGCTTCCTCGAATGACAGATCCAAGCGCTCTGCCGCGTCGAGCCGCCAGTAACGTACAGGCTGAACCGGAGCACGATTCTCCAATGGTATTTCGGCCCAGTGCGCCGCCGGCAACTGGCGAATATCGGTCCAGAGTGTCCCTTCGCCGTGATCGGTGCGGCCCAAGAGGAGATAGTCGTAAAGCCGTTGCGGATTGGCGCGGCGCGAAACAAACGGCAACTCCAATAGTGCCTTGATCTCGGAGGCAAACGCGAAGACGCCGTTCCTTTGGACATAGTAGAGCGGCTTGATGCCGAAGAAATCGCGGGCCAATAGGACTGTGCGCCGCACGGAGTCATAGACCGCAACGGCAAACATTCCCGTCAGGCGTCTCAGGGCGGCTGGGCCCCAGCGCGCCAAGGCGTGCAACAATACTTCGGTGTCGGAGCGCGAGCGAAAAACGATGCCGTCGCCGGCCAACTGCTCGCGCAGCTCGATATAGTTGTAGATCTCGCCATTGAAAACGATGTGGAATCGGCCATCTGGCGTGGACATCGGCTGCCAACCGGTCGGCGACAGATCGAGTATCGACAGGCGGCGGTGAAAGAACAATGCGCGCAGGTCCTCGGGCATCGGCGATTCGGCGCGGCCGCTTCGGACCTCATTGGAAGTCACTGTCAGAACGCCCAGATCGTCCGGGCCGCGATGATGCAAGGTGCGTATGAGACTGTTCAACCAGGATTGAGCCACCTCGGAGGTGGGAGGAGACAGGATGCCCGCGATTCCGCACATGGTTGCTTCCCTGCATTCTCCCCTCGCCCTGGAGGTTCGACGTTCAAGGTTCACAGTTCAGCGTTCAACATTCGTGTGGAACATTGAACAGTGAACGTTGAACTCTTAACGTTGAACGCCAAGGGGAGCATACTGCCCAAAACCCGCAGATTCCCGCAGCCCTTTTCCTCTTCCAAAAAAAGGGAAACCTGTTTATTTCTCAACTCGGCTATCCGTGCAAGCCGAGTTTACCGAATCATCATGCGCCTATTACTGGTCACTCCCTGTTTCCCCCCGTTGCAGGCGAGCGGCTCGTTGCGCACCCAGGGTTTCGCGCGCGCCTGGAGCCAGGCCGGCTGCGCAGTTACCGTGCTTACCACCGTGAAGCGCGCCGACCAGGCCGGCATGCCCTTGCCGGTGGACGGCATCGACGTCGCTGAAGTCGACTACCAAGCGCCTGCACTGCTTGAGAAACTGCGGCAAAGCGGCAAACGCTCCCAAGGGGCAGACATTCCACAGAGTCAAGTGGCGCCGAGAAGGCCAAGCGGGGTGCTTGCCTGGCTGCACCGGCTAAAAGAACGGACGGGCGTTTTTTCCGCCATCCGCATGCCCGATTTGACGGACTACTGGATCAAGCCCGCGCTGGCGTGGGCGCGCCGGCAACCTCCCTGGGACGCTGTCGTCAGTTCGTTCGGCCCCTATTCCGCACACCTGGTCGCCCGCGCCCTCAAACACGAAGGTCGCGCCAACCTTTGGGTTGCCGACTACCGCGATTTGTGGACCGACAACTGTGCGTTCACCGGCTTGTTTCCCTTTACAGTCTGGGAACGCCGCCAGGAAGCGCGCTGTCTGCGCGAAGCCGACCTCATTGTGACGGTGACAGAGACATTGGCCGTCAAGCTGCGCGCGCGCACGCCGCGCCCCGTCGAAGTTATCTACAACGGCTATAACCCGGAAGACAGCAAGAACCTAATGCCCGAGCCGTTTTTCCCGAGCGATGGCATTCGCCGAATTGTCTACACAGGCACCTATTATCCGCAGGGTCACGATGCTACGCCGCTTTTGCGCGCGCTAAAGGAGGTAAGGCGAACGCGCCCCGATGTGTACACCCGCCTGCGCCTCGAGGTTGCGGGCTGGAACACCGAACTATGGGCCCAGCTCGCGCGTCAGCACGACGTCGCCGATGCTGTGCGCGTACATGGACCCTTGTCGCGCCAGGATTCCTTGCGCATGCAGCGCGACGCGTCCGCTCTGGTTTTGCTCGACTGGGATCCACGCGACGGGGTGCTATCGGGCAAAGTGTTCGAATACCTGGCCGTCGCCGCCCCGATTCTCGTGGTCGGCGGCGCGCCTCAATCCGCGATGGGTTGGATGATGCAGCGCACTCGCCGCGGTTGCCATTATGGCGTCGACCACCGCGCACTGACCCAAGCGCTGACCGACCTCGTTACCGCGCCTGAGCGCATGACGCCCATTCCGGACCGTGGATTTCTGGCGAAGCTGACGCGCTTTGGTCAGTCGCTGCGCTTGCTGCAACTGATCCGCGATCGGTTGCCGCCGGATGTCAAGATGCGCCGAGCGGCCTAGTCCCAGGAGCTTTTGAATTCAGAATAACCGCAGAGGCGCGGAGAGACGCAGAGAGAATTAAGGAAGTGAAAAGAACCCTTTTCAAAGCTCGTTGCTTTTTTTCCTCTGCGTCCCTCCGCGCCTCTGCGGTGATTCTTGAATTCACCGCTTGAAAGCTGTGGGTATCGCGGTAATCCTGTCGCTACGGAAGTTGTTTGAAGCACTCTTCGAATCCCGCCAAGACCAAACCTGCAGGCAGCGCGTCTTTCTTCAGCGGCATCGGCACGAGACGAATCAGCTTACCAAATTCATCAGCCCAGGCCAGGTACGGATTCGGGCCGCGGATTTGAATTCTAAACCGATGCAGCTTGATATCTTTCCCATCATTCTTCACAAAGTCGCCTCCGGACTCTTCAATATGGAACGGGATGACCTGAGCCGGCTGAGTCGGATGAATCCAAAGTCCGGTGAAGGACTGTTTGCCGCCGCGTTTGCGGTCATAGTGGCGGCACAAAAGAAAAATGTCCGCCCAATCCGGCGCGGATGTGACGATGGCCTTGCCGTCGGGCAGCATGAATTCTTGCGCGATCCCGCCCACGCGCTCCACCTTCGCTTTGCCGGCTGTGACTGTTACCTTGGCTTCGGCCTTGGTTTTCTCGTCCTGCCACATGGCGCCGGCGTCCAAGAGGACCTGTTGCGCGTCATAGCGTGCTTCGATCGTCATTTTGCCTTTGCCGCTTTCGGTCACGCTCGTGACGCGCCACTCGTCTTTATCTCTTAGCACGGTGATCTTCGCCTCGGTCGCGAAGGCTTTGCCCGCGGGCCGCAGGTAGTGGTAGGATTCTTTCTCGCCACCCGATGCAAAGGACGACGCCAGAGCCAAGCCAATCACCTGCGCAAAAAAAGATTTCATTGCAGCTTTTCCTCCAGTATCTTCACAAGTTATTACAGACCCTTGCTTGCGCGTCGGGCTCGTATGTACTGGCCCTTGCTCGCGCGTCGGGCTCGTAATTACCGAGGTATAGTCATGAAACGGGCATTGTTCGTTGCCGCCGCATTCCTTCTTCCGGCTACGGCCCATGCCGAGCTTATCTCTTTGACGATTCATTCACGCGAACCCTTCGCCAAGAGCAAACAATTCGGCGAAACAGGCGCATATGAAAGAATCGCGGGGGTCGCGAAGTTCGCCATTGATCCCAAGAACCCGCGCAATCAAAAGATCGTCGACCTGGACCTGGCGCCGCGCAACGCCAAGGGTCTGGTCGAGTTCCAGACCGACGTCGTCATCCTCGCGCCAAAGGACGTCGCGCTTGGCAACGGCGCCATTTTCTACGATGTCAACAACCGCGGCAACAAGCTGGCCCTGCGTTTCTTCAACTTCGGACCAGGCGGCAACGATTTGGACAAGTCCGGCAGCGATGGCGACGGCTTCCTCATGCGCCGTGGTTACACCGTCGTCTGGTGCGGCTGGATCGGCGAGGTCTTGCCCGGCGACGGCCGTTTGCGCCTTTTGCCTCCCGTCGCGCACCAGGACGGCAAGCCGATCCGCGGCATGGTCCGCTTCGAGTTGATCGCCGACAGCAAGACGAAATCGCTGCCGTTGTCGCGCCGCGAAGGGCACGTCACCTTCACGCCCACTCCGGCTGGATTGACGTACGGGACCTTGTCAGTTCGAGCCTTGGAGCGCGATGAGCGCAAAAACGTGCCGGGCGAAAAATGGAAACTAGTCAAAGCGCCGCCGCCCAAGCTCAAAGACACCGATCTGCCGCCGGCTCTCGATCAATGGCGTGTTGAAATGGAAGGCGGTTTCGAGCCGGGCATGCTCTATGAGCTGATCTGCGAGTGCGAAGGCTCACTCGTGCAAGGCACGGGATTCGCCGCCGTCCGCGACCTCATCTCATTCCTCAGGCATGATGAATCCAAGAGCAATCCTTTGCGCAAAGCGGACGGCAAACCTGGTTGCAGTCGCGCGTATGCGTTTGGCGTGTCGCAATCCGGGCGCTTCTTGCGGCATCTTTTGTGGGAAGGCTTCAACCTCGACGAGCAAGGCCGCGTCGTCTTTGAAGGGCTGATCCCGCATGTGGCCGGCGGCGGCCTGGGTTTCTTCAATCACCGCTTCGCACAGCCCACACGGCACAACGGCCAGCACGAGGATCATCTCTATCCCGCCGACTTGTTTCCGTTCACCTACGGCCCAAGCGTCAATCCGTTCACGCAAAAACGCGACGGCATCCTCGAGATCTACGACAAGAAGCAGCAGCCCAAGGTGATGCACACGCAATCCGCGGCGGAATACTGGCATCGCGCCGGCTCGCTCGTGCACACCGACCCGTTGGGCAAAGTCGATGCTGACATTCCAGACAACGTCCGCATCTACGCGTTCGGCGGCACGCAGCACGGGCCCGCCGCCGATCCGCCGTCGCGCGGCGTCGCCGACAACCTCGCTAATCCGGGCGACTATCGCCCCTTTCTGCGGGCGCTCTTAGATGCGCTCGACGCCTGGGTGACGCTCGGCAAAACGCCGCCGCCCAGCGTCTATCCGCGCATCGCCGACAAGACTCTCGTGGACTGGTCGCAAGCGGGCACTGGTTTTCCAAAACTCCCCGGCGTGCGTTATCCCACAGTGATCCAGCAGCCGGTGTTCGCCGATTGGGGGCCGGAGTTTTTGACGAAAGGCATCATCGGCAAGGAACCGCCGGTAGTGATAGGCGGCTACAAAGTGCTGGTTGCGAAAAGCGACGCGGACGGCAACGACCTGGGCTGTTTGCTGGTGCCGGAAGTCGCCGTGCCGCTGGCGACCTACACCGGCTGGAACCTGCGCCGCAAAGACGTGGGCGCGGACGGTCAACTCGCGAGTTTGCTGGGCTCGTACATTCCGTTCGCCAAGAGCAAGTCGGAACGAGCGAAAGCCGGCGACCCGCGCTTGTCGCTGGAGGAGCGCTACGGCGGGTTTGACAAGTACCAGAAAGCGTTTTCGACGGCGTGCGGCAAACTGGCGACGGAGAGGTATTTCATAGCGGAAGATGCGGCGCGGGCGGTCAAGGGGTTGGAGAAGCGGCGGGGGATGTTTCCAACGAACAAGTAGAACCGCAGTCGAGTATTGGCCGGCTGCTATGGTCAGGAACGCAATCCTAACCTACGTAGGATAGGATTCCGTTCCTGTCCATGCCCGGTGAGCCGTAACGAAAAAGCGGGGCGACGTCGAACCCGGCGACTTGCCTGACCGTAGTGGAGAATCGACAATGACGCCGCCCGAATTCCCGGTTGGCCCCTACGTCCCTTCCGATGACCTGGACGAACGGCGTCGGCAGGAACTCATCGACGTGCTGAATAACGCGCCGGCAGCGCTTGGGGCCGCCGTCACCCCTCTTAACGAAAGCCAACTCGATATGCACTACAAGAATTGGACCATTCGCCAGATCGTGCATCACTTGGCGGACAGCCACTTGCACAGTTATATTCGCTTCAAGTGGACGCTGACAGAAGAGCAGCCGACGATCAAGGCGCACGACGAAGGCCGTTGGGCGGCGCTGGCGGATTCCCGGGCCGGCGACATCGGCCCGGCGCTTAGACTTTTCGAGGGGTTGCATGTCCGCTGGGTGCAGTTGCTGAGCACTTTATCGCCGGAACATTTTGCTCGCGCATTCCATCACCCCGAAACCGGTGAAACCAACACACTGGGCCGGGCGCTGGGATACGATGCCTGGCATTGCCGGCACCACACGGGGCAGATTCTTTGGCTAACACGCAATACCCTGCTTGAGGGAGCGAAGTAGATGGCTTCGATTTTGTTCGGTGACTGGATATACTTACAAGCGACGTCAAGAACGCAATCCTTAGCTGACCCGCCAAAGCGACTGAAGACCGGACAATGCACCCGTTACTCGATAGAGAGCTACAGTTCACTCGCCGACAACTTCTCGGCCGCTCCGGTGCAGGGCTGGGTCTCGCGGCGCTGGCCACGCTGCTAGGCGAGAAGCCGGCGCAGGCGCAGCCAGCGGCCGGCGAAGGCGCCCTGCCTGGTTTGCCGCACTTCACGCCCAAGGCGCGGCGCGTCATCTACCTCATGCAGACGGGCGCGCCGACCCACGTCGATCTCTTCGATTACAAGCCGCAGCTTTATCGCCGCCGCGGGGAATTATTGCCGCCTTCCGTGCAGATGGGCCAACGCCTCACCACGATGACGCAAAACCAGCGGCAGCTCATCCTCCCCGGCATCGCAGGCTGGAAGCGCTATGGCCGGGCGGGCATCCCATTGTGCGATTTCCTGTCGCACACCGGTTCCATCGCCGACGAAATCTGCCTCATCAAGTCGATGCACACCGAGGCGATCAATCACGCTCCGGCGGTAACGCTGTTCCTGTGCGGCACGGACATGCCCGGCCGGCCCAGCATGGGCGCCTGGCTCGCTTACGGTCTGGGCACCATGAACCGCGACCTGCCCACCTTCCTGGTCATGACCTCGCAGGACCGCGAGCTCTCGTGCGGGCAGCTTTTCTACGACTATTACTGGGCCTCCGGTTTCCTGCCGACGCGCTATCAGGGCGTCAAGCTCCGCTCGAACGGCGACCCGGTGCTGTATCTGTCCAATCCCGAGGGCCTGAATCAGACCGTGCGCCGCGGACTGCTCGACGACTTGGCCACGCTCAATCGGATGCGCCAGGAAGCGGTCGGCGATCCGGAGATCGCTACGCGCATTACGCAGTACGAGATGGCGTTCCGGATGCAAACGTCCGTGCCGGAACTTTTGGACATCGCGCGCGAGCCGCGCCATATCCTCGACATGTACGGCCCGGACGTCCAACGCCGCGGCTCGTTCGCTTGGAACTGTCTCATGGCGAGGCGCATGGCCGAGCGCGGCGTCCGCTTCGTGCAGCTCATGCACGCCGGCTGGGACCAGCACAACAACCTGCCCACACAGCTCGAAGTCCAATGCCGAGACACCGACCAGCCTTCGGCGGCTCTCGTCAAGGACCTCAAGCAGCGCGGCATGCTCGACGACACGCTGGTGATCTGGGGCGGCGAATTCGGCCGGACCGTGTTCGTGCAGGGCGACTACACCCAAGAGCGCTACGGCCGCGACCATCACGGCCGCTGCTTCTCTCTGTGGATGGCGGGGGCGGGCATAAGAGGCGGCATGACCTACGGAGCAACCGACGATTACTGTTACAACGTGGTGGAAAACCCGGTGCACGTGCACGACTTCCAGGCGACCGTGCTGCATCTTTTGGGCATCGATCACACCCGGTTGACGTTCCGGTTCCAGGGGCGCTACTACCGCCTGACGGACGTGCACGGAAACGTGGTGTCGGACATCCTGGCGTGAGGATTAGATTTTGAGCATGCCGACTTGGCGGGCGTAGTTGAAGACGCCGCCGGCTTCGATGATCGGGGCGACTTCGCCAAGCGGCTTCAGTTTCCAAACTTCACCGGTGGACTTGTTTGTCAGCGTGCTTTTCACGACGTCGATTTGTAATTCATCGCCGGTGCAAACCCGTTCACACAAACGATCGATCGATTCGAACGGGATCAGGTAGCCGCCGTTGACCGCATTGCGGAAAAAGATGCGCGCATAGAACTCGGCAACGACCGCTTCGATGCCGGCGGCGTCTAATGCGATGGGCGCGTGCTCGCGCGACGAGCCGCAGCCGAAATTCTTGCCGGCAAGAATAATCTTGTAATCGGAAACGAACTCGTCATTGGTGTGAAACGGAATGTGCCCTTTGGGCAACCCCGCCTGGGCCGGCGGCACGCTGGACAGCGTGTACTTGCCGAACATCTTGTACTCTTCGGGAATCGCCGGGTTGAAGGTCAAGTACTGGGCCGGGATGATCTGATCCGTGTCGATGTTGTCGCCCAAGACGTAGGCTTTGCCGGAAATGAGTTTTTGCATAGGAGTTCGGAAATCTAGTGGCTTCCAGAGGCCAAGATTCAGTCCCGCTTACGTTTCGCGCTCGCCTCGTGTCTCGACATGCATAACTTGGTATCCTCCAGCGCGAAACGTAAACCTGGAGCTTTTGAGTTATTGCAAACAATCTCTCGGATCAGCAATCGTCCCAGTTACCGCGCTGGCCGCCACGGTCAGCGGGCTTGCCAGAAAAACACGGGCTTCTTTGTGTCCCATGCGGCCGGGGTAATTACGGTTGGTGGTGCTGATGCAGCTTAAAGGAGTATTGAGCCGGCCAAAGGTGTCGCTCGGACCACCCAAGCACGCAGCGCACGACGGCTGGCCGATCTTGGCGCCGGCGGACAGGAACACGTCTTCCAGGGATTGACCGTTGAGCTGCGTCGTCTTTAAGCCTTGGGCAATCTCGCTGGTCGCCGGAACGACGAAGGTGTCGATCTTGACCGAACGGCCTTTGAGTATCTTGGCGGCGGCGAGGAAGTCGGTCATCTTGCCGCCGGTGCAGGAGCCGATGTAGGCCCGGTCGAGCTTTTCACCCTTCACCTCGGAGACATAGGCGCGGTTGTCCGGGCTATGCGGCTTGGCGATGACCGGTTCGAGCTTGGTCACATCGTAGACTTTCTCGAAGACGAATTTCGCGCCGGCGTCGCTCTTGACTACTGTAAACGCCTTCTTGCTTGCGTTTCGCGCTCTCACATAAGCCAGCGTGACCTCGTCCGGCGCGATCACGCCATTCTTGCCGCCCGCTTCGATGACCATGTTGCACAGCGTCATGCGTTCCTCGATGTTGAGGGCATAGACGCCGTCGCCGTCGAACTCCATCGCCTTGTAAGTCGCGCCGTCGCAGCCGATGTCGCCGATCACCGAAAGGATGAGGTCCTTGGCCATGAGGTAAGGCGGCAGCTTGCCGTGGAAAACGAAACGCATGGTGGGCGGGACTTTGACCCAGAGCTTGCCCGTGCCCATGACGAAGCCGGCGTCAGTATTGCCGATTCCGGTGGCGAATTCGCCGAACGCGCCAGCGGTGCAGGTATGGCTGTCGGTGCCGAACAGGACTTCGCCGGGCCGCGTGTGTCCCTCTTCTGGTAATGCGATATGACAGACGCCTTTGTACTTGGGCGTGCCGACGTCGTAGAAGTACTTGATGTTTTGCTCGGCCACGAATTGCCTGAGGATATCGACGTTGCGGTTGGCCATCTTGTCGGCGGTGAATATGTAATGATCCGGGATGATGACGACTTTTTCGCGGTCCCAGACCTTGGCGTCCTTGCCGAAGTGCTGCTTGAAGATGCCGATCGTGCCGGGGCCACAAACGTCGTGGGTCATGAGGATGTCGGTTTCCACCCAGATATTATCGCCCGGCACGACGCCGGACTTGCCGGCGTGCTTGGCCAGGATTTTTTCGGTCATGGTCATGGCGGACATGGAGAGCATCTCCCGGTTTGGGCGAAGTCACAGCCCTTAATATAGCGGAGTCGCGAAACGGCGACAGACCAAACGGCGACGAGCACCCTGCAAGAACGAACTTGCCTAAGTGCGCTTGAAGAACGCCAACACGCGCTGAATGAAACTCCGTTCGTCCGGCGTGTCCCAAAGCGTCTTGCTGCGCGCACGGCCGGTTTGGTCGAAGGCAACTAACAAAGTGCAATCCTTACCCCGCCAGATTCGGATGGTGCGAGTCATTGACTCGTTGCTGTTTCCAAGAATGTCTTCGACTTGCGTTTCAGTCATGCCCTCGCGAACTCGCGGAAAGTTGTGGCGAATGGGGCACCAGGACTGGTAGCCGGCGTAGAGGATGACGCCGCTCGCGATGACGACGACAAGCAGACAGAGGTAGACAAAGCGTTTCTTGGTCACGTGTGATTCCCTACCGGAATCTCACACTTCAAAGATATCGCGCACCTTAATGCGCCAGCCCGGCACCGCCGGTTCGGCCTCGGCCACATCGCGCATGCGATAAATCGTCGGGTTTGTCGGTTCACTGGCGCGATAGACGGTCACCGTGCGGGCTTTGGGGTTCACGTCCCAGACAACCTGAGTTCCCGCTTCGAAGTAGTCGGACCGTTTGTCCGCCATCTCTTCCTCGGCCGCGGCGCCATAGTCGTTTTCGCTGCGTACTTCGGCGGCAAACGTCGGCGGGCCTTTGATAAACCGCATCCGGTGCTTCGGCAGCGGTCCGTCATAGTAGGACGCATCCGGGGAGAACGATTCGCGGCCGGATGACATTTCAGGAACTGTGTAGCCGACGCCATCGGCATGGGCTTTCCCACATTTTTTCTTCTTCGCATAACTGCGCAGACTGACGGCAATTTCAAATGCCGACGTGCCGGGTAGGTCACCTGAGGGCATAAAGTGCACTATCCTTCCGCCGATGAGTTCCGCCTTTCCTTCGGTCCGAAGCAAATCGTCCAGAGTCGCTCGCGTGATTGTGGACATAGCTCTTCCCATGATCATCGCCATGCCGCGAGCCGTTCAACGTGGACCCAGCGCGGCAAGCGGTTCAGTCTCTTCCAACTGCGTATTCTAACAAATACAGCCAGTTTTCGCGATCTGTCACTCACCAAATCCAGGAGCGAATGCGTTGCCAAAGGCTGGGCCGCGGCAGCGGCGTGAAATTCGTCAACGCAATGACCCCATTGTCGTCCACCATGACGCTGATTACCGCGGCTTCGCCAGTCCACGTGCGCGTCCATTCCGCGAACCAGATCGTCGAGGAGGTGCCGTCGGTAATTGGCACGACGACATTGAACTTGCCGTCGGCAGGGCGTCCCAAGAGCGCTCCGACTTGCTGCAGAGTCATGCCGGGTTGGATTTTTTGGTGGTTCTCGGGTGTAATCGGACACGGATAAAACAGAAGGCGGACGGCGACATACCCAGCCATCGCCAAAACCATCGCGCCAATGCCTAGGGCCCATTTGCGCTTGCGCGTCATGGCATGTTCCGAGAGGGAATCGTCAACCCGGGTGCCGGCAAAGTTCAGTAGTGGGTCAGTTTGGCAAATCCGTGGGGCAGACATTCCTGTCTGCCGGCAGACAGGAATGTCTGCCCCACCGAACTGACCACTAGCCAAAGTTCAGTTGATTTCCGATGGTAGCCGTCTTATCGTGGTTTGGCTACGCCTTGGGGAATCGTAATGAAGAAAGTCTTGCTCGTCATCGGCGACGCCGCCGAATTGTTCGATACGATGTATCCACTCTATCGCATCCGCGAAGACAACTACCAGGTTGTTGTCGCCGGGCCGGAAAAACGCGTCTACCATCTCGTGCAGCACGACAAGCACCCGGATTGGGACATCACCATCGAGTCACCGGGCTATAAGCTTGCCGCGGACATCGCTTTTCGCGACGTCAGGCCGGAGGAATACGCGGGTCTGGTGATCACCGGCGGCCGGGCACCGGAGTACATTCGTTACGATGAAGACCTGTTGCGCATTGTTCGATTCATGAACGAAAAAGACTTGCCCATCGGCTCGGTGTGCCACGGCATAGAAGTGCTTGCCACGGCGGATATCATACGCGGCCGCAAGGTTACAACCGTGAAGAAATGCCGGTTCGACGCCGAAGTGTGCGGCGGCGTTTTTCAAGACAAGGAAGTCGTCGTCGACGGGAACCTTGTCTGCGCCCGCACCTGGCATGACAACCATGCCTGGATGCGCGAGTTCATGAAACTTCTCAACCGCAATCGCTAACGCAGAATCCCAATGATCCATCTTTCCGCCGAATGCCCGTCGTGCGACGACATGTTGCACTGGCATCATTTGCTGCACCATCCGATGGCGCCGTTTTACTTCCGCTGCAAGCACTGCAAAGCCAGGATCCGCATGAAGAATGCAGGGTTAGTCATGATGGTTCTTGCCTTTGCCCTGGCGGTCTTCGTCGTCTGGATCTTGACTTGCCTTGGGCTCGCCGCGGTGGCGCCCAAGCTGTCGAAGTTGCTTGTACTGATTGTCACGGGCGTCGTTGCCACCATCGCGGGCGTCGTCGTTGTGCTGGCCTGCGCTTTTCAAAGAGGCGTGCTGGTGGTCCGCGAGCATGGTCTTTTGAGCACTGCCGCGGAAAGAAGCTATCTTCTGACTGTCGTGGTTGGCCTTCTCTTTCTGGCCGTTGTGGCATTGGCGCTGGGATACGCGGTCGGCTATGCCAGCGGCTATTTCGAAGACATGTTTGGCCGGCTGCCGCATTGAGAGATACAGGATTGTCTAGCCGGGCAATCGGATGCGTAGAAGCGAACAGCCACAGGCGGCATCAGCGTTCCAAATAACTTTCTGCAAAGCCGCCGGCATCACGATCGTCTCGCCGCGCCGCAACGGACGCGTGAAGCCTCCTGGGGTCCCGCATTGGGCGTGACCATCTACATTAAGGAAAACGGCCAGCCGGTCCTCCGTGCTGCAATCCCAAGCGTCTTTCAGGTGAATGTGGTCGAGCTCGAAATAAGGACACGCAACTAACCGCTGTGCCGTGCCCTGACCATCGAAATCCGGCAGCGGCTGCGGCGTTATCGGTTGGACAGGATCGGCTTGCCAATCGATCGCGCTCAGTGCTTGCTCGATATGCAGGGTGCGCGGTTTGCCGTCCGTGCCCAGACGGTTCCAATCGTAAAGCCGAAAAGTCGCATCGCTCGATTGCTGCACCTCGGCCAGGAGCACGCCGCCGCCGACCGCGTGCACCGTGCCCGCCGGCAAAAAGACGCACACTCCCGAACGCGGCGTGAACGACGCCAGGCACTGCTCCAGCGTGCCCTCTTGCAAATGCCTTTCCACGTCGCCACGAGTGATTCCCGGATGAAAACCGGCGTAAATCTTCGCCGAAGGCTCCGCATGAAGCACGACCCATGCTTCTGTTTTGCCGTTGGGCTCATTCAACAACTTTCGCGCGAGTGCGTCATCCGGGTGCACTTGAATGGACAAGCGCTCCTGGCAATCGAGGAACTTGATGAGCCAAGGAAACTGGTCGATCTCTTTTTCTTGAGCTCCCCATAAAGCGTCGCCGTATAGCGCGCACAGCTCTGTGAGCGACCGGCCGCGCTCATGCCCTTCGGCGACTACGCTGACATGTAGCGGGTGCGCGGACAGCTCCCACGATTCGCCGAACGCATCCGGGGTCGGCAGCCGCTTGCCTAATTGGTCCCCCAGAGCGCGGCCGCCCCAGACCATGGGACGCAAAAACGGCTCAAACACCAGCGGTTCCTTCAACGCCCCGTCTGACATATCACTCCCTTTGCGGCGAGTTTTCGGTGTCAAGCTTGCATCTTGTGATAGTCTAACGAATGCGGCACTTTTAGGAGACTCGAATACGAGCCCGATGCGTAAACGAGGGGCAGCGGGTAGTGAACTGGAAGAACCGAGGCGCATCATGGCGGGGCAATTCGCTGGCGGTGTGAAACGGACGGACTATTGCGGCGTGTCTTCGATCTTCGAATACACCAATGATGACGGCACACTCTGTAATACCAACTGCGGGCAGGCGGCGGCGGCGACTTTTCTCACGTATCACGGAAAGTTCGCTCCGCTTGCCGGCGACGCGGCGCAGGTGATGCGCCGCCTCGAGAAATGCTTTCCGCCCGACAATCTCTTTGGCCTGTTCGGGACCAGCCGGCGTTGTGTCGAACGCATTTGCAAGGCGCACGGCGTGTCGGTGCAGCCGATCGCCGGCCGCGCGGCGCTCTGTGCACGTTTGCGCCGGGGCCAACCCGTCATCGTCATGCTCGGGGTCAGCGGCGGCAATTTCTGGAACTGGGACCTGCCCGGCGGCCATTGGATGGTTGCCTGCGGTTTTGACGCGGAGCACGTCTATTTGACCAATTGGGGCCACATGACATGGCAGGAGTTTGAAGCAGGTTGGCAAAAGCTCGTCCCGCGCATGATCAACATGCACGGCAAAGGACTGGCCGCGTCATCAAATCCTTGAACGCCGTTGAACAAATGGCCGTTGCAACCGCGACGCACGGCAATTAATGTCGAGACATGGCGGATGTCACGCGCATCCTCGAATCAGCAGCCCAGGGCGACGCTCAGGCGGCCGCACAGCTTTTGCCGCTGGTGTACGATGAGTTGCGCCGACTGGCAGCGCAAAAGCTCGCCTCCGAAAACCCAGGGCACACGCTCGAAGCCACCGCGCTCGTCCACGAGGCGTACATGCGCCTCGTGGCGAGCGAAGAGCGTGAATCCACTCGCAACGCGACGCCCGGATTCGCCAATCGGCATCACTTCTTTGCCGCGGCCGCAGAGGCCATGCGCCGCATCCTGGTCGAAAACGCACGGCGGAGAAAACGGCTCAAGCGCGGCGGCGATATGGCCCGGCACGAACTTGTCGAGGATCAACTCGCACTTCCCGAACCACGCGAAGACCTGGAAGCACTCGACGAAGCCTTGGAGGAATTGGCTAAAGAGGACGCGCCCAAGGCGGAGTTGGTGAAACTGCGTTACTTCGCCGGCCTGTCCGAAGAAGACGCGGCGGTGTGTTTGGGCATTTCCCGCGCCACTGCGGCGCGCTGGTGGGCGTATGCTCGGGCCTGGTTATTCGACCGATTGCGGCAATAAGCGGAAGGGTCTCCCGTTCGCTGCCAACACGGCGCTCTGGAGCGACAACAGTTCCGGAGCGACAAATTGACCCTACCCCCTGTCGCTGCGAAACAGCGACGCAAGTAACTATTTCTAAATACTTTGCGTCTCATGAAAGCTCCGGAGCGACAAAAGTCACGCACACACCCCCAATGTTAGCAATGGCTAAGTACTTGGTTTCGGCAAGCCTCACTGCTTGCAACCGAACAGGTTGAACTCGTCTAAGGATGCGGGTGAGGCGCGCAGCCAAAAAACGGCGCATTGTGACCAGAATCCAATCAGCAGGGGCTGCACATGACGCACGATCCCAAGCAGGTGGAGCACATCTTTTCCGATGCCCTGGCGCTTTCCGGCAACGAACGTGACGCCTTTCTGGACACAGCCTGTAGCGGGCAAGCCGAGCTGCGCCAGCGTGTTGAACTCCTGTTGCGCGCACATGACCAGGCGAGCGGCTTTTTACAAACGCCGGCCATGGCCCAGGTCCAGGTCGCGGGCGAGGCCACGCAGGCATTGGAAACGCCGCCGTCCACTCCCCCCGAATTCGCGCCGACCCAAGCAGAGCAACCCGCCGCTGGACCGATCTCGCTGGAATTCCTGACACCCTCGGAGCGCGCCGAGTCCCTGGGCCGGCTGGACCATTACGAAGTTCGTGAGATCATCGGCAAGGGCGGTTTCGGCACGGTGCTCAAGGCATTCGACGAGAATCTTCACCGCGTGGTGGCGATCAAGGTGCTCGCCCCGGAGTTGGCGGCGAACGCCACGGCCAAAAAACGTTTCATTCGCGAAGCCCGTTACTTCGTAATGGAGTATGTCGACGGCCAAACCCTGCAGCAAAAACTCGATGACGCCGGACCGCTGGAAGTGAAAGAGATTCTGCGCATTGGTTACCAAACCGCATGCGGGTTGGCGGCGGCGCACAATCAGGGGCTCATTCATCGCGACATCAAGCCGAGCAACGTCCTTCTGGAAAACGGCGTCGAGCGCGTCAAGATCAGCGATTTCGGCCTGGCCCGAGCCGCCGACGACGTGAACGTCACGCAAGCGGGCGTGGTCGCCGGCACGCCCATGTACATGTCGCCGGAGCAAGCCGAGGGAGTGGCCATCGATCACCGCTCCGACTTGTTTAGTCTGGGCACGATGCTGTACGTCATGTGCACGGGCCGGCCGCCGTTCCGCGCTTCCGGCACCTTGGCGGTTTTGAAGCGTGTGGCCGAGGAAAGACCGCGGCCCATCCGCGAAATCAACAGCGAGATTCCACAGTGGCTGGCCGACATCGTCGAACGGCTGCACGCCAAGAATCCGGAGGATCGCTTTCAGAAGGCGTCCGATGTCGCCGAGGTGTTGGCGAAGTACTTGTCGGAAATCCAGATGCACGGCCTCGTCGCCGATGTGGGGCGAGCGGCGGCCGTAAGCTCCCTGGTTGCGTCATCCGCCCCGGCGAACGTGACCAAACAGCCGGCGGACGCACCGCGTTCGCCGGCCGCACGCGTTTTGCACATCGCCCTGGCGGTCGCGCTCATCGGTTTTGTCGTCCAGCTTGTGCTCGTGGGCCAGGCGATGACGCGCGGCCGTTTGTTCCTTTGGGCCGCGCTCGGCTCCGCGGTCGGTCTGGGCCTGGCGCTCGTCATCGGCCTGGTGATTGTCGTCTTGCGCTGGCAGCGCCGCGGCGGCTGGGGGCGAACACTGACCGCAATCTTTTTCCCGGCACTCTTGGCCGGTCTGGCGCTGCTGGCGACGCCGTTTGTCGCGGATTGGTTGGCTTCGCCTGGCGCGCCAAGCGCGCCCGAGGTGCCGCGACGGGCGGCCGACGTATTGCCGTTCCTGGCCGGATCCTGGAAAGTCGAGGCGCAGGACCTCGATCCTAAGCTCGCGCCGGACGATGCGCCCACCATCGAACACGTCACCCACGAATACGTCGCGGGCGGCAAGTTCCTTCGCGGCCGACATGGCAACGGTGTCGTCATGCACTCCTTCGACCCAGACAAGAACGTACTACGCCACTGGGCCGCGTGGTCCGACGGCACCACTTATGGGCCCGTTGTCGGCGAGTTCAATCCCGACAGTCGCGCGCTGGTTTGGCGCCATCGATTCCAAAACGGCATCGAATACATTCACCAGGTCGAGTTGGTCAGTCCTAACTTGGTCAAGTCCCGCCTCTTCCAGCGCGACGCGACAGATAACCTCGTTCACGACATCCGTTTGACGTTTACACGTATCGCGGGACCTGTCGCGTTTCCCATCCCGCCCACCGATCCAAAGCGCCCGGACGAGATGAAGGTCCTCGACCGGCTAGTCGGCGAGTGGCGCGACGAAATCACCGTCAGGAACATCGCGACGCCGGACAAGCCGATCGCCGAGGCGCAGCGGGTGAAGACTGAGCCGATCCTCGCTGGCCGGATGATCGAGACGACAATGACTGACGAGGAGAAGGGCACCAGCGACTACTCACTGGCCTGGTTCGACGCGGGCACGAAGCAATACCGCCAGTGGTTCTTCAGCGGCGCGGGCGACGCCTTCGAGCTTACCGGAACCTGGAATGAAGCCGCGCAAATCATGACCTGGATCTCGCCGGATAAATGCTTGGAGGGACGCTGGGTCTTGAAGGGCGACGTCACACGCGAATTCCAGCACCTGGTCAAAGCCACGGACGGCAAGGTGCTCAACTCCGCCACCGGCGTCTCGCGCCGCGCCACTTCCGGCTGGGTGCAGCTCTTCAACGGCACGAACCTTGACGGCTGGAAGACGCACCCCATGCAGCCGGGCAACTGGCGCGTCGAAGATGGCGCCCTGGTCGGCAGCGGGCCCGGGAAGGTGAGCCATCTCTTCTCGGAGCGTGACGATTTCAGCGACTTTCACCTCCGTGCTGACGTGAAGATCAATTTCCGCGGCAAGCAAGGCGTGTACTTCGGCAACAGCGGCATCTACTTTCGCGCCCCGTTTGCTGTCGATGGGGGCTTAGCCCGCAAGTATCCGACGGGCTACGAGGCGCAGATTTTTGTCGGCGAAGAGACGCCGCTCGCCAAGGGCAAGGAACGCAATCGGACCGGCAGTCTGTACGGTCTCAAACCTTTTGAAAAGATCATCCCCGGCGCCGACGCCGGCGCGTGGTTCACGCTTGAGGTCATCGCTCGTGGCGACCGCATCAGCATCAAGGTCAATGGCGTCACCACAGTCGATGAATTCCAGGATGGTACGTTTCAACGAGGTCACTTGGCGCTGCAGCAGGCCGGCGAAGAGACCATTGTCCAGTTCAAGAAGATCGAGATCAAGGAATTGCCGCCGAGTCAACCGACCGACATGCGGACCGACGAGGAGCAGCTCCAAGGGACCTGGAGCGTCGTTTCCGGCGAATACCAGGGCAAGCCGCTCGCGGTGGCAAAACTGAAGGAGGTGGAGTGGGTCACTTTCAGCGGCGACCGCATGATGTCCAAATGGCTCGACAAGATCTGGCACGGCTTCTATCGCCTGGACACCGCCATACAGCCCAAGGAGATTGACTTGGTAGTTGAACGGAGCAAGATTGAGGCACGCGCCATTTATCAAGTTAACGGGAACCGGCTGGTGCTGGCACTGAGCGGGCCGGACAAACTTCGCCCACCGTCGTTCACCAGCGGGCCCAATGACACGTTTATCGTCGTGACCTACCATCGCGACTCTGGCACCGCACGCCCAGCCCCCAACTGCGCCCTCCGTTTTGACGGCAAGTCAGGTCACGTCGCCATCCCGACGCTCAAGCGCGACGACGCCACCGGCCCCGTGACCATCGAAGCATGGGCGCGGGCCGACAAGGCAGCGGACACGTCGCGAATGGTATTCACTCTTGGAGGTAAAAACGCGCCATGCATGTTGTCCCAGAACGGGAACGTCTGGGCCGGTATGGATCACCACACGGCCCCCCGCGTTTTTGGTTCGCGACCCGTGGCGCTGGGCGAGCGCGCGCATTTGGCATTGGTCATCGATGCCCAGGAGCTGCGCTTCTACGTCGATGGCAAGTTGGCGGGGCGCATGCCGCGCACGCCGATGGAAGAATCCAATTCGTCCGCGGAACATGCCTGGATCGGCGCGACTCAACGACTAAAGCTCTTGCCAATGTTTCAGCACTTCGACGGTCTTATCGGCCCCGTGCGCGTTTCGAAGAAGGCGCGCTATGAAGAGGACTTCACGCCCGCGCGCCGCTTCGAACTCGACGCCGACACGCTGGCCCTGTACCACTTCGACGAAGGCAAGGGCGACGTGCTCAAGGATTCCTCCGGCAACGGACACCACGGCACGATCGTCGACGCCAGTTGGGTGAACTGGGACCGGACTGCGATTCAACCATCCGCCACAGCCTGGATCCAGCTTTTCAACAAGAAAGACCTCGCCGGCTGGAAAGTGACGCCCGGACATGCACAGGTTTGGTCAGTCGAGGAGGGCGTACTCGTCGGCAAGGCGCCCACACTTAGAGACGGCTACAGCTTCCTGGGTGCCGAGCGGCAAGACTTCGGCGATTTTCACCTGCGCGCCGAGGTGCGAATCGGCAACAAGGGAAACAGCGGCATCTACTTTCGGACAACCTCCACGCCGACCCTTCCCATAGGATATGAGGCCCAGATTCGCATCGACGGGAGCGTTTTTGACTACACCGGCAGTTTGGGCCTGAATCCTAGCATCACCGACAAGTGGCAGCATTTAGCGCCCGTGCTCGAGCCGCCGCACGAGCCGGACCGCTGGTTCGTTTTGGAAATCATCGCTCAAGGCGACCGCCTGGAAACGCGCGTCGACGGCAAGACCGTCGCGACTTACAAGGGCGCAACCCGCCGGAGCGGCGGCATCTTCTTCGAAGCAAACGCGACCATGCCGCAAGTCGAATTCCGCACGATCGAGATCAAGGAAATGCCGGCAAGTCAAACGCCGCTGGCGCCCGTCGCCCCCGCCGTTAAGCAGCAATCGAAGGCCGGCAAACGCAAGCCCTGGAACGACGCTGTTACATCTGCCTCGCTTCGGTGCCTATGTCAAGTAGGGACCCACGAGGCGATCCGCCATGTTCCAGCTTTTTGAGGCTTACCACAAATACAACGCGCTTTTGGTCATGCTCATCGGCTGCATCGCACTCCTGGGCGGTCGCATCGGGATAGGTGGACAGTTGCGGCTTTACGGCAGGGCGGCGCGCTGGTACGGCGCGACGCTGTTGTTCCTGGCCGTGCCCATGTCCTTCGCCATCAGCTTCGCATTCGCGCCGCTCGGCAAATTCGACATCATGCCGCTTTTCGACGAATTGCTGCTTGGCGACGTGATGTTATTCCTGGGCCACCTGACGCTGCTCGTCGGCATGCTCGTGTTGTTGTTGCTTCCCTTTCGCGGTCTGCGTGACAACACGAGTGGTGCACCCAAGCACATTCGGCCGCCTTGTTGGAACGTAGTCTCGCTTACTACACCGTTTGCCGGCTTCTTGTGCGGCTTCTTCGTGGGCACTGCCGGCCACGGCATACTCTGGCATGGCCATCCCATTGATGGAATCTTCTGGGGGGTGGCTGTCTGGGCCGTGTTTTGCGTCTTGGGCCTCGTGGCGGTGGGCATCGCCGGCTTCCGGTCCGAGCGTCTCTGGGGCATTACGGCGGTGGGACTGATTCTCAACGCCATTCTCCCACTGGTTATTCTTTGGGAGGCCGCGCAGAATCTGTTGAATTGGTGGCGCTACAGTTAATGATCTACGAGTTTTCCGCAAACGACGTAAGACTTAGCGCGTCGATGTTCGTGTGTGTGTGCCATGCTTTCGCCGATCCTTTGCAATGAATGCGAACGCCGGACCAGCACGGCGAAAGCATGCGGAATCGCCAAGTTGCGTGGCGCTTCGGCATGCCTTGTCGGTATTGGTCCAGGGTTCGATGCCCTTGCACAGGATCCGCCAAGGCATGCCACCCAACTCACCACTCACCACTCACCAGACTCCACACTTGCACCCCATTTCCCGCAAGATTACGATCAAGAAACGGGCCCGGGTCCAGACTCTTCGTTGTCATTTCTCTTATCTGGCCTCGCGCTTTTGCCCGCACGTCTTGAGGGATCGCGTCATGGCTACTATTCCTACTGTTCGCGGCGAGCCTGTGCCCTGGAGCATCGGCGGCCGCGAGCTCGTCCGCTGGGTGTGCACGCAGAACCCCTTCTACATCATTAGCGCCGGCTTGTTCCTCGTCGGACTCTGGATTTCCTTCGGCGGCACCGGCCGCGACGTGGACAACTGGGCGCTCATGGGCGGCCTGGGCGGCTACACGCTGCTTTTGGCCGGCGCGACGTTCCTGCTCGTCCGCTTCGCCAAGGTCTGGGACGATGTCCGCACCGTCCTCTTGCTCGTCGTGCTCATGTTTCTAGCGACGTCGGTGACATTCGATGAAACCTTCGCCATTGATCCGGGGCGGGGTTGGATCTTCTATGTCGTGGGTCTGGCGTTTGCCGCTCTCGTGAGCGAAGGCGTCTTGCGCGGCATCAGGCTGCGGCTGCCGGCGCGATTTCGCGTGCCTTATTATCTCATTCTCTCCTTGTTCTTCTTGTATCCGCTGGCCCTGTCGCCTCTTCTTGATGCACCACGCAGCGAAGGCTTGATGTGGGGATTGTTTTCGTTCTCCACGGTCGCTGGTCTCGTCTGCTTGACGCTGTTGCCGGCTATTCGCCGCGGCCCGGACTATGTGCGGGACAACGGCAGCCCATGGCCTTGGCCGCTCTATCCCTGGTCCTTGTTCTTTTTCCTTGGCCTGGCGGTGCTGGGCCGTGCATTCCTCTTGTGCTGGTCGATGCACCTTCTGAGCGGTCAAGACCGTGATCAGCTCATCTTTGGTCCTTATTTTCTCGTGCCGTTCGGCTTGTGCGTCGGGGTCCTGCTCTTGGAGATTGGGTTGAGCATTCAAAAACGTACCCAACAATCAATCAATGGAGTGCTTACGGCCGCGCTGGTGCTGCCGATTGCGCTCGTGGGCTTGACGCTGTTCGGGCATCGCAACGATGCTCTCTATCGCGAATTCCTCGACGAGTTCGCCGGGCGTCTTGGGGGCGATCCGTTGCACCTGGCCCTTTTCGCGGCGGCAGGGTTCTATGTCTATGCGGCGGCGCGACGCGTGCGGTTCGCAACGGAAGCGCTCACAGCGGCTTTGGTGCTCTTGTCCGTCGCCGGGCCAAACACAATGCTCGGGCGGGAGCTGGTTTCTCCACAGGCCGCGCCGCTGGTGGTTGCCGCCGTTCTGCAACTGGCGCTGGGCTTGTGGCAACGCTCGTCCTGGCGCTGTTTGCTCGGCGCGAGTCTGGCGATCCTGGCGACCGGCACAGTGCACATCGGCGCGGGCTACGATCCTTTGCGCGGCCTCGTCGCGTTCCATATTGTCCTCGGCGTCATGTGGCTGGTCGGCGCCCTGTTCAGTGATTGGTGGGCTTCGCGCCTTCGCCAGGCGGCAGCGCTCTTGGCCGCGTTCGCCGGCCTCGGCGCCATCGTCGTCAGTTTCAATGGGCCTGCCGGCTTTCCGCCGTGGGCAGTCCAGGGTTATCCCTTCATGATGGCGATCGCGTTGGCGCTTTACGGTTGGTGGATGGCGCACCGCTTTTCGCACGGCGCGGCGGCCTTCGTGCTTGCAGCCTGGCTCGGCGGCGCGATCCTGCGTGGCTACATCGCGCTCAGGCAAGTGGTCACGGGTCTCGATTACCTCGCCGGCAGTCTGGTCGTGTTAGCGGTCGCGGTTTTGATCAGTCTGGGCAAAGCCGGCGTGCTGTCACGTTGGCTGGAAACGCGCCGCTCCGACTCGACGGGATAGATTCGAAGCGCGTCGGGTGGCATGCCTTGGCGGATCCTGTGCAACAAATTGAACCTGGGACCAGCACCGCCAAGGCATGCGAAGCGCCACGGTACCTGGCGCTTCGATGTCGATGATCAGGTCGCCGCCGAGGCGTAGCGGTGCGTGGGTTGCGGGCGGCCGGGTCGGAAACTCTGCGTCTGGTGTTCCTGCACCTGCGCGCCCACTTTCTTGCAGGCCGCGCCGACCACGCGCTGGACGCGTTCCTTCAACTCCTCCGGGTCAATGGCCACGCGGGCGTTGACGATCACGTCCGCCTCGGCGACCTGGCAGCGCGACGGCAGCGACAATTCCGCTTTCCCCTCACTGCTCACCAGATTCGCCACGCCGAAGAATCCTTCCCAGAGGCCGATGGCCTTGAGATGGGCCACCTCAGCGCCCGAGCCGTGCAGGTCCTGCTTGAGGCCCTGCACGACATCCATGAGCAACGAGTCGAGTGCGAAATTCTTGTCGGCCTTCACGCGGACGCTGCTGTTGAGCCAGCCCAGCTCCGCTTCGCCGTCGGCGTAGATGTCGTAATCGATGTCGAGGATTTTCTTGCCGAAGTTGCCTTCTTGATCCAGAAGCTGGGTCAGGCTATCGAAGCCGTTTCCGTTCAGCGCCGAGACACGCAACACGGGCACGCCGGCGTACTGGGACTCGACCAGGCGGTAAAGCTCCTCGACCTCCAGTGCGGACAATTCGTCGATGCGGTTGATGAGGATCGCGTCGGCCTCTTCGAGCTGCTTTCGGAAAATGTACTCCGCCTTGGGTGAAAAGCCGCCTTTCTCGTTCCGCAGGATCTTGAGGCCATGGCTCGGCTTGAACAAGACGGCGTAAGGTGCGACGGAGAAGCGCGCGCCATAGAGGTCCTTCAAAGGCTGCACCACCGTGGCGACGAGATCCGTGCAACTGCCGACCGGCTCGGCAAGAATGACGTGTGGCCGCTGGTCTACCTCGAGCTTGCCGACCTTGTCCAAGAGGTCGTCGAATTTGCAGCAAAAGCAAGCGCCGGCGACTTCCTCGACGGGGAAGCCCTGTTCGCGCAAGGAGTGCGTGTCGACGAGGTCCTGGGCCTGGTCGTTGGTGACCAGCCCAACCTTTTGGCCCCGGTTCATGTAGAAACGGGCCAGGCGTGCGAGCGTGGTAGTTTTGCCGGCGCCAAGGAAGCCGCCGACCATGATGAAGCGAATGGTATCCATGGAGTACCTCGAAGTTCAAATCCGAAACTCGAAATCCGAAACTCGAAACAAATCCGAAACTCGAAACAAATCCGAAACTCGAAA
>JAKEFD010000123.1 GCA_022616245.1 Gemmataceae bacterium
GGAAACGCAAAGTCCTCCTCCTTGAATTCGTCCCAGATCGCCTTGTGGATACCCAGCGGATCGCGCGGCGTGGGTGGGAACAGGTCGATCACCAACACATGAATCCCCACCTCGATGAAGTCAGCGGTCTTCTCCACAAAATGGCGCAGCGCGCCGCGGCTGTCCTTATTGCCCGGTGAGACGATCTCGATCACCGCGATGATGCGGCCCAAGTGGTGCTTGATCACGATGCGGTTGGCCCGCTGAGCATAGAGATAACTGCTGCTGCGTTGCACGATGCGCGTGACGGGCTGTTCGAGCGTCGCTACGCCGCCATCGCTCCCGGCTGCCCAGCGTGCGCTCTTGCTTTCGATCGCCAAGACATCCGTCTCCTTAGGACCAGCGCGCTGCTCAACCAGCGCCGACACGCCTTTGGGCAGCCGCCCGCGGTTCAGCGTGGTGGCGATCTCGATCGACCAATGCTGATGGAAATGATGAAAGAGCCCCGCGGGCACTTTGCTCCAGTCGTGAATTGGCATGGAAGCTCCCTTCTCGGCGCCAGACTTCTTCTCATGCTACGGCCGGCTGGTAAGCCCGGCAAGGCAGCGCATCGGCCGGCCCTGGCGATGTTCGACAGCCGCTGCTGGACCGAGGCGGCGATGTTCCGGCGCCGGAGTCGTTCATGTCAGCGATTCCAGATACGGCCGCATGACATTGGCAACGCGGCAGACTTTGGCCGCCTCCAGCAGCTCGTCCATCGTCGCCCGTCGGCGCCGCCAGACGTCGCGGAGTGCTTCGATCGCCACATCGACGCCGATCTTGTTGCGGTATTTGAAGCAGTCCGCGACGCTCTTCGCCGGCCCGTAGACCTTGATCTTTACACCTCGAATCACGTGCTCTTCCGTCCCGAACGTCAGCGCCGTGCCCGAAAAGCGGACGATCCTCAGCGGCGGGTAGTTTACCTTGGGACGCCGGGCCTTCACGTCGATCGCCAGCCAGACCTCGTGAGGGATTTGAGTGGTCAGGCCATGAAACTGAAGGGCCGACAGCAGGCAAACCACGCCATGCTGCACCCGTTTGCACGCCTCGGCCACCGATTGCCGTTCGCCGAGATCGGCGTCAGCCAGAACATAAAGCCCGCGACTGGGCTGCTGGAGCACGCCGCGATTGCGCAGGCGAATGAGGTATTCGCGGGGAATACCCTGTGCGGCAAGGTCGCGCGGCCGGACGACGCCGGCCTTGCGAGCCAGCCCGAGGACGCGCTGTTCGTGGTGATTCGTGGCAGACATTGTTACAAAACGTCGGTAAATATTTGCTTCTACCGACAATTTGCAACACGACATGCCGCTCGTCAAGCCGTTTGGGTCAGCTACCTCGGTCCCGGTTTGGCGCACACACGATCCATCGCTTCGGTCACCGGATCAGGCGCAGGGACTTCTTGAGGCATCTCGCTAAAGCGTCCCGGGCGTGGTTATCTCTCTGAGAGCGTTTTCCAGCGCTGTCTCGAATTCTCTCATTCCGGGAGGCGTGTATTCGTACTCGATGCGCCGCACGTGGCCTATGTCGAATGGCACATCGCCCTTGTCCTGAGTCATGAGGATAGTAGGCACTCCGACCGTATGGGCCATGCCAATTTCGTAGAAGACGTTCGGGTTGCGTTCTGTACAATCGGCAACTACGCTCATCGCATTGCTGACGGCATCCCAGATGTCTTGGATGATCGCGCCGTTCGCAAAGAAGTCATCGCCACGGCGGCACGTCAGCCCAGCCTTCAGAACGACTGGCTTAATGTGATCATCGTAGATTGGCCGCAACCGATCCGCAAACGGCATGACCACGAAGACGTCGCACGTCTTCTTGCCTTTCGATGGCCCGAACGAAGGCGTAACGACTTGCGAGGAACGCGGCACGATCGACGCGATTTGAGTCAAGCTGACGCCCAACGCTCTTTGGATTCGACTCCATTGCTCGGTGACGTGCAGCGTCGAATGTGCGTCAGCTTGCCCAGCAGGAACGACAGTGCCTTGGCCATCGCGGGCTTCTATCAAGCCCTCGCGGCAAAGTCCGTCGACCGTGAACATTAGTCGCTCCCGTCGGTGGACCGGGTTCGGTTCGCATTCGGCAAAATGCGCGAGCAAATCTTGGTATGTTTCACAATAGCGGTGCTTGATCAGCCAAAGCACATAGGCCCCATGTCTATCAGCCAAGTGGGCTCGGCGGTGCTCAAGTTCGGCTATGGCAGGCATGACGAGAGGTGCGTAGGATTAGACAATGCGTTGCACCGTTGCGGCGGGCAAAGTTACTCGTTCTTCGCGGGCGTAAGAATTGTAGACTTGTCACCACTCCGATAACCGTAGGACACCCAAACCGGAGGGCGCGTCTTGAACGTGATCAGCCAGGAGTGGTTGCCGGACCCCTTCCTTCGAGCCGCAAGTGCAAAGTCGGAAAAGTCGTACGGCTTCTGCTTTTCCCTTTCGGTCCAGCCGGCGAAAGTCTTCTCCACCTGCTCCCATTCCTGGATCAAATCGAAAAGAACGGCTACCGGAACTTGTTCCAGCAGGTACACGCCAATCTTGTCGTTGCCGCCAAAGTTGGCAGTTATTGCGGCATCCTCCTCGGGAGCCGGGGCCTTTTCCTGCGTAGGCGTAAGATCACCCGTGATTTCTTCCACAGGATCCCTGAATTTCTGCTCGTTCTCCAGTTTCTTAGCGAATTGCTCGACATCGTTCGGCATCTCGCCTGAAACTGGGCCAAATGCGAATTTGCTGAGTCGAAGCCCATTGAGCGCGAGCAGAATGAACGCCATTCCGGCTCCCGCCAGCAAGACGACAACGCCGGTCGGCTGCGAGTCTTGAATCGTTGTCTCGACAATTTGTTGCCCTCTCTGAGTCTGCGAGCTGCTGCGCGGTGGAGACCAAAGCAGCAGCGCGGCCAAGACCAGACACACCACGCCAATTGCAATCAAGCACTTCTGCTCTCTTGGCGTTAACCGCTGAGCGCGGCTTATGTGATCTGGCGACATGAAGGACATGAAATCCTCGCGATTTGGCTGGTCCAGTTATTCCAAGAGTTGATAGCTTCAACATAAAAGAACGCCGGGCGGCCGTCCAGTCGCCCGGCGTTGTCGTAGTTCTGTCGCGTTTTTGGCAGGCAGGAATGCCTGCCCCACGGCTACTCTTCCTTCGCCTCGCTCCCCGCCGCCACGGCTTCGCCGTGGTTGGTCACGGAGCCTTCGAAGACGAGCTGCTTCTTGCCGGCGACCTCGCGGACTTCGACCGTGATCGTGTCCTTGCCGTTGAA